>DATJNW010000043.1:0-20219 GCA_035507655.1 Bryobacteraceae bacterium | reverse complement strand
GCTCCGGGTCGGCCAGAAGGATCGGCAGGCAATCCGCGGTGCGGACCGAAACCGCCAATCCGGGCTGAGCGGTCAGCAGGGCATCGCCCTCGCCCGCCGTACCGGGGCTGTCGACGATCAGACAGCGGGCGGAGTGAACCTGGCGGACAGCCGCCATGTGCTGCTGCGAAAGGTCACAAAAACGGGTGCCGAAACCATGCTCGACCGAGCCGATCGAGGCGAGCAGCGGCGAGGTCAGGATATTTTCCGCCACTTCTTTTAAAGCCATTTATTCGGGCGAATCTGACGCCTGATCAAGCAGCAGGGAAAATTGCCGCGACTTCTCATCGACGCGCGCTTTGAGATCGGCCAGCTCGCGCTCGATGGCGCGCAGGCGGTCGGCCAGGTGCAGGCACGCCATCACGGCGACGCGGTTGGAATCGGCCGTGCCCAGCCGGTGGGAGATGTCCGACATCAGCTCGTCCACCGTGCGCGCGAGGGATTCCACTTCGCCCGCCTCGCTGCTCACCACCAGCGAGTAGGTTTGATTAAAGATGGTGACTCGAATCGCGTTTCGGGCGGCGTCCATTTACGATCCGCTGAGCAGATCCATCTGTCCGAGCAGTTTTTCGATGCGGGTGCGGACGTGCTTCCGCTCCCCGCGGAGCTCCTCGATTTCCTGGCGCATCTTCTGGACCTCGGAAGCCGACGCGCCGGCGGCCTGGCGGGATTGGTCGCGTTCGGCAATGGCGGCCTCGCGGTCGGCGAGGGCTTGATCGCGCTCGGCTCGCAGGGTGGTCACCAGATCGACGGTGCGGCGAATGCGTTCTTCCAGATCGAAAAGCGAATCCTGTTCGGGCGCGGCACTGCTCATGTTACTTCGTTGCTCCTGAATCGAGTGCGGTTTTCGCTTGAGTGACGAGCGCGCCGAAAGCGGCCGGATCGTGCAGGGCCAGGTCGGCGAGAATTTTCCGGTTGAGCTCGATGCCGGCTTTTTTCAGACCGCTCATGAATTTACTGTAGGAAATTTCGGCGCTGCGGCAGGCCGCGCCAATGCGTACGATCCACAGCGAGCGGAAATCGCGTTTTTTGAGGCGCCGTCCGATGTAGCCGTAGCGCAGCGATTTTTCCACCGCTTCCTGCGCCGAACGGTGCAGCTTGCTCTTGGTGAGGAAAAAGCCCTTGGCCAGGGCGAGTGTCTTCTTCCGGCTGGCCCGCCGGTGTGTTCCACGTTTGACTCTTGGCACGTTTTCTCCTTCTTCGATGACGCCGGATCAGGCACGTGCGATGGAGCCCGTCCAGTCGATGATTGGTCTGCTGCTAATAGGGCAGCATTCTTTTTACTTCCGGCGAGTTCGCCGGATCGGCGACGTCGCTGTGGCCCAACCGCCGTTTGCGCGAGCGCTTCTTCGAGGTCAGAATATGGCGCGCGAAGGCATGCCGGCGCTTCACTTTACCGGTTCCAGTCTTCTTGAACCGCTTAGCGGCACCCTTATGGGTCTTCAACTTTGGCATGGAAATGTCCTGGATGCCGGCTGCTTCCGCAGCCAACTGTTCAAGTGTAACACAGACGAGGAGTGGCGTAAGCCGCCAGGCTTGCGCTCGACGCCTGCCGGTTCGTCGGCCGTGAACAGCACAAGCCTGGCGGCTTATGCCACTGATGGTCTAGTGCCCCTTCGGGCGCGGAATTGCTTTGGCCCACACAATGCTCCGCCTGGTTAGAACGCGAAGCGCAGGCTGAAATCAATGCGGCGATTGAACGCCTGGGCTTGGGCGTTTCCGCCATATCCGCCGATATTGGCGAGCGCCAGCGGATCACCCAGCCTCGGCGAAAGCAAATCGTTCTCGATCTGGCCCGGATTCACCGTATTGAACAGGTTGTGGACCATGATGCTGGCCGTCAAGGTGTACCTCCGGCCGCTCGATTCGCCGAACATGCCGCCAAATCCACCACCGCCGGGTCCGCCGCGGCCTCCGCCGCCTCCTCCACCGATCGCTCGCCCGAATCCACCAGGACCGCCGGGTCCGCCGCCGCGCCGCGGATTATTCTGCGGCGTGGTCGATTCGCCAAACCCCCAGCTCCGGCTCAGGCGGACATTGAAATTGAACTGCGAATAGCCGCGAAAATAATTGCTGGGGATCTGCGGGAGATTGCCGGGAGCGTTAATGACAAAGCTGCCGTACCGGGTCCCCGAAACGAGGCAGGTTTGAAAGTCGCGCGCGAGTTCCTGGGTGCAGGCAGGCGCCGAAAATCCGGCGGGAGCAAACGCCGGACGCGCGGTGGTCAACAGACTGTCGCCGATGGGATCGATGCCCTCGACAATATTCAGCGGCGGCGCCGAGTTGTACGTGATATTCGGGGAAAGGCGCAGCGCGAAGGGCAAATAGATGCTGCCGTTTACGCTGACGCGATGACGGATATCGTAGTTGGCCGGACCCCAGTCGGCGTTGAAGTTGTAGGGGTTCGAAGGCTGTCCGCCGGGATTCGGCACGTTGGTGTCGACATGCCCGTAGGCATAAAAACCGAAGATCGAGATTCTGGGACTGATTCGCCCGTTGACGTTGAAGATCAACTGACTCTGCTTGTAAAGCCCGCTCGATTCGAACAGATCGTAATAGCCGGCATTCTCGCCGAGCGGATAAACCGGATTGCCGGCGATAAAAGTGCCCGGCAAAGGCGAGTTGATATCGACCGTCCGCAGCACGTGAGTGCCCCTCGAGTTGATGTAATTCACCGAGAGCGTCACATTTTTCGGCAACTGGCGATCGATTCCAAGGGCCAACTGCTGCATCCGCGGCGACTGATAAGTTCCATCGATGTGGTCGGTTTGCAGCGAGCCGGCGTACTGCGGCGCTTCAAGCTGGCTGAGCGGCGGAACCGGCACGCCAGCGCCTGGGTAAAACGCCGGGTTGGGGATGGTATAGGACAGGTCATTCACGCCGTTATAGCGGATCGTGCTCAGCACGTTGCCCAGGCTGAAACGGTCGTAGAAAAATCCAAAGCCGGCCCGCACTACGGTCTTCGGAGCCCGCCCGCGTGCCTGCGCCGGTCCGATTCCCCAGGCGAGGCCGATGCGCGGCGCCCAATCACCGTGATCGGGAATGTTGTTCTGCACTTCGTAGCGCAGGCCGGGACTGATGGTCAGGTTGGGCAGGATTTTCCAGTCGTCTTGCACGAAGAGGCCCGCATCCACCTGGCTCACATTGATCAGCGGCTGGCCGGCCGTGAAAATGTACTGGTACGGCCCGCCGCCCGCGGCAAGGATCTGGGAAAACGGAATTCCCTGCGCGACGCCCTGTTCCATCTTGGCGAAAGCCGCGAGCGAGTCGAAGTTGAACTGCGCGGTGTCCGGGAAATTGCTGGTGTTGTAGGAGCCTTCCTCCGCTCCGCGGATGCGCGCGCCGAACTTGATAAAGTGCGTGCCGTGGGTAATGGAGGTGTAATTCTGAAATTCGTAATTCTTGTTGTGCGTGTAATTTTCGGCGAAGCTGCTGCCCACGGTAAACGCTTCGGCAACATTGACATTGAGCGTCGGATTATCGCCGAACTGATTCATGTTAGACGAAAAAAACTGGAAATGCGATTCGTTGATCACCGAGGGGTTGACGACCTGGGTTTCGATGAACTGCACGGTCTGATTGGTCTGGTGCTGGTGGTAGGTGCTCTCCGGGTCGGTTCCCGGCACCGGGCTGGCGACGCCGCCGGGCAGGTTGAATCCGCCGACGCCGCCGTCTTCGAGATCCCTTCCGTCCCAGCGATAGCGCATTGACAGCGTAATGTTCTGCGTGAGCTGATAATCGATCCTGGGGCTCACGTTGTTGAACGTATTCGGCTGGAGCGCGCCGTAGGATTGCGAAAGAAAATTGCAGGGCGTGCCGAACGTAAGGCTGCTGCAACCGGGCGCCAGCACCTGTGCGGTGACCAACTGATCCAGGCGCTGCTGGCGGCGCGAAAAATCGATGAAGAAGGACATTTTCTTCTTGATGATCGGCCCGCCGAAGTTGGCCTGGAGATTTTTTGTATCGGAGGCCGGCAGAGCAAACCCTGGCGTGGCGGCGAAGGGATTGCGCGCGTCCCAAAGATGGTCGCTGTAGACCAGGTTGACGGACCCGTGATATTTCTCCGTGCCCGGCTTGGTGAAAATTTCGATGCGGCCCCGGCCGGAGACGTCGTATTCGGCCGAAAACGGATTGGAGTTAATGCGGATTTCGCGAATCGAATCCTTGGGCGGAAGCTCGCCGCTTGAAAATCCGTCAATGAAGAACTGCCCGCCGTTCGGTCCAGCGGCCGGACCGGCCAGCGCCAGAAGATCGGCTTGCAGATCGTCCGGATCGTCCGACAACATATCCAGGTCTTCCTGTTTTAAGACCAGCGCGCCGGCGTTTTTCGAAGGATCGAGCTCCACCTGCTGGGTGTCGGCGACGGTCACTTCCTGCTTGGACGCTTCCAGGGTGAGTTTCGCGTCCAGCTGCTGGGGGCGCCCGGCGGACACATTCACGCCGGTTTTTTCAAACAGCGTAAAGCCGGTGGCGATCACGCGGACAGTGTATAGGCCCGGCGGGAGGCCGTTGATGGTGTAGGCGCCGTCGTTATCGGTCTGCGCGACCTTCACCGTATTGTTGGGGCCGGTGACGGTCACCGTCGCTTTGGGAATCGCGGCCCCGGAGGGATCGAGCACGCTGCCATGCAGGGCGCCCAAGGACTGCGCCAACGCCGTTACACTCAAAACCACGCCGATCACGGCGCAAAAAAAGATTGGTCGTAGAAATTTCATTCCTGGAGATTCCTTGATTTTTTTAGGGCTCGCCTTCACCCATGCCGCCGCCCAGGCTCCACGCGCCGAGTTCCATTTGCCGCGTGCCGGGCTTGGTGAGGATCGGCTCCACGCCGGCGAGCAGTTTAATCACGTTCAGTTGATCCGGCTGCGCGCCGACGGTGCTGAGCACGATGATCGCGTCTTTCGGCTTAAGATCCGCCAGCGTGACGTCGGGAACGCGATTGAGCAATTGCGTCAAATCGCCGCCCGGTCCGCCGCCGCGTCCCGCGAATCCACGCCCTTCTCCGCGTCCCTGCCATCCGCCCGCCGGCGGACCACCCTGCCGGCCTTCTTCCGGATGACTGCGCGCCGCCAGCATCTGCGCCATTTGCGGCGGAAGTTTTTTGAGCGTCGATTCCGCGTCGATCCGGATGATCAGCGGTTTCTTGTTCGCCAGATTGATGACGCGCATCTCATGATTGGCCGCGTCGATCGAAACAATGGTCGCGGCAATCTCCCGGAAGCTGCCGGAGACAATCTCTTCCGCGCTCATCTTGCTGCCGTCGTCGCTTTTGGCGCCGAGCGCGCGAACCTGATCGCCGGTCTGAATCTGGGCCAGCGTGGACGGCTTGGCATCCGCGAATTTGGTCGATTCCGGCGAATAGCGTTTGACCACTGCATTCGCCGCCGGCGTAATGGTCATGGTTTTCGGGGGACCGGGAACCTGGCTGCGGATGCTGATCACGATGCTGTCGGGATTCACCGCGGTGACCAGTCCGATCACGCCGCGCTTATCCCAATCGGCCATCTCTTCGGCGTGATGCTTGGCCAGATCGCCCTGCGACATGACGAAAACGCGGGTCGCCAGCAAGGTCTTTTGATCATCCGACGGTTTACCTTCGGCCAGAACTTTATCGCCCGGATTCACCGCGCTCAGCTCAATGGGTTCGGCTTTCGATACATGCGTTTCGCCGGGCGGAATGCGCCGCAGCAGCGTCATTTTTTCCAGCTTCACGTCAATCTCGCCCGATTCTGTTTTCAGAACCAGCTCATTGGCCGCGGCATCTACTTTGGTGACAATCCCCAACTGCCGCACCGGTGTCTGCGCCTGCGCCATTGCGCCGAGCAGAATCGCCGCGGCGTATACAAATCGCCTATGGATACAACTTTTCATAGAGTTTCCGGTGATACGACGCTCGTTAACGACTGATAAGACTGCTTTTTCGACCCCTCTGGTTACACCTCGGCCGTTTTTCGCGATGTCGTTGAAAGAAAACCACACGCCGGCCGCTATACTTTTCCGCCCGGGAGTGATTTTCGGCGATTTCCACGCTGCCGATGCTTCGGATCCATCAGAAGATTGTCGAAAGGAGTAAGGCTGCTTCTTCTTTATCCTACGACGTAACGGTCCGCACGCGGAAACTCACTCTTCCTTGTCCGAAGGCGCAAAGCCACTTTAAGGAGGACCCCTATGGCAACCGACCAACGGCAACTGAGCCCCGACCTGGCCAAATGGATCGAGACTCGGCAATCCGCACTAAAAATCGCACAGACCACCACCAGTCCCAGCGGCCTGACGCTCGACTGGGTGCCGGCCGAGACGCAAACCGCGGACGGCAAAGTCGCCCCGCCGCCAGCCAGCAGCGACATGCCCGTCCGAACCGCCGATAACCAGCGGCCCGCCAAGGCCGCCGGCTTCGAACTGGACGACGCGTCGGCACAGCGCGGGCCGTCCGGCACGGTTCCACTCATCCGTCCCAATTCCGCGCTGGTTTCGCGAATCCTCGCCAGCAATAACTACACCAAGCGCGGCGGCGTGAACGTCAACCGGAGCCGGCCTAACCAGAGCGAAGCCGATCCGAGCCCGTTCGGTTATTTCCACGCCATGGATAGCCAGAACGTGGCCTGCTTCGGCTGCGACGGATTCTTCAACGTCTGGGACCCGGCCATCAACGACCCGGCCGGCCCCGGCGACGATCATTCCATTCTGCAAATCTGGCTGCAGAATTACGACAAGCAGACGCAGTCGATTGAAATGGGCTGGACGGTGGACCGCAATCTCAACGGAGACACGATCGCCCACGTCTTCACCTACTACACCACCAACGGCTACGCGAAAGACGGAAACAACCTGGGCGGATACAACCGCATCTACAGCGGATGGGTGCAGTACAGCCCCACGGTTTTTCCGGGCATTCGCATCAACGGCGTGAGCACGCCGGGCGGAACGCAGCTCGACATTTCGTTCAAGGTGCAGATTTACGAGGGCAATGTGTGGATCGCGGTGCAAGGCATCTGGATGGGCTACTATCCCGGGAGCCTGTTTGGAAATGCCGGCATCATGAAGGGTGCGCAATGGTTCGGCTGCGGCGGCGAGGTCTATTCGAGTCTCGCCAATCCTTCGCAGACGAAAGACCAGATGGGCAGCGGCCGTGAGGCGCAGGACGGATGGACGCGCGCCGCGTTCGTGCGCAACCTGCGGGTTCAGTCGAACCTGGCGGGCACCATGGTCAACAGCAATGGGAGCGCCGAAAGCGACACCGCCAACGGAGGCTCGAATCCCTATGACGTGCAGATGCACATGAACAGCGGAAGCACGTGGGGAAGCTACGCCTGGGTCGGCGGTCCCACGCCGTAATTCGCCTCGTTAAGGCGGGAGTTGCGTGAAATCCCGTTGATTCGCGAGGGCCCCCGCCATAACTGGCGGGGCTGTAAGGCGCACTAGCACGGTCATGGCGGGGGCTTCCATCTTTCGCGATCAACGCAGATTTCACCTGACAGAATAAGTGCGCGTTCGTGAGCCGGCCGGCAACGGCGATAATAGTTGCACGGGCTTCGATGAAAATCTGCTATCTGGACGCGTTTTCGGGAATCAGCGGAGATATGACCGTGGGCGCGCTGCTCGATGCGGGCGTGCCTTCCGGTCCGGTGCTCGAGGCGCTGCGCGGTTTGCATATCGAAGCGGATTTTCAGGTGGAAAAAACCTGGCGGCGCGGCGTGGCGGCTTCGAAATTCCGCGTCGCGGCGAAGGAAGCCAAGGCGCATCGCCATCTGCACCACATTCTGAATCTGATCGAAAAATCTTCGTTGACGAATCGCGCCAAACAAAATGCGTCGGCCGTGTTTTCGAAACTGGGCGAAGCGGAAGCGCGGATTCACGGCGTGCCCATCGAAAAAGTGCATTTCCACGAAGTCGGCGCGGTCGATTCGATCGCGGATATCGCGGGCGCGTGCATCGCGTTCGATCTGCTGGGCGTCGAGGAGATTCATTGTTCGGCGATCAACACCGGCAGCGGGACGGTCCAAACCGAACACGGCATTCTGCCGGTCCCGGCGCCGGCGACCGCGGCGCTGCTCGAAGGCAAACCGATTTATGCGCGCGGTCCGGCGCTGGAATTGACCACGCCGACCGGCGCGGCGATCGTGGCGACGCTCGCGAAAAGTTACGGCACGCTGCCGGCGATGCGCGTGAACGCGATCGGTTATGGCGCGGGCGATCGCGATTTCGCGGAACAGCCCAACGTGCTGCGGGTGTTGTCGGGCGAGGCCTCGCGCGCGACGGAAGCGGCGCTGGTCAGCGTGCTGGAGGCGAATATCGACGATTCGAGCCCGCAGGTGCTCGGCTACGCGCTCGAACGACTGATGGACGCGGGCGCGCTGGACGCATCTTTATCGCCGCTGCAAATGAAAAAGAACCGGCCGGGATCGCTGCTGCGGGTGATCGCCAGACCAGAGGATCAGGAGCGGCTCGCGCAGATCGTTTTCGCGGAAACCTCGACGCTCGGCCTGCGGATCCACGCGGCGGAGCGGCGCGTCGAGGAACGGCGCACTGTCGAGGTGGAGACTGCGTACGGAAAAGTAAGAATCAAAATTTCCGGCCACGGAGCGTTCGCGCCCGAATACGAAGATTGCCGCGCCCTCGCGAAGGCGACGGGAACACCGCTGCCACAAATCATCGCGGCGGCGAATGAAGCGTACCAGGAGTCCAATAAGATTTAACGGGACGGCGGGACTGCCGCGGCGGTTGGTGGCATGGCCTTGATGCTGTCGGCGTACGTCGGCCGCAAGTTGAGCGCCGGTGGAGATTTTCGTGATCGACCGGGCGGAGAAGCCGGGAGCCTGGCTGAACCATCTTGCGGAAATTGTCTCGATATATACTGGCATCATGTTGGGGCGCACATTTCTCACGGCCATGGTGCTGGCCGCCTGCGCGAGCGCCCAACAGCGGCCGCCGATCACCGGAATCGCTGACGTCGCGCTGAAGACAGACAATCTCGACGCGGCGCGCCAGTTTTACGTTCATGACCTCGGTTTGGCCGAACCGTTCCACTTGGACCATTCCGACGGCACACGGGAATTGACGTTTTTCAAAATTAACGATCGCCAGTACATCGAAATGTCGCAAACTCTGAAGAGCGACGCCGAAGACCGGCTGCTCCATATCGCGTTTGAAACCACCGATGTGAAGAAGCTGCGCGAGTACCTGGTCAGCCGTGGCGTTAAAACGCGAGAGGCCGCCAAGCGCGCGGACGGCAATCTCAGCGTCGCGGTGCAGGATCCCGAAGGTCATCGGATCGTGTTCGTGCAGTATCTCGCCGACTCCTTGCAGGCCCGCAACAATGGAAAATTCCTGCCCGATACGCGTATTTCCGAGCACATGATTCATTGCGGCTTCATCGTCAAAAGCCAGGCCGCCGAAGATAAATTCTTCAAGGACATTCTCGGCTTCGAGGAGATGTGGCACGGAGGTCCCACCGATACGCAAACGAATTGGGTGGATATGCGCGTCCCCGACGGAAATGACTGGCTGGAGTACATGCTCAACGTCAACCATCCGACCGCGAAGACGCGGGGCGTGATGAATCACCTTGCGCTTGGCGTTCCCGATATGCAGGCGGCCTATAAACGGCTGGTGGATCGTCACGCGAATCTTCAGGATCAGAAACCGAAAATCGGGCGCGATGGGAAATGGCAGCTGAATCTCTACGATCCGAACCTGACGCGCGCCGAATTAATGGAGCCGAAGCCGGTGGAAACGCCCTGTTGCTCGGTGATGAAACCGCCGCGTGAAGTGAAAGGATCTCTTAAATGACCCGTAAGCTCCTGTTGCTCGCACCCGTCCTGGTGGCGGGTGTTCTGGCTGTGTCCGCCCAGACCGGCCTCGGCATTTTCACCGATGAGGGCAGTGTGGGAAACACGCCGCCGGGGTGCAAGGCGCAATTCGATTCGGCCAAAGGCGAATATCGGATCACGGGTGGTGGCGCGAACGTTTGGGACAAGGCCGACGCGTTTTATTTCGTCTGGAAAAAAGTGTCCGGCGATATCACGCTCTCGGCGGATGTCGAATGGGTGGGAACCAGCAAGGTGGGGCACCGCAAGGCGATGTTAATGGTGCGCCAGACTCTCGATCCCGGCTCGCCTTACGGCGACGCGGTCTCGCACGGCGATGGCCTGACCTCCCTTCAGTTCCGGGGGGTCGCGGACGAGAACACCTATCAGGTCTTCACGCAGCTAGACGGGCCGGCGCGTTTACGTCTGGTACGCAAAGGCAGCCGCTATACGATGTTCGCCGGCAAACCGGGCGAGGAGTTGAAGGCGGTCGGTCCGGTCGAATTCGTGCGGCTCACCGATCCGGTCTACGTCGGCCTGGGTGTTTGCTCACACGTAGCCACCACGCTCGAAACGGCGCTGTTTACCAATGTGACGCTGGAGCAGGCCGCCCATTAGCCGCGAGGGGCGAATCTCCGCTCGACGCTGATGGTCACCGGCATTTATGTCGCCACCCGGTCGCACCCGCCCGCTTCGAGAGGCTATAATCAACCCGAAGTGGGCGTGATATGAGCGTTGCTGCGGGATTGAAACCAGATTGGAAACAGTGGGAAGGCGAGATCGTAGACGAACGGTTCCCGCTGGAACGGCTGCTAATGGAGTTCGCGAACGGAGCGGTTTTTCGCACTCGCGCCGGTTCCGCGTATGGTGCGATTAGACTGGTCCAGGTCCGCGACGTGGACAGGCTGGTGGAATGCTGGTCGCGCGCGCAGCCGCTGGACCACCCCAACCTGATCCGAATTTTCAAAGTCGGGACCTGGACCAAAGCGGACGCGATGCTTGCTTATGTGGTGACCGAGTACGCCGAAGAAAATCTGGCGATGGTTCTCAAAGAGCGGGCGCTCACGCCTGACGAAGTTTCCGAGATGGTTGGGCCTCTTGTGGACACGCTCGCTTTCCTGCATGAGCGGGGGACCACGCTTGGCGGCTTGGAACCATCGCAGATCTGCGCGGTGCGGGATACGCTGAAAATTTCGAGCGGGATCCTGGCGGGCAGCGATGGCTCGGCCGATCTTCGCGGATTGGCTGCCACCGTCACCGAAGCTTTGACGCAGAAGGCGATCACCTTCCCGGCCGCGAGTGAACCCGGCATCGCGGAATCGCTTCCGGAACCATTTGCGGAACTCGTTCGAAAATGTTTAGGCCCGAGCTCGTGCTCCGCCACAGAACTCGCCCAATGGTGGCGCGCCCCACAGCAATCTGACCTATCTCCGATCAGCATGGCGATGACGGACCAGCCAGTGGCGCCGCCCAGGGCCAACCGGACTTCCGCCGGGCTGTGGATCTTCGCCGTGATTGTGGCGCTCACGATTGGTTCGCTGTGGCTTAAGAAGCACCACAGTACGCCCGTTCCGGTTCCCGCGAAAGAGGTGACGGCGGCAGAACCGCCGGTAATCAGCGCACCGGCCCCAACTGCGCCGAGCACGGCGCCCATTCCTAAACGGGAATCCGCGGCAGCGCATCCTGCGCCCGCCGTGCATGGGCAGGTTGTTCACCAGGTGCTTCCGGACATTCCTGCGAAGGACCGGCGGACGATTCGCGGCAAAGCGACGGTGATTGTCGGCGTCGTGGTTGATCCATCCGGACATGTGACTGAGACGATTCTTGAGAGAGGCTCCCGTTATTTTGGCCGCCGGGCAACCGAAGCCGCCAACCAGTGGCGGTTTGCCTCCGCATCCGGGACCAGTTCGCGGGAGTATTATCTGCGCTTCGAGATTACCAGGAGCGACACCAAAGTCGTACTCCAGAAAACCCCCGGCACACGCTAATCGTCACTTCCCGTCTGTACCCGGCCGCTGTGCGGAAACACGCGGCTTTTTGCGAATCGTGGACGAAGCCGGCTGCGTTCTTCCCGCCGACTGGGCTCACCAATACCATCCGGGAAGCATTGTCGCTCGCCTCGTGAACCGGGGCCGATCTGTTAGCATCGGGTTAATGGCAGCGAAAGTCACGATTTTCAACAACGGATCGATTCGCATCGAAGGCGATTTCACCATTCACGACGCCGACGGCAACCCCTTCGGCCTCGCCGGAAGAACCACCATCGGGTTGTGCCGCTGCGGGCACTCCGAAAACAAGCCGTTCTGCGACGGCTCCCACAAGCGCGTTGGATTCGCGTCGCTGTGCCCCGCGCGCGATCTGCCGCCGCCGCAACCGAAATTATAACGCGGGGTCATTGTCATAAAGGCTATGTGGCGGATTTTCGCGGCGCTGGGCTGGTGCGCCGCGTTGTCTGCGCAGAGACCGGATATTCGTGTCGACGTCGGCGCGGTGAACGTCACCTGCGAGGTCACCGACCGGCACGGCGCGCCGGTGAAAAATCTCACCGCCGCCGATTTCGAGCTGCGCGATAACGGCCGCGTCCAATCGGTGGAGCATCTGTGGCAGGAAGACGATTTGCCGCTGACCATCGGCCTGATTGTCGACATCAGCGGCAGCCAGAGCGCGTTCATCCAGTCGCATCGCGACGCGGTGACGCAATTCTTAAGACAGGTGATGCGCCCGCAGGACCGCGCGTTTATCGCGACCGTTGGGCCGGAGGCGAAGCTGCTCGCCGATCTGACGTCGTCGGCCGAGGAGTTGCGCAAGCGCATCGACCTGATCGATTTTTCAAATAATGCGGGAACCCAGTTCGGCGAGTCCTGCGACACGGTGCTGCCGCTTTCCGGTTGCGGCGGAACGGCGCTGTGGAACGCGGTGTATGCGGCGGCCGGTCAGAAGATGAAGTGGATTCAAGGCCGCAAGGCGCTGATTGTTCTCTCCGATGGATTCGACACCGGCAGCATGCACTCGCTGGGCGACGCGATCGAAGCTGTGCAGGAAACCGAGACGGTGGTTTACGCCATCAAGTATGTCGATCCCGACGTGAGTCTCGCGCAGGCCGGCCTCCTCGGACGGAAACCGAACCGCGGCCTGGAGCGCCTGACGGATGAAACCGGCGGCTGGACTTTTCCCGATCCCGCGAGCCAATTACCGGAAATTTTCGACAAAATCCAAATCGATCTGCGCAATCAATATGTGATCGGCTTCACGCCGCCGCCCGAAGCGCGCGACGGCCGGTTTCATAAGCTGGAAGTGAAGATGGCGCACCCGGCCTCGGCTTTTTTCAAGCAACTCACGGTTCGCGCGCGCATCGGTTATTTCGCGCCGTCCAAGTAAATGAGACGTTTTGCGGCCCTTTTTTTCGCGGCTGTCTTATTAAATGCGCAGACCGCGGACCTGCGGGTGGATGTCGACCTGGTCACGGTGGCGTGCCCGGTGACGGATCGCGGCGGTGCGCCGGCGCGCAACCTGAAACGCGACGATTTTATCGTCACCGACAACGGCGAGCCGCGCCAGATCAGCGATTTCTGGCAAGAATCGGATCTGCCGCTGACGGTGGCGCTGGTGGCCGATGTGAGCGGCAGCCAGCTCGGCTTTGTGCACAGCCATCGCCAGGCGATCGCGCAGTTTTTGCGGCAGGTGATCGGGCCGCGCGACCAGGCGATGATTGCCGAAATCGGCCCGCAGGCCTGGCTTGATTCGCCGCTCACCGGATCGTTGGACGAATTGCAGTCCGCGGTCGAAAAAATCGGACGCCGCGGCGAACCGCGGGAGCTGCTCGGTCCGCCGTGCCGCAACGAACATTTTCCGCACAACTGCGGCGGCACTGCCTTGTGGCATGGTCTGTACTACACCGCGCAACGGCTGAAACCGGTGCGGGGCCGGAAAGCGATCGTAGTGCTGTCCGACGGCATGGACACCGGCAGCGATGTTTCGATGAGCGATCTGATCGAGCAGGTACAATCGGCCGAAACGGTGGTGTACGCGATAAAGTACGAAAATCCGATGCGCTTTCTCTCGCTGGGTGCGACCATCATGCAGGCCGCGGCGCGCGGGCTCGAAAAATTATCGCGGGAAACCGGCGGTTTGACTTTTTCCAATCCGGGTCGAAAAACGGAACAGGTTTTTTCGCAGATTGAATCGGAGTTGCGGAATTTGTATGTGCTCGGCTTCACGCCTCCGGCGGAAGCGCGCGACGGCAAATTTCATAAGCTGGCGGTGAAGCTGGACCGCAAGGATCTGGTGGTGCGGTACCGTTCCGGTTATTGGTCGGCGACGCGGTAAGGTTTTGATTGGCCGGTTCCACCTTGAACCGACGCCGGCGTATTATTCGAATCGCAACGCGATCATGGGATCGATTTTCGTCGCGCGGCGCGCGGGGCGACGCTGTAAAGTTGCGCGGTGATCAGCAGGACGGTGCTGAACCCGACCTCCAGGCCAACCATCGCTTCGCGAAGACGCAGGCGCTTTCGCGTCTCAGTTCCGGTGGCCGATTTGAGCGATTCGAGCGGAGGGATGCGGGAGAGACGCCAGGCGGGAATGAGTCCGCAGAGGGTCGCGGAAATA
Organism: Bryobacteraceae bacterium; assembly: GCA_035507655.1. GTDB lineage: Bacteria > Acidobacteriota > Terriglobia > Bryobacterales > Bryobacteraceae > Palsa-187. Next base: position 5,766 of record DATJNW010000043.1, on the reverse strand, counting down.
GCGGACGTTGGCGATTCCGAGCGCGGCGCCGATGGTCGCGAGAATTTCGGATTCTTCGAAGACCAGAATGAAAAGCCGTGCGCGGCTTGCGCCCAGGGCGTCGCGGTCGCCCTGCTCTTCAGCTTCGAGGTCGAGATGATTTTTCAATTCGCGATCGAGACGGTAGCCGTCAGGCTTGCGATGTTTTAGGCGCTCATTCGGGTCGCCGGCAATCGCAAGCCTGACGGCTTGCGTTACCTCGCCGCGGTCGGGATTTTCTTGCCCGTCGATTCCCCATTGGCTTTCGGCAGGCTGATCAGGTTCTCCAGAAGCTGATACGCGCCGTCCGTGCCGGCGGGCAGTTGACGCCATAAACCGAGGCCCACGTAGATCCAGCGGCCTCGGCCGTATCGCGCTTCGACCAGCGACCCGAGTTTTTCTCCAGGATTGTCCTTGTAGGAATCGGTCATGGCGACCAGGTCGATGTAATGCGGATCTTTTTCGCCCAGGAAATAAAGACCGCGCTCCTGCACCCAGTTGGCCCAGGCCGCGGGGCCGATTTTGTTGGGGAAATTGAATACCGGGTCATTGGGAACCAGGATTTTTACCGGAACCGTTTCGTCCGCGACGCGATTGCCGCTGACTTTCGCCGGATAAGGGCCGTATTGCGCCTGGTTGAACTCCATTTTGTTGTACTGCACGATAACCGTTCCGCCGTGCGCGGCGAAATCGAGCAGGCGATGATTGTAGGCGCGCAGATCGGCGCGGCGCTCATAGGCGCGGACGCCGGTGACAATCGTATCGTAATGCGACAGGTCGCCCCAGGCCAGCTGGTCCTGATCGATGAAGGTGACTTTGGCGCCGAGCTGCTCGATCGCCGGCGGCACCTGGTCGCCTACGCCATCGATATAGCCGACGCTCAGATTGGAGATGGTCTTCACGTCGATCACTTTCAGCGACGCTTCGGCGGGCTTGATCACCTGGCGGCGCTCGACGTGTGGATATTCGATGTCTTGATAACCTTCCGAGAAAACCTGCGCGCTGGTGGAGGGCGAAGTGACCTGCGCGCGCAAGGTGTAGGCGCCGGGGCGCACCTGCGCGGGCGCGGTGACTTCGAAGCGCGCCGAAAGCGATTCGTCCTCATGCATGAAGGTCAGCGCGGCGCTGGCGGGGATGGTTTTCCAGCCGGGCGGAAGCTGCAAGGTGATGGTCGCCTGCGAGCCGGTTTTCCGGCCATTGGTGACCGACACGTGAATTTCGCGCTGCACCGGTTTCGTGGAAACGGGAAAAACCGCGAGCGGCGGCGTGACCTGCACCGAGAACGCGGGGACGACGTTCAGCTCCATCCGCTTGTCGCCGTTGTAAATGTCGCGAACGTAGCGGAATTCGACGGGAAGGTCACGGGTGATTTCGGTTTCGCCGGCTTTGATGTGAAAAGTCACGCGGAAGGGCGATGGACGGAAGGGCGCGCCGAATTCGACGTCGGGGTCGAAGACGTTGATCGCGGGATTGGAGGGATGCTTCCAATAATCGTCATGAAACGCCGGCTCGGTCAGGCGGGCGTCCTGGGGAACGTGCGCTGGCGAGGTACAGGTGAACACCGCGTCTTTTTTCAGCGATTCAGGTTTGCACCCGGCGGGCGAATCGAAGCCGGAGATGGCGACGCTGGTGACATCGACCGGCGAACCGCCGCGATTCACGGCGAGAATCGTCAGCTTGACCGGCTGGCCGGCGACGATCAGGCCGTCATCGGCGACCGCGTCGAAAATCAAGCCGTGCGCGGCGATCACGGCGTCTTCCCAGTCGCGTTCTTTGGTCTTCAGGCGGAAATCGATTTCGTAGCGCGCCGAATCGCTGAGGCCCATTGTGGCGAGATTGGCGCGCAGGGCGCGGACAGCGTTGAGTCCGGCTTCGACCGGCTCGCCGACCGCGTTGTCGTCGCCGGAATCGAAGACATGCTGGGCGCGAGCGACGTCTTCGGTGATCGACGCCAGAGCGCTGACCAGCGCGGCGGGAGGATTGGGCCCGGCGAAATCGGCGAGCGCGGCGAGGCGCGTGTCGATGCCATCAAACATCGACGCTTCGGTCTTCTCCTTTTCGCCAGGGATGGTGGTTTCCATCAGTTGATACGCCGCGCCGAATCCGCCGCCGCGTCCGTTGGTGGCGCCGGGCAGCGGAGGCAGTCCGGTCATGCCCTGACATTTATGGCTGGTGCGCGCGTCGGCTCCGATCTGCGCGTAGGTGCGGCCGAGCAGCGGATCGAAGTTGTTGGTCGCCTCATGGACCAGCCTGGTTCCCGGCGGAACCGGCAGCGGACCGTCGCCGCGTCCGCCTCGGCCTCCGCGTCCGCCGCCGGTGAAGGCGGTGAAATACAGTTTTTCCGGCTGCCAGGGACGCAGCCCTTCGCGGATCTGTTCGGGGAATTTGTTGGGGTCGCCTGCGGATTCCCAGGCTTCGCGAGTCAGAATGGTGGTCGCTTCATGGGCGCGATCGCCGCCGCGTCCCTGGATATTCATGGTCAAAACGACCTCCGGACGAAAGGTCCGAATCAGGCGAACGAAATCGCCGACGATTTCCTCGCGCCCCCATTTATCGATCACTTCCTGCGGATCGAAGGAGTAGCCGTAATCGATGGCGCGGGTGAAATACTGCTCGGCGCCATCCAGGCGATGCGCGGCGAGAAGCTCGGAGGTGCGCAGGACGGCGATGTCGTGAAACAGCTCCGGTCCGATTTCGTTCTGGCCGCCGTCGCCGCGTGTGGTTTGCACGGAGAGGGAGCGCAGGCCCATGCCGTGGGTGAACAGGGCGAACAGAGCGTTGTGCTCGTCGTCGGGATGAGCGGCGGTCTGCATGAAGGTTCCCGAGACGGCCAGCTTGCGCAGAGCGAGTCCCAGGGCGGCGTGGCCGTGGTCGGAGGCGACCACGGGAAAATCCATGCGGGTCTGAGCGAAAGCGGCGACTGCGAAAGTGAACAGGAAAAAATGTTTGCCGAGGCGTGCGGACACGATACTCTCCTTGAGGAGCTTACCAAAAGTTTATCGTATACGCGGAGGCGCATGACGGCTGGCTCGGCATGACGATGCCGGGCTGGCGCTGAAGGAGGCCGCGGCCGCGAGGAAGGCCGCGAGCGGTCGGGTGCGAGAAATGACTGCCCTACCGCGCCGACGGTTCGCCCGCCAGATGCAATCCCTTGTGGATCGCGTAGAGCGCCAGTTCCAGCCGATCCGATACGCCGAGCTTGTCGAAAATGTTGTGCAGATGGTTCTTCACCGTCTGTTCGCTGATGAACATTTTCTCGGCCATTTCCTTGTTCTTGTAACCCTGCGCCACCAGGGCGACGATTTCGCGCTCGCGGGCGCTCAACGGGCTGCGCTCGCGGCCCTTCCCGCCGCCGGAGGCGTTGCCGGGCTCGCCGGTGCCGGTCTGGAATTGGCGCATCACCGCCGCCGTGGTGTGCGAATCGAGCCAGATTTCGCCGGCGTGAACCTTGCGGATGCTCTTCACGATCAGGTCCGGCGCGGTCTGTTTCAACACGATGCCGCTACAGCCGAGCTTCATCGCCTGCACGAACTCGTTCTTGTCCTCCGACGCGGTCAAGACGATCACGCGGGTACGGCGGTTGGCCTGTTGCAGCGCCTGCAACGCCGAAAGACCGTCCAGGTTGGGCATGCGCAGGTCGAGCAGCAGCACGTCCGGATCGAGCTCCTGGACTTTATCCAGAACCTCACGCCCGTCGGAAGCTTCGCCAACCACTTCGAAATCGTCTTCCAAAAGGAGCAGTTTCTTGAGGCCGTCGCGGACAATCGGGTGGTCGTCGGCGATTAAGATTCGCACGGTCGATTTTTTCTTCTCCGCACCTTCCGTGCTGCCATTGATGGGTACCGCCATAGTTGTCATAAGCTCCCGTTCCATACTCCGTCCCGATCATAAGCGGTTCTAGTACTTTGAACAATCGAGGCGGCCCTTACAATTGCTGAGGATACTTATCTTAATTCGTGACTAAGGTCACCCTAGCTGCACAATTTGAAAGACATGGGATGACATGCTCAGCCCCGTGCCGGCGTAATAAGAATCAGAATCAGAAGCCACTCGCCGGTACCCCGCGCGAGCGACCCCTGAAGCTACCCAACCTGTTCGGAACCTTCAGGATAGCACATCGGTCTGCTACCATGAAACGTCACGTTTATGACCCACCCCGATGCCGTGGTTGCGGGCGCCGGCCCGGCGGGACTCTCGGCGGCGGAAGCGCTGGCCCGCCGCGGCCGTTCCGTCGTTGTGCTGGAACAGAACCACGAAATTGGTTCTCCCATACGTACTAGCGGCGGCAGCTTTATCGACGAGCTTTCCGCGTTGGGGATTCCGGAGCATCTGTATCACCCGATTTCGCGCGTGATCTTTCGTTCGCAGGCGAATCAGGCTCGATTTGAGTTCTCTAACCCCGCGCTGTGCGTGATGGACGTCCGCGGCGTTTTTCAATTTTTGGCGGAGCGCGCGATCGCCGCGGGCGCATCGATTCAATTGGCGACGGCCGCGGCCGAGCCCATGATAGAAGACGGCGTCGTCCGCGGCGTGCGCACGCGCGACGGCGAAATTCGCTGCCGCGTTTTGATGGACGCGACGGGCTACCGCTCGGCGCTGCTCAAAAAGGCCGGCCTCGCTCCGGGATTCCGCCGGTTCGGAGTGGGCGCGGAGTACGATCTGTATGCGCCGCGCTGCGACCAAAGCGAAGTGATTCTCGCGGTGGGCGATCAGGTCGCGCCTTCAGGCTACGCCTGGATTTTTCCCTGGGGACGCCATCGCGTGCGCGCCGGAGTGGGGATCATTCATCCGGATTCGGCGGCCGATCCGGCCGATTATCTGGACCGTTTTGTCGCCTCCGCGCCTTCGCTCGAAAAGGCGCAGCCGGTGGAGTTTCACACCGGGCTGATTCCCTCGGAGCCGTTCGCGGCGGCGTTCGCGGGCGACGGGATTTTAGGCGTCGGCGACGCCGCCGGCCACGCGTCCAGCCTGCTCGGCGAAGGAATCCGCTGGGCCATGCACGCCGGGCGGATGGCCGGGGAAATCGCCGCCGACGCGCTCGATCGCGGCGACGTTTCCCGAGCCTCGCTGGCGCGCTTTGAGACCGCCTGGAGCGACCGCTACGGCGCCAATCTGCGCCTGGCCCATCGCATCAATCAGCGGATCGCGCGCTGGGACGATCGAAAATGGGACGACCGGCTGGAGTTGGTCAAAATGCTCACGCCGGCGCAGTTTATCGAGGCACTGAAGAGCAATCTGACGGGAAAATGGTTGTGGCGCTTTCTTGCCACGTCCGGAATCCGGCTGGCGGCTTACGCTACGCTGAAGTGAACGGCTCTGTGGCGGAATTGGCAGACGCGCCAGACTTAGGATCTGGTCCCGCAAGGGGTGGGGGTTCGAGTCCCCCCTTTCGCACCAAGCTTTTCTTTCAATAGGTTGACGACGAGGACGGCTCAAACGTTTTTTGCAATGCTTCGTTGGAGGTTGCGCGGGGGTTGCGTCGGGATTGTTAAAGTGGCGTGGCTGCGCACACACCTTCGGCGAAACGCGAGGAGTCAATAGTCGAGATCGTCAACCAACTCAACCGTGGCTCTCACCTGCTCAGCTCGGCGGAAGACCGCGAGCGCGTCGCAGAGTTGAATCTGGCGGCGGGCTGGCGCGCCAAGGCCTCGACTGCCTACGCTTCGGCGCTCCAGTATCTCGGGGCTGGCCGGGCGTTGCTGCCGGACGAGACGTGGGGGCGAAACTACCCCCTTACCGGTGCTAGTT
>DATJNW010000042.1:0-46944 GCA_035507655.1 Bryobacteraceae bacterium | reverse complement strand
CGATCCGGATGGAGGCGAGCGCTGCGTGGCATGCAACCTTTGTGCCGTGGCGTGCCCGGTGGATTGCATCGCGCTACAGGCAACCGAGGATCAACACGGGCGGCGCTATCCGGAGTTCTTCCGCATCAACTTCTCCCGCTGTATCTTCTGTGGTTATTGCGAAGAGGCCTGTCCTACTTACGCTATTCAACTTACGCCTGATTTTGAGATGGGGGAGTTTCATCGCCAGAACCTCGTCTACGAGAAACAGGATTTGCTGATCGATGGTCCCGGCAAGCATCCCGGCTATAACTACTGGCGGGTGGCGGGAGTTCAGATTGGCGGCAAAGATAAGGGCGAAGCAGCGCATGAAACAGCGCCCGTCGACGTCCACTCGTTACTGCCGTGAGACGACTATGGAACTAACTTTTTACATTGCCAGCGCAGTCGCCATCCTGTCGACCCTGCTGATGCTGACCCGCATGAACGTTGTCCATGCCCTGCTCTACCTGATCGTGTCGCTTCTTGGTGTCGCGGTGGTCTTCTATCTGCTCGGCGCGCCATTTGTGGCGGCGCTCGAAGCCATCGTTTATGCGGGAGCCATCATGGTGCTTTTTCTGTTCGTGGTCATGATGCTCAATCTGGGCAAGCACGCGGCCGACACCGAAAAACAGTGGCTGACGCCTGGGATCTGGATAGGCCCCGTGCTTCTAGCCAGCGTCCTGATTATAGAGGTCGTTTATTTGTCTCGAGGCAACACTGCGGATTCGGTTGCTGGTGCTGTGGGTCCGAAACAAGTTGCGATAGCTCTCTTCGGCCCTTACCTGATTGGAGTGGAACTATCCTCCATGCTCCTGCTCGCCGGCTTGGTGGGCGCTTATCACCTGGGCTACCGCAAAGCTGAAAAACCGGAGATTCAACATGATGCACATACCCATGAGAGACGGGCTGATGCTAGCGGGGATCTTGTTCTCGCTGGGACTGATCAGTCTGCTCGTACGCCGTAATTTGATCTTCGTCCTGATGTCGCTGGAAGTCATGCTGAACGCGGCGGGACTGGCGTTCGTGGTGGCTGGGTCGCGCTGGCACCAGGCGGACGGTCAGGTCGTATTCATGTTTATTCTAGCCATGGCGGCGGCGGAGGTAGCCGTGGGATTGGCGCTGGTGCTGCAAATCTATCGCCGCTTTAAGTCTCTGGATGTCGATGAACTGAGCGAAATGAGGGGATAAACGTGATCAGCTTGTTGTGGCTAGTTCCGGCCCTGCCCTTCGCGAGCGCATTGGTGCTGTTGCTGTTTGGCTCGCGTTTTTCGCGCAGGGCGACCGCAGCAGTGGGAGTGGGCTCTATTGGGCTTTCGGCGCTGATATCCATTCTGGTGGCAGTCAGCTTTCTCGGCGCGCCTTCTGCCGGCAACTCCTACACACAGGTTCTCTGGACCTGGATGCACGTGGCGAGCTTCGAACCACAGATCGGCCTTTATCTGGATGCGCTGTCGCTGGTGATGATTCTGGTAGTCACTTTCGTTGCCTTCCTCATCCACATTTATTCGGCCGAGTTCATGATCGCGGACGATGGCTACAGCCGCTTCTTCGGGTATATGAATCTGTTCGTCGCGTCGATGATCACGCTGCTGCTGGGCAGTAATCTGATGCTGCTCCTGCTCGGGTGGGAAGGCGTGGGGTTGTGCAGTTATCTGCTGATCGGCTTCTGGTATCGCGATCCCGCCAACGGCCTGGCCGCCCGCAAAGCGTTTATCGTGACCCGCGTGGGCGATACGGCGATGATGCTGGGCTTATTTCTGCTATTCACCCAGCTAGGCACGCTGGGGATTCAGGATCTTATGCAGCGCGCCAGCGAACAGTGGCACTCTGGATCCACTTATGCGGTGGTGGCCGCTTTCTTGCTGCTGGGCGGCGCAGTGGGCAAATCGGCGCAGCTTCCCTTACAGGTGTGGCTGCCGGATGCGATGGCAGGCCCCACCCCAACCAGCGCCCTGTTGCACGCGGCAACGATGGTTACCGCTGGCGTGTATCTGATCGCGCGCACGCATGTTCTATTTTCGCTTGCACCGGCGGCGCAATTTGCCGTGGCACTGGTGGGAGCGGCCACGCTCCTGCTTGCTGGATTCAGCGCGTTGACGCAGCACGATATCAAGCGAGTGCTCGCCTATTCCACGGTCAGCCAGATCGGTTACATGTTTCTGGCGCTGGGCGTGGGCGCCTGGCAAGCGGCCATATTTCACTTCGTGACTCATGCGTTCTTCAAGGCTCTCCTGTTTCTTGGAGCGGGTGTGATCATCAACGCGCTCGATGACGAACACAGCATATTCCGGATGGGCGGTTTACGCAAAGAGCTGCCTGTCGCTTTCTGGACGTTCCTTATCGCCGGTTGCTCGCTGGCGGGCCTGCCGTTCATCACTGCCGGCTTCTTCAGTAAAGACCTGATCATCTGGCAAACGTGGTCGGCGAACCAGGGACACGCGGGATTCTGGATCGCGGGCATGATCGGCGCACTCCTGACCTCGCTGTACATATTCCGGGTGATTTTCCGGGTGTTTTTTGGTCCGTTGGGTACGCCCGTGACGAAGCGGCCAGGTTACGCGATGACGATCCCTTGCCTGACACTGGCGCTCCTTTCAATCGTGGGTGGATATGTGAAAGGACCCTTGCTCCGATTCCTGCATCTGACTTTGCCGCAGACCATTGAAGCTCATGCGGGCGGTCTGACAGAGATCGGCTCGGAGGCCATCGCCGGAGTGTTGTTCCTGACCGGTGTCTATTTTGCGTATGTATTTCACCTCCAGAGGCGGAGCCTGGCGGACGTCCTGGTGGCGAACCCCGTTGGGCGCCTTTTGCACCAATGGTGGTTGGGGGACTGGGGATTTGACTGGTTATACGACAGGGCGTTCGTGCAGCCCTTCATCTGGGCGACCTATATTAACAAGAGTGATTTCGTTGACGCGCTTTATATCGGCATTGCGCGTCTGGCTGAACTGTCTTATCGCGGATTGAGCAGCACTGAGACAGGCCGCGTCCGATGGTATGCCACCGCGATGGCCGCGGGGTCGGTGCTGTTTATAGCGCTGGTGTTGTTCTTATGACGGAGGTCTCGTTGTCATGATTCTGATCTGGCTGATTGTCGTTCTGTTGCTGGCCGGCGTTCTGGCCGCGCTGACGGAACGCTGGAATCCCCAGCTGCCGCGATGGATCTCGCTGATCGCGATTGGGGTGGACGTCAGCCTGACGGCGGGCATCTGGGCCGGTCGATCCGCAAGCGCCGGCAGGCCGTGGCTCGACGAAGTGGATATGAATTGGGTGCCAAGCTTCGGCATCCACTTCCATCTTGCCGTCGACGGTCTTAGCTTGCTGATGCTGGTGCTCACGTTCTTTCTGGGCGTCATTTCCGTGCTGACGTCCTGGACGGAAATCCAGGAGAAAGTCGGTTTTTTCCACTTCAACCTGATGTGGGTTCTGGCGGGAATCACTGGTGTATTCCTGGCGGTCGACTTGTTCCTATTTTATTTCGCCTGGGAACTCATGCTGGTCCCGATGTATTTCCTCATCGTCATCTGGGGTCATGAGCGGCGCGTCTACGCAGCCGCGAAGTTTTTCCTGTTCACGCAGTGCAGCGGACTGTTGATGCTGATTGCCATACTGGCGCTCTACTTTATCCATCACCTGACGACGGGCGTGTACACCTTCGAATATTCGGAATTGCTGGGCACGCAACTAGGTCCCACCGCGGAGCTGTGGATCATGCTCGGCTTCTTTGTCGCCTTTGCGGTGAAGTTACCGGTGGTGGGGTTGCATACCTGGCTGCCGGACGCTCACACTGAGGCGCCTACCGCCGGAAGTGTGATCCTGGCCGGCTTGCTGCTAAAGACCGGCGCATACGGCATGCTGCGTTTCGTCATCCCGTTGTTTCCGCGAGCGGCTCATGCCTTCACTCCCGTGGCCCTGGTGCTCGCCGCGATAGGGATCGTTTACGGCGCCGTGATGGCCTTCTCGCAGACTGATCTTAAACGCCTGGTGGCATACACCAGCGTGAGTCACCTGGGGTTTGTGCTGCTCGGAATCTTCTCCTGGAACCCGCTGGCGCTTCAGGGCGCGATTATGACGATGATCTGCCACGGGCTGAGCACCGGCGCGCTTTTCGTTCTGGTAGGCGGCTTACAAGAACGTATTCACACTCGCGACCTGGGGAGTATGGGCGGCCTGTGGGCTGCGGCGCCCCGTTTGAGTGGAGCCGCTCTGTTCTTTAGTCTGGCGTCGCTCGGCCTGCCGGGGATGGGCGATTTCGTCGGGGAATTTCTCGTGTTGCTGGGTTCGTACAAGATCAGCGTCACGATCACTGTGGTCGCAACCCTGGGGATCCTCGCTTCCACTTTTTACGCGCTGCGCATGGTGCAGCGTGCTTTCCAGGGCCCCGATACGCACGCCTGGCGCCTTTCTGATCTGACGCCTCGTGAAGGTCTGATGATGGCAGCGATGATTGCCGGCCTGCTGTGGCTGGGGCTCTATCCGCAGCCGGTGTTCAACACTTCCAGGCCGGCGCTGGACAACCTGCAGCGCGAGGCTCAGACGGCCACTGCGGCGTTGCGGAGATAGACCATGGATGCCGCCGACATACTCGCTTTACTTCCTCTGCTGTTGATCTCCGCGACTTCGATTGCTGTGATGCTCGGCATCGCAAGCAAGCGTAGTCACGCGCTCGCGGTGGGTTTGACGCTCGCCGGGCTGGCCGCCGCCTTCATCTCCATATTCGCGGCCGCGCCGCTGGTCCCACGACAAGTGACATCGCTTCTGCTCCTGGATCGATATGCCTTGTTCTACATAGGCCTGATCATCGCCTCTTCGGCGGTGGTGGCGGTGTTCTCTTATCATTATTTCGAAAAACACGATGGCCAACGCGAAGAGCTGTATGTCCTGCTCCTCATCGCGACCCTGGGATGCGCGGTGCTGGTGGCGAGCAGTCACCTTGTTTCGTTTGTGCTCGGACTCGAGATGCTGAGCGTCGCCTTGTACGCGATGGTCGCTTACGTTACAGGCCGTGAACGCGCCCTCGAAGCCGGAATCAAGTATCTGATCCTGGCTTCGGCTTCCGCCGCATTCCTGATTTTCGGCGCGGCCCTCATTTATGCCGACGCCGGCAGCATGGAGTTCTCGCGCATCCGGGAACTCTCCTTCAGCGGTTCGGGACTCGCTCTGCTGTTGCCCGGGATCGCGCTTACCGTGACGGGCATAGGTTTCAAGCTGGGTGTGGTGCCCTTCCACCTGTGGACGCCGGATGTTTACGAAGGCGCACCGGCGCCCGTAGCGGCATTCGTGGCCACCACCTCCAAGAGCGCGATGGTGGCGCTGTTGCTCCGCTATATTTACCTTTCGGGTGCGCTGCAGTATCGCGCCGTGTTTCTGATGTTCTTCCTCATCGCCATCGCCTCGATGTGCGCAGGCAACCTTCTCGCGCTGCGGCAGAACAATGTTAAGCGCATTCTGGCCTACTCCTCGATTGCCCACTTCGGATACATACTGGTCGCGTTTCTGGCGGGCGGGAAGATGGCGATTGAGGCGGTGAGCTTTTATCTGGTGGCGTATACGGCGACCATCCTCGCGGCATTTGGAATTGTGACCGTTCTCTCCAGCCCCGGGCGCGACGCCGGCGACCTCGAGGACTTCCGCGGCCTCTTCTGGCGGCGGCCGGCGATGGCCGGCGCCTTCACCGTTGCACTCCTGTCACTGGCCGGCATTCCCGCAACCATGGGTTTTCTGGGCAAGTTCTATGTGCTCGCGGCCGGAGCGGCTGCTGAAGCCTGGGCTTTGATCATTATCCTCGTCGTAACCAGCGTTGCCGGCCTTTTTTACTACCTGCGCATCGTCGTGACGCTTTACTCGACCGCACAAGAGCAAGCCGCTCCCCTTGAGCTGGTGTCCCGGGGCAGCGCGCTCATCCTCGCTGTACTCGCGATTCTGCTGATTTGGTTTGGAGTCTACCCGGCGCCGTTGCTCGATCTGATCCGAACAACCATGCAGGTGCTCAACTGAGCGGTATTCATTCGAGCCATTTATCTCAAACAATAGCCCGGCAGGTGGCAAGAAAAGTCGCCGGGCTGGGCGCGTGCCACATGCCAAAAATCGGCTGGGACGCTGACTTCTGGCACGTCTGCAACAGGTTCCGCCGGACTCCGAGGGAATATTTGTGACTGAGTGTCAGATGACCATAGCATGCGTCGATAACTGGTCATCGTCGCAGCGTTCCCTCACGGTAGTGAGCCGGTTATGCCCGTAAAGCTTCAAGTGTGCTGATGTTCCATTGACGCGTCCGATTGGAATGCTGGGTGCACTTAGTTGACACGAAAGGACAACACTCATGCGAAAAGCACGAAACCTTCTCTTGGTGACCATCGTCGCCGTTGTCACCGCGGCGGGCGCGGATGACACGACCGCACGACTCGGGAAAGCCACGGCTGTTCTGAATAAAATGACGCAATCTGGCGACATTCCAGCGGCAGAACTAGCCAGTGCCGATTGTATCGTGGTTATTCCCGGATTCAAGAAAGGAGCTGTTGTTGTTGGAGTCGGCCATGGACGGGGATTCATTTCGTGTCGAAATGGCGGCAACTGGTCGGCGCCGGGCGCGATTACCCTCGACAGCGGCAGTTTGGGCGTACAGCTCGGTGGGGAAGAGATGAATATCGTAATTCTGTCGATGGACAAAGACCTGCGTTCCAAGCTGCTCTCTGATCGTTTTGCGATCGGGGCGGACGCTTCGGCGGCCTGGGGAAATGGTGCGTCGGCACATGGCGATCCCAACGCAAAGATTCTTCTTTACGGCCACACCAAAGGCGCCTTCGCGGGCTTCGACCTCGATGGCGCAACGCTGAAACCAGATGACGCCGGCAACAGAGCCCTCTACGGAAAGACACTAAGCAACGGCGAAATTGTTGCAGGGGCAACAGCACCTTCAAGCGCGCGGACGTTCGTCGCGAGGATCGCGCAAGCGTCTAATCGCTAATCCGAATTCCGCACGGGACGCGGGATTCCTAGACAGGAGACGCCTCCGGGCTGATCCCGGTTTGAAATGCTTCGAGGAGTATATGCGCAGATATCTGGACTTCATCGGGAACATCGGCCTGTTTGCTTTGCGGGCCGCGCGGCGGGTGCTGGTACCTCCCTTTGAAATCCAGATGATCCTGCGGCAAATAGAAGTGGCTGGATGGAAATCCTTGCCGCTGGTGTTGTCTTCAGGCTTCGCTTTGGGACTGGTCCTCGCGTTTCACACGCGGACCACTCTGGTCCAGTTTGGAGCTCAGGCAGTGATGCCCACGGTCCAGTCCCTGGCGTTCTTCAATGAGATCGGACCTCTCCTTGCGGGATTGTTAATGGCTGGGCGAGTGGGAGCGGGCATCGGCGCGGAGCTGGCGAACATGCGCGCAACCGAACAGATTGACGCGATCGAAGTTCTTTCCGTCGATTCCTTCAAAATGCTAGTGATTCCCCGCATAGTTGCCTGCTCGGTGGCGCTTCCGATTCTTACGGTTTTCATGGATGCGATGGGGCTTGTGGGCGGCTACCTGGCGGAACTCACGGCTTCTCATCTATCCGTACAACTTTATCTCTCGCGGGCGTTTTACAACGTGAGCTGGGCATCATTCATTCCTCCAACCCTCAAGACGGTGGTCTTCGGGGCCGTCATTGGTGTGATTTCCTCCTACCTTGGCTACACGACCGATGAAGGCGCTGACGGCGTCGGGCGCGCCGCGACGAACAGCGTTGTCGTCTCGTCCCTCGCCATTATTCTGATCGATGTTGTGCTGGTGAAGGCCATCTTCTTTCTGTTCCCGGAGACGGCGATATGAACGGCGGCAATCCTGCGGCGATAGCTTTCCGCGAAGTGTCCCGCTCGTTCGGGGGCCGAACCGTGCTCAACGGCATTTCTTTTGAAATTGCGCCAGGAGAAGCCTTTTGCCTCATAGGGCGAAGCGGAATGGGGAAAAGCGTGACCTTGAAACTCACTATCGGCTTAATACAACCGGACGCGGGTGCAATCTGCGTCGGAAACGAGAACATTGTCGGGATGGATGAAGACGGACTATCGAAGGTGAGAAGCCGCATAGGCTTCCTTTTTCAGAGCGCCGCACTTTTCGATTCGTTGTCGCTCCATGACAATCTCGCGCTGCCTTTGAGACGTTTACGGGAGAAAAAGCCGGAGGAAGAGATTGAGGCGATCGTTCAAAAAAACCTGGATGATGTGGGTTTGGGAAAAGACGGCCGTAAAATGCCCGCGGAACTGTCAGGGGGCATGCGCAAGCGCGCGGGATTGGCTCGGGCGCTTATGCTTGGACCCAGTATCCTGCTGGTCGACGAGCCCGTCAGCGGACTGGATCGCGTGACCGCGTCGGAGATCGACGACCTCTTATTACGTGTTCGGAAAAGAGACAACACCACGATGGTGATTGTGACTCACGACACCCGCGAAGCACGCCGCGTCGGCGACCGCGTCGGTGTGCTCGACGATGGCAATCTCATCGCGATAGGCGCAATGGGCGAATTAGAAAAGAATGAGAGCGCCTTGGTGCGAGCGTTAGTATCCGAGGCAGAATAATATGCGCATTCATACCTGGGCCATTGGACTGTTCCTGATCTTGGGAATTGGACTTTTCACCGCAATCCTGTTTCTAATCGGAAACCGGCATGACGTTTTTGGCAAACATGTAGACTTCTACGCTGAATTCTCGGACATCGGCGGATTGCCGCCTGGCGCGGAGGTGCGAGTTTCGGGCGTCGAGGCGGGCGAGGTCAAGAGCATTGAGATCCCAACCAGCCCGGCCTCGAAATTCCGGCTGAAGCTCCAGGTGAGAGTGAACGCGCGAGGATTGATCCGCACCGATTCGGTTGTTTCTATTAAGACTGAGGGTATCGTTGGCGATAAGTATGTCTTTATTCGGGAGGGTACGAAAACCGCCGCAGAAGCGCCGGACGGAGCTACCCTTCCGAGCAAGGAGCCCTTCGATCTAGGAGCGGCGCTCGAGAAGGGTTCCGCGCTGCTGGACAAAAGCTCCGCGCTGTTGGACAACGTTCAGGGCAGTGTCAGTGATCTTCGCGGCCGGCTCGACGTCGCGCTCGATTCGGTGACAAGGACGGTGAACCATGTTGACGGCGTAGTTACGGTAGTGCGGCCCGACATCAGAAGGATGGCCAGCAACGCCAGCCAGATCACGGACACGATCAACGCAATTGTGTCGGACTTGAATGCGGGTAAGGGGCCGGCAGGCTTACTTCTGAAAGATGAAACGACCAGGAAGCAGCTGCAGGCGACTCTATTCAATGCGCAGCAAGCTACCTTAAACCTGAGCGACGCATCGGCGCGCGCCGATCGAATTCTCGCGGATGTGCAGTCCCGTGACCTGGCGTCGAAAGCGCAGGCGATTCTTGCGAACGTGCAGGCGATGTCGGAACAACTCAATCAGACGATTAAAGGCGCTTTGGGGCCGGACAACATGGGCGAGGACGGGGCGACCAATATTCGTGACACGCTTTCAAACCTGAATCGCGGAACCGCCAACCTTGCGGATGACACGGAAGCGCTGAAACACGAATTCTTGTTCCGGGGGTTTTTCAAAAAGCGCGGTTTTTATGACTTGGGGCAGCTGTCGCCGGCCGATTATCTCAAGGTATGTCAGCGCCAGGATGCATGCGGGTCCCGGGCGTGGCTGGATGCGGCGAACCTGTTTGCAACCGGCCGCACCGGCACAGTGCAACTCGTCGAAAGTGGGCGCCAGGCCATTGACACCGCGGTTGCGCCAGTCGTGGATGCACTGCCGGATCATTTGGTTATCGTCGAAGGATACTCCAGTACGGGAACACCTGACCAGCAATTTGTGACCTCGCGAAGACGCGCGGATCTGGTTCGCGATTATCTTGAGGCGCATTTTCACCTGGTACACAGCGACGTCGGGATCGTGCCTCTGCGGAACAAGCCTCCGCACTGCGCCGGACGGGAGACGTGGAACGGTGTTGCGATTGTGATCTTCGACGACCGTCGAAAATGATCCGCGGCCACCATTTCGGCAGCGTTGCGTTCGGCTGCAAGCGCGTGTTCATGCTGGGATCGCCGCAGGCTTCCGCGGCGACTGCGCAGGTCGAAGCTTCTCTGGTCTGATCGACAGGTCGAAGCGGAGATTGGGTTGAAGGCAAGACGGGTCTCCATGCCGGGAACCGACTCACACTACCTCGCTCGCGAAATAACGGCTCCTTGCGCCGTACCCGCGGGTCGCGTCCCGCTTGCCTGCGAATTCCGCCGTGACCGCCTATTTTAAACCTTGTTGTCCCAACTAGGTTTACTCATACACTTACCCAGCCGAGCCTTTGTCGCCGCAGAAGATTACCGATGTCGTCGAGTGCTATAGCCCGATGGCGCTCGCAATGCCAGTCCCCCGATTGAGCGGTTGCACGATGATCGCGCCAGAAGAGTGGATCGAGGCGCTCCCGCGTGTCGCCCAAAGGACCTTTTCACTGAAAATTAGACGGGACTCAGTCGATTCACGAGCGTAGGGACTTTAGCCGCTACGCCGTTACCAACGTTGCTTCAGGCCGGTATTCCAGATCGGCTTCTTTGTTTTTGCCCAAGAGGCGAAGAGCGGCAGCGGTGACGTGGTCCGCCGTGAAGCCCAGATGGGCAAGGACGTCCTGGCCAGGGGCCGACGCCCCAAAGCGCTCCACGCCAATGACCGAGCCCTCGTCGCCCGCCCAGCGATGCCATCCTATCGGTGAGCCGGCCTCCACCGTGACGCGTTTCTTAATGGCCCGCGGAAGGACGCTTTCACGGTAAGACTCGTCTTGAGCCTCGAAGAGGCTCCAACTCGGCATGCTGACTACGCGTGCCTTTACTCCGAAAGTCTTCAGCTTCTCCCGCGCCAGCACGCAGAGGCTGACTTCGGAGCCGGTACCGATGAGGATCACATCCGGAGAAGCGCCTTCGGCGTCCGCGAGCACATAGGCTCCGCGTGCGACACCGGGGTCTTTCGCCGCCGCGCGGTCGAGATGTGGGACTGTCTGCCGCGTCAGCACTAACAGCGACGGACCGCTATGTTGAACTGCAAAAGCCCACGCCTCCGCAGTCTCGTTTGCATCGGCGGGACGGATGACCGTAAGCCCCGGAAGCGCTCGCAAGCCGGCGAGGTGCTCGATTGGCTGGTGAGTCGGGCCGTCCTCTCCGAGTCCGATGCTGTCGTGGGTAAAAATGTAGATCGCTTTGAGATGACTCAAGGCGCCCAGGCGGATGGCGGGCTTCATGTAGTCGGAAAAGGTGAAAAACGTCGCGCTGAAGGGCAGTACACCGCCGTGCGCGGCCATTCCATTCACAGCGGCGCCCATAGCGTGCTCACGCACACCGAAAGCAATGTTCCGACCGGCATAGCTCCACTCCCCGCCGACCGCACCCAGCGTTCCCGGCCCCGACACTTCAGGCGATTGGAAATCCCCGAGACCCTTAAGCGCCGTTCTGGTCGACGGGTTTAGGTCCGCCGATCCGCCGATCAGGTTGGGGATGTGTTTGGCCAGGGCATTCATCACTTCTCCGCCGGCGGCGCGAGTTGCGATCGGCTTATCGGTGGGCTTCCATTTGGGGAGATCGACGTCCCAGTTTTGCGGGAGCTTGTCGCTAACGATGCTCTCGAACTCGGCGGCTTCCTTTGGGAACGCCTGCTGGTATGCGTCGAACTTCTTTCGCCATTCGTCCTCCATTTGCCCGCCACGAGGAACGGCCTGACGGAAATATTCCACCGAGTCTTGGGGCAGGTAGAACTTCTCCATGCTCGGCCACCCTAGGGCTTTCTTGGTAGCTAGTAATTCCTCTTCTCCCAGCGGGTCCCCGTGCGCGGTGAAGTTGTCTTGTTTGTGAGGGCTGCCATAGCCGATGTGAGTCCGCGCCAGGATTAATGATGGCCTTTGATCCTCGGCCTGCGCTTCGCGAATTGCGCACGATACGTCTTCGATGTCATTGCCATCCGGAACCACGCGGGTGTGCCAGCCACACGCTTCGAAGCGCTTCGCCACGTCCTCGGTAAAATCGATTTCGGTGGCACCGGCGAGCGAAATGTGGTTCTGGTCGTACAGATAAATGAGTTTCCCCAGATGGAGATGCCCGGCCAATGAGGCAGCTTCCTGGCTGATGCCTTCCATCAGGTCGCCATCGCCGCAGATCCCGTATGTGTAGTGATCGACGATCTTGTGTCCAGGCCGGTTATAGCGCGCCGCGAGCCACGCCTCAGCGATCGCCAGGCCCACGCCGTTTGCGAATCCTTGCCCGAGTGGCCCCGTGGTGACCTCGACGCCCGGCGCCAGACCGCGCTCAGGGTGACCTGCCGTCTTGCTCCCCCATTTCCTGAAATGTTTGATCTCCTCGAGAGGCAGGTCGTAACCTGAAAGGTACAGCAGGCTGTATAGCAGCATCGACCCATGTCCCCCAGACAACACGAAACGATCGCGGTCGAACCACTGCGGGTTCCGGGGATTATGTTTGAGAAACTGCGTCCAAAGAGCGTAGGCCATGGCGGCAGCGCCCATCGGCATGCCGGGATGACCGGCGTTTGCGTTCTGGACAGCGTCGGCCGACAGGATCCGGATGGTGTTGATACACAGGTCTTGCAGCTCTCTATTCGGCTTCGGGTTCATATCTGCCTCCACTGACGGCCGTCACGCGCCAACGGCGCACAGGAACTCCCGTGCGGCGACCCCAGTCCGTTCGAAACTTCCAATGAGGACGTGGCAAGCGTCATTACGACCTACAACAGCAATCGCGGCACCATTTAGTTCGAGCCGGCTTCTCAGGTTCTTATTGTAGCAGGATGCTGAAAAAAGGGGACAGGCCGCTCTGTCCGCGGCGATGGTCGCACACGGCATGAATAACCTACAGGCGGGGACAGAGTAGTCTGTCCCCTTTTTCAGCACCCTGTCAGACGGCACCGTTTGTTGACTAAAGTCGATCCGCCGACACAGAAAGAAATGGCAAACTCACTGGAATAATTATTTTGCGCAAGGCTTAGGCGCATCTGTTGAACGGAATCCGTCGTGCAGGCAGGATCTCCGAGGAGGGGAAATGAAGCCGTTGCAGCAGGTTCTGTCCGAAGCTGATGAGCAGAAGGTTGCGGTAGGACATTTCAATATCTCTGATTTGGTGGCGCTGAAGGCAGTGTACTTAGCAGCTGGCGAACTGAATGTGCCGGTTCTGGTCGGTGTCTCTGAGGGCGAGCGCGACTTTATCGGCGTTCGTCAGATCGCAGCGTTGGTCCGCAGCATTCGGGAAGAGAACGGTTTTCCGATGTACCTTAGTGCCGACCACACCCATTCGATCGAAAAGGCTCGTGAGGCGGCCCACGCCGGTTTTGACTTGGTGGTGTTTGATGCCTCCGCGCTGCCGTTCGAAGAGAATGTGACCAAGACGAAGCAGGCGGTGACCGAAATGAAATCGATCCACCCGTCCATGGTGGTGGAGGGCGAACTTGGCTTCATCGGCAGCTCTTCTTCAATTCACGACAAGATCCCCGAAGACATGAGCCCCATGACCACGCCTGAACTGGCGAGCGAGTTCGTCGCCCGCACTAACGTGGATGTGCTGGCGCCAGCGGTGGGCACCATGCACGGGATGCTAAAAAGCATGGTCGCGGGCGAAACCAAGAAGCATGTGGATCCGGCGCGGATCGCTGCGATCAAGCGCGCGACGCGAAAACCTCTCACTCTGCATGGAGGCTCTGGAACGGAGGACCAGGGGTTTCTGGACGCGATTGAGGCTGGAATCACGATCGTTCACATAAACACGGAGCTGCGGGTTGCGTGGCGCCGCGGATTGGAGTCCGCGCTGGCGAAAAAACCGAATGAAGTGGTCCCCTACAAGCTTCTGCCGGACGTGGTCGAGTCAGTCAGGCAGGTCGTGTATTCGCGCCTCCTGCTATATAATACGTCCCGCAAGGGCGCTCCAGCCCAGTGACCGCGCCGCTCGGGCGTTTCCGGACGCGCAGCACGAGTTTCCGCTAGTCAGGCCGATCGCTTTCAATCGCGATTTGGTTCGCCAGCCGAATTGTCAACCGGTCAATCTGACGGAGCAAAGGGACGAAGGTTGCGCCGTGCTCTGAGAGCAATAGTCGGGATTCGTCCACGCGACAGGATTCCCGTATCTGCTCCAGGAGCGCGACGGAGTCCGCAGACACCGGTCTTTCCGGCGACGTCTTACCCTCCATCCGATCTGCTAAATTCTCAAGCATCTGGGCGGAACACTCATCATACGCCTGTAGGGAGACAATCGCATCCTCCGGCAGTACGAAGCCTGGCAACCGGAGACGGTACTTGAGGGATGCACTCCGCATAATGAAGAGCGCCCGCAATTGGGGTTGCCACCTCCGGATGCGGTCGCGCAAAGCCAGGTCGTCGCGCCGCGAGGGACCGAATTCGAGAAGAACCCCATCGGCGAGTGATCGCACATTGTCGAATGTAGTATTGATCGTATCGTGAAGGGCAGTGGTGCGCTGGATCGCCGACCGGAGGTCAGCTGACACCGGTTCCCGCGTGAACTGAGCTAACAGACGCAAAGTCGAGATAAACACTCTCTTCATCTCGACACTCGCCGGAGCGCTCCAGAGTTGATCGAATATCAACCACATCATCAGCAAGCCCAGAAACACCCCGGCAACGCGATCCCTCGCCACGGAGAGCGACGTCTCCCTTGCAAACTTCTGCATGTTGATCACGAAGTACACCGCACCAAGTTGCAACCCGAAGGATGATAGCCGAGGGCTGGACGTCATGAACCACGCGGCCAGCGAGGTGACGAGGATGAAAAGAACCGTGAATCCCGTGATCGAATCGAGATACGGCAGAATGAACATCTGGGCGCTCATGCCGATTAGAACGCCGCCAACGAAGAAACCCGCGAAGCGCAGGATCTGTCTCTGTCGAGACGCGCCGATGGTGGAGAACGCGGTCAGGAAACAGGTGAGCATCACGGGTACGCCCATGCCCGGCCAGTCGATGGAGTTATAGATGACGTAACACGCGCTCACCGCGAAGCATCCTTTAAGCGCGAACCTGAAGTGCTCTGGGTTGACGAACGCGTCAGCGGCGATAAGCCTCGATCGTGGCATCTCCTCTGAAGGCGATTGATACTCGTCGATGGATCGGGAACCTGCAAATGCGTGGGGGATTAGAGCGACTGTATTCTCCATCTCACGCAGCAACGGCACACCATGCGGTTCATCTTCGGTGTTCACCTGAATCGAGCCTGGAATTCGCCGGGAGATCAGATCGCTGCGGATGCTCGCGACGGTCATCGCCAGGCTTCGCAAGTGCTCCCGGTCAAGACTGGAAGACTCAAAGCTGAGTTGGGTTAGTGCTGTCGTAAGGTCCATGAGTCTTCCAACCAGCGCGACCACACCGCTCATCTGTGTCCTGTACTGGGGCGAATAATCTGACCGCCGCAAAGCGCGCCGCAATGTTGACGTTCCCAGCATGCCCAGCCGGATGATCTTTTCTTCGGCAGCCTGATCTATCAGGCGCCCATCCGAGTAGCAAATCAACACGCTGTGGATCGCGGCTAAACGGTCGGCGACGGGCACTACGATATCGTCTCCGGGCCGCATGCGTCCAAAGGCCAGCTCCACCCCGGAGGTAACAGCGACGGCTATGAAGGCGGGCAAGAAAAGCCAAAGGGTATCTGCAACGTTAGTTCCACCCGACATGTGCCGGTCCCAGATGGTCACCGCGATGGAGATCACCAGGGCGAATGCTACAAACGCTCCGTAGTTGATCATTACCGTGAGCGCATAGAAGGCCAAAAAAAGCGAACCGATGTTCCAAAGAAAGTGAAGAAGCGGGACGCTGATAACAAATTGGACGGAGACTACTATATAGGCGACGCCGGTTGCGGCAAAAAGCAGGATCGTTCCCGCCGAACTCAGAGTTGTTCGAGGGCTCTCGCGCGAAATGAGCAGCGCATAGATGCCGCCTAGAAACGCGTAAGGAACGCGAAATGTGTTGCAGATGATCATGACGAGGGTTGCCGCGAGAACCATGCGCGCCACCGTCAGGGACCGGCCTGGATACGGAGCGAGTTCATGTTTAAGAAAGTCCCGTAGCCACGTCAATGGCCGAGGCACGTCCGGTATGTCGTGCGCGAGGGTCCCCACCTCAACGTCCTTGAATCACGACCACCGCTGACTCACTCACTCGAAACAGGTCCTGGGGAGGGTTTTCCACACGCACACGAACCGGGTAGCGAGTTGCCAGGTGTACCCAGTTGAGGGTCCTCTGTACATCGGGAAGGACCGCTCCCAAACGGCCGACCACGTCCGCATCCGGAGTCACCCCGAAGCCGATGCTGTCCACCACGCCGGCGAAATGAACATCCGGTTTGGACATCACATAGACCTCGGCCCGCATGCCGGGTGTGATGTGCTGTAGCTGGCCTTCACGAAAGTTGGCGACCGCCCACCACGTGCGCGCGTCGATTAGTGTGAACACCTGCTGGCCGATGTGCGCGTAGGCGCCTTCTGAAATGGTCAGATTCGTGACACGAGCCGCAAACGGCGCATAGACTCGGCAGTTGTTGAGATTGTAGCGGGCAGTCTCGACAGCCGATGCTCTTGCGCCGCGCTGGTTGACCAGCGGCTCGAGCGTGGTCACCGCGTTCTGCGCCTGTTCGTGCTGGGCCTTGCTCTCCACCAGCATTGCACGAGACCGCTCCTCTTGAGCCAGCGCGGACTCCAATCCCGCCTGCGCCAATTGCAGCTGAGATTCCGCCTGCTTCAGAGATTGAGCCTGCGCAATTTGGGAGGTCCTTGCCCGATCCACTTGATCCACAGTGACAAACTGCTTGACCAGCAAAGGCTCAATTCGATGCAGGTTATTATTCGCATAGCTCCACTCCACTCTGGCGCGGCTGACGCCCTGTTCGGCGTTCGCCACGTCAGCCCGCGCCTGATCCACCGCCGCCGCCGATCGAGTCACGTCAGCTTCTGTTCCTTGAATATTTGCCTGGGAAACGGACACCGCGCTGACCAGCGCCGCGATTCTTCGCTGCTCATCCGCGATCTGGCCCTCGAGAGCCGCCTGGTCTGAAAGCGCCTTCTCCAAAGCGTAGCGATAAGGCCGGTCATCGATTTCGTAAAGCAAGTCCCCCTGCTTCACGAACTGGTTATCGTGCACGTTCAGACGCACGATCGGCCCCTCCACCTGGGGCGCGATTCCTATGAAATTGGCGAGTATTTCGGCATCGTCGGTTCGTGGATAAGCGTTCACGCGATACAGCACCATCAGCCCCAGCGTCACTGCGCCCGTCACGATAGCCGCACTCAGCACACCTCCGAGCACCTTTCCAAGTTTCGTACCGGCGTTGGACGTCATCAGGATTTTCCTCTCTAGCGAAACAAAGCGAGCCAAAGCGCGAAGCTAAAGAGCGCCGTCAGGCTCGGATAGGTTAGAACCGGAAACGCGATCACAATTTCAAGGCGCAACAGGAGCCATCGAGCGGCCGCCGTCAGCACCAGGCTCAAGGCCAGGCACACCAGCCAGGCTGGAAAGAACGAGCCTAGAACATCAAAGGAAGGAGCCCGCCCGCAACCCGTCAGAAAGAACGCTGCGAGCATTAACCCATAACTCGAAACGCGCCGGCGTGCATTAGTGTTCATGGCCGATGTTTCCTGGTGCTCGATTGGATCGCGTCGCCGGAACGGAACGCCAGATCTGCCAGGCTGGTTAGCACCTCGGTCCGCGCCAGGATGTCTGCCGAGCGGGCTTGGGCGAGAAGCTTCTGGGCCGCGGTGACGTCCAACAGGTCGCGAACCCCGTAATTATAGGATTCAAGAGCGGCGGCATACGACTGGGTAGCGGAGTCCAGCAGCGCGGTGGCCGCCTCGCGCTGGCGAAAGGCGGTGGTCAGATTGGAATAGGCGGTCCAGACTTCGTCCTCGATGGTATCGCGCGCGGCGCTGACCTGCGCCTCGGCCTGGCGGATCCCCGCCTCTGCCTGCATCAGGCGGTTGCGACGCGCGCCTCCGTCAAACACCGTCCAGTTCAAGCTGAGGGCAAGTCCGCCCGTTAAATCGGCTGTGTGTCCCATGGTCAACGTTTGCTGTTTCAGGTAAAGTGACTGAGCGCTGGGGTTCGCCCTGAAATTCAAGCTGGGATAGTACGCGGCCCGCGCCTCCTTACGTTGCGCCTGCGCTAAGCGGACGCCGGCCAGCTCAGCCTGAAGGTCCGGCCGCTGGTCGAGAGCGCGATAAGTCACCTGCTTGACGGTCTCGCCGATCGACTCGGGAGTGGGTACTTCGCTCAGCGGTTCCACGCGAATCATTGTGGCGGCAGGCGCCCCCAAGGTTGTAGCCAGATCGCCCCGGGCGTTTTCCTCCGCGCCCAGCACTGCTTGTAGATCGTATTGCGATTGCGCGGTCGCACTGCGAGCCTCCAGAACGTCGGGCAGAGTGGCCAAACCATTATGCAGCCGGTCCTCCGCGGCTTGTTGCACTGCCTCCGCATTGGCCAAACTTACTCTTGCGGCGGTCTCCTGAGCGGACGCATTCAACAAGCGGTAATAGGCCTGCTGCACCTGAAAGATGAGTTTCCGGTGAACGTCGTTGAAATCGAAGTTCGCGGCCAATAAGAGCGCGCTCTGCGCGGCGATTCGGCCGCGACGCGCCCCGAAGTCAAAGATCGTGTAATTGAGATCCAGCGACACCTGGTCCGCCGTATCCGTGTGGCGGTAGAACCGGGTGCCCAGCGGGATCTCCTCGCGATCCACCCCCGAGAGCGCGACAGCCGACAAGGTCGGATACAGTTCGCTGCGTGCGATTCCGAGTGCTGCCCCCTGAGCGACGGCCCTTTCCCAGGCGACGCGAGTCTCGGGATTATGGGCTTCAGCGAGATCGATCAATTCCGCCAGCGAATAGGCCTTCTGGGGCTCGATAGCAAAGACCGGCTGGCGAAGACGCTTCCCATCGTTCGTGAGTAGCCGTTCGTCGGGGCTATGCCACGGCCGATCAGGCGACGCCGGCGGACTTTGAGCGAAGACGGGAATGGCAGCCATCAGAAGCACCACGGGAATCGTTGTTTGCGCCGGATTCTTAAAAGCCGGGGACCGCCAAGACAACGAGCGGTTTTTTTTGATAGCTCTCAAGCAACACTCCGGTTTGACAGCAATCTCCCTCACCGGCTCGATACTCCCCTGCGCCGGGAATTCCGCAATCGAGCCATAGCCGCAGCCGGCAACTGTACCTGCGGACGTTGGCAGTAATCGCGGTTCGGCACTTTTCGCTCTCTCCTTTTGTCAGTGGCCACTTCGCGAGCATCTGTCTAGCGGCTGCTCTCTGTGAAAAAAGCAAACCACGCTCCACTCGCAATACGGTGAGTCCAGAACTAAGTTGTTCTTTCGAGGTCCGACCAGGATCAATCGATGGTGTCGGTAGTTCGCCCAGCGACTCACGACAGCACTCCGCGGTGTCTCCGCAAGCAAAGGATTAACCGGCGGCGCCCAGGGCCCAGGTCATCTGGTCTGAAATCAATCCGCATCGCTTCGGTGAGCCGGCCAGGGCCGCTGGCCAAATCGGTCAAGCGCGTCGCGCCCGTGGTGGCATTGCATCAAGTCGATTCCCCCAATGCGGTTCGAGCACACGCGGGGCTCCGCCGCTAACGCCGCGCTGGCGGGCTGCCGTTTCTGGTGTGGTTGCACCCGAAAAAACGCACCTCTCTGATGCCGACCCTTCGCGATGACCAGTCGTACCGCGGATCTGCGCCGGTTACGCGGGACCACTACGCGGTCACCGGCGCAATCCTATTCGCTCACCAAATCGAAAGAGTGCTCGGGAGGCCGCCGTTTTTCAGGCAGCAGCGTCCTTTGGAACCCGCTGGACTTCCCGGATAAGACCGGTTTCCACGTCGAAAATAAAACCGCGCACCGGAACTTCTTTGGCGATCCACGGATGTGACCTGACCTTCTGAATCTGTTCCCGGGTGTTCTGTTCAGGATCCTTGTAAGAGAAGAGCCGCATTGGAGCGGGCGACGCGTCGCCGGTTAAAGCGGTGAGTTTCGCGTTCAGCTCCTCGTCAGTGAACGTGGTGAATCCGCAGCCGGTGTGATTGAGGAGCATGATCTCCTTCGTTCCAAGGACACGGGTGGAAACGACAAGCTCTCCGAGCACATCTTCGGTTACCGCCGGCCCGCCAGTCCGGATAACGTCGATATCGGCCTGCGGCAGCCCCAGGATTCCAGGAAGGTCTGAAAGTCTGGGGTCCATGCAGGTTACAACTACGATTTTGGGGGTTGGATGCGCCCCCAGTTTTCGATCGTACTTCCTAGCATAGGTCTGGTTTGCTTTTAGCGCTTTATCGATGATGCTCATCGCAAATCTCCATATCGGGTAGTGTAGGTTGGCCAGAAGAATTCCCAGGGCGGGTGCAACCCCCGACCACGTGAACCACTGATTGCAAGTGCGTGGCCTTCGGGGCAGCACGTTCTTGACTCGCAAACCTGCCGCCGCTACAGCATATGGAAGACGCTCGCCGTTTCAGGACAGCCCGGCGGTACGGCAGGTGGCGAATATCCGACGCGGCATTTGGTCGGTTAAGATCTCAGTGCAACCAGAGATTCGGGCGGTCCACGTCCAGCAGGAGAGAACCAGTTTTCCTCCCTCCCAAAACTCCCGGGTTGCCGCCACGGGCAGCCCGCGATACGGCTCTGTAACGCCGGCCAACCCGTTGAAAACGCGAGCGGTCCGAGCCGGGAGTCGGCAATGGCTCCGGCGTCGGCCAGGTCCTTGTTCCGGCGCTGCGGGAGCTTCGAGCATGACGTCCGTGTTCGACGCGAAACGGCGCCGGAACCTTCGCCGGTGTGCATCACGCGTATAATGGTTACGTACTTTCGCTCGGTGTTGTCGGCTACTCCTTTCCGTACTGAGTCCCGGTTGCCCACGACGTCAACCGGCCAGATGCGAGAGAGGGTGGAGTTGGCAACGCGGCAAAAGCCGGGCGTTACCAGTTCCACCCGCGAGGCTCGCGGCGTCTCCATTGCTACTACACCGGCCTTGTCGACGGGAAAGGCCCTCTTGAGGCGCGCGCGGCCGGCGCTTCATGGAGGTGAAAATGTGACCCAGCCTGGCCCCAATCCAAAAATGCCCTTCCTCTGACGAAATCGATTCCAGAAGCCGCGGCGCGTTGTACGATATCCAAACAGGAGCAATAGGCCATGAAGAGCGTCTCAGCACCCATTTCCCTGGCCGGGTCCCAGCTCGGCGAAACCCGTCATGTCTGCGCGTTTTTCAACAGCGACGAGGAAGAATATCGCGTGTTGCTTCCGTTCATAAAGGACGGGTTGAAATCCGGCGACAAAGCCGTTCATGTCCTGAACCCGAAGCAGCGTCAGGACCATCTACAACGCCTGGCTGCCGCGGGCATCGATCCGGCGGCGGCGCAGCAGAGCGGGCAACTGGAGCTTCGGATCAACACCGAAGTCTACCTTCCAGATGGCCGCTTCGATCAGGATCGGATGCTGCGGGTGTTTGAGCAACTGGCCAGTGGAAACGCCCCGGGAGGGTTTCCGCTGAGTCGCATTTGTTGCCGGATGGACTGGGCGGTTGAAGATCGATCTCATGTCGACGACGTGATTGAGTTCGAGTCGCGTGTAAACGACGTGTGGCGCCGCCACGACGATGCGGTCATCTGCACTTACCATCTGGGGCAGTTTGGAGGCGACGCGGTGATTGACATCATGCGGACGCATCCGATGGTCATCGTCGGCGGTATCCTTCAGCACAATCCTTTCTTTGTGCCGCCGGATGAATTCCTGGTAGAATTTCGCCAACGGCGGGTTGGTCGCAGTAGATCACATGCGACGGACTAAGACATGGATGTGCAATCCGGAGATGTTGCCGAGGAGATCAAGCGGCTTCAGCGTTGCGTTAATGATCTGGTCAGCCTGCTCGCCCTTCCCGCCATGTGGAGCGGCGCCGAGCCGTCCCAGATTGTTGACACCTTGCTCGACGCGCTTCTGCGTATGCTTCAGCTTGATTTCGTCTACGTGCGGTTGAGGGACTCGGGCGGCCAGGCGCCCATCGAGATGGCTCGGTTCGCTCCATCGCAAGAACAGACGGGCCAACCACAGGAAATCGGCGAGGTACTCAAAAAATGGTTGGGGGCCGACCCTCAGGGATGGCCTCGGCTGATACGGAACCCGACAGGAGGCCGGGATATTTCGATCATGCCCTTGGGACTGGGGCTGCACGGTGAAATTGGCGAAATCGTAGCGGGCTCGGAGCGCGCGGATTTCCCGCGGCAAACCGAGAGACTGATTCTGAGCGTAGCCGCGAATCAAGCATCCATCGGGCTGCAAGGGGCGCGGCTCCTGAGCGAACAAAAGCATGTATCGAGCGAACTCGATCGGCGCGTCGCGCAACGAACCGCGGAGTTGGCCGCGGCCAACGAAGAGCTG
Source organism: Bryobacteraceae bacterium (assembly GCA_035507655.1). Lineage (GTDB taxonomy): Bacteria > Acidobacteriota > Terriglobia > Bryobacterales > Bryobacteraceae > Palsa-187. The sequence continues at coordinate 24,500 of DATJNW010000042.1, read as the reverse complement.
CGAGCAGAGATCGCCGAACGAAAAGGGATCGAGGAGCGTTTACTGAAGGGTGAGGCTCTCCTCAAGAACTCGGAAGCCAGGCTGCGGCAGGTGATCGACGCCCTCCCCACGCTGGTCTGGTGCAATCTGCCGGATGGTCCGAACGAGTTTCTTAACAAGGGATGGCACGAGTACACCGGACTCTCCCACGAGGAATCGCACGGTTGGGGTTGGCAGGTAGCATTTCATCCAGACGACCTGCCGCCGTTACTGAAACGTTGGCAAGAGTTATTGCTTTCAGGAGAACCAGGTGAAATCGAGGCACGCCTTCGCCGCCACGACGGAGCGTTTCGCTGGTTTCTCATCCGTGTCTCGCCATATCGGGATGAAGCCGGAAAGATTGTGCGATGGTATGGCACAAGCACGGATATCCACGATCGCAAGCGAGCCGAAGACGGGCTAAAACGGAGCGAAGCGAGGTACCGCGTTGTGGTTGAAACGGCCAGCGATGCAGTCATCAGCATGGATGAAGGCGGCGTAATCATTTTCGCCAATGCCGCAACGAAGCGCATTTTCGATTACGAGCCAGCTGAGGTGATCGGAAAACCTCTTACCGTGCTCATGCCGGAATCGATGCGGAAACTGCATGAGACCGGGTACAAACGATACCTGGCGACTGGAAAAAGACATCTCAACTGGCAAGGCATCCAAGTTACCGCTCAGCGCAAGGATGGCCAGGAGTTTCCTGCGGAAGTCTCGTTCGGAGAAATGACCATCGACGGGCACAAGATTTTCACCGGTTTTATCCGGGATATCAGCGAAAAGAAAAACGCTGAGGAGGCGCTTCGGAACGCTCAGGCGCAGTTGTCGCGAGCGATCCAGACTGCTACGGTGGGCGAATTTGCCGCCGCTATCGCGCACGAAGTCAACCAGCCTCTGGCTGCCGTGGTAACCAACGGTCAAGCCTGCCTGCGCTGGCTCGCGGCCCAGCCTCCGGGAACGGCCAAAGCGCAGGAAGCCGCCGAAAGGATTGTTCGTGACGGTAAGGAAGCTGCCGAGGTCGTGCGGCGCATCCGTGCGCTCTTCAGGCAGGCAGCCGTTGAGAGAATCGAGCTCGACCTGAATGAGATCATCCACGAAGTGCTCCATCTCCTGAACGCCGAGGCTACGAGAAGGCGCGTAGCCGTGGAAACGGACCTGGGTCAGGATTTGGCGCCCGTGATGGGTGATCGCGTGCAGTTGCAGCAAGTGGTTTTCAATTTGCTTCTTAATGGGATCGAGGCCATGGACTCAGTCGTGGACCGTCCCAGGAAACTCTTCATTTGTTCCAAGCGGCCCAGCCCCGAAACGGTCTTGGTCGAGGTGCGGGATTCCGGCGCCGGCCTGAAGGATCCGGACAGAATCTTCGAAGCTTTCTTTACGACGAAAGACAACGGAATGGGCATGGGACTGGCGATTTGCCGCTCCATCATCGATGCCCACCACGGCCGGCTATGGGCGGCGTCCGGTGAAGGCGTAGGCGCCACCTTCTCTTTTACTCTTCCAGTCCGAGCTTAGCGTCATGAACTCCGACAGCCCCGTTGTCTTCGTGGTAGATGACGATTATCGTGTGCGGGAAGCTCTGTCCAGCCTCATTTCCTCCGTGGGACTTCAAGTGGCTGTGTTCGGCTCGGCCGCGGAATTTTTGGAATCCGAAAAGCCTGATGAGCCCGCGTGCCTGGTCCTGGACTTGCAGCTTCCGGGTACCAGCGGACTGGAGCTCCAGCAACAGCTGTTATCCGGAGATACGCCGCCGATCGTTTTCATTTCAGGGCACGGCGACATCCCTTCGTCCGTGCGCGCGATCAAGGCCGGCGCGATCGAGTTCCTTCCAAAACCGTTCGACGACCAGGAACTACTTCGAGCGATCCACGCCGCCATCGATCAGGATCGAATCGCGCGGGGAAAGAGATCGGAGCTGGCCGAATTGCAGAGGCGCTACAACCTGCTCACGCCTCGCGAACGGGAAGTCCTTCCCTTCGTGGTGGCCGGCTTCGCCAACAAACAGACGGCCGCCGACCTGGGCATAAGCGAGATCACAATTGGGGTTCACCGGGGCCAGATCATGCGAAAAATGGCCGCTAAATCGCTTGCAGACCTTGTCCGCATGGCCGACCAACTCGGAATCGCCCGAACCGCTGGACCAGCCTGACAGGGTGCTGAAAAAGGGGACAGACCGCTCTGTCCACGGCCCGTGGCCGCACGCGGCATGAATAACTTACAGGCGAGGACAGACTAGTCTGTCCCCTCTTTTCAGCACCCTGCTAAATAAACCTATAATAGCCGGCGTCGAGGTTTGCCGGTAACATACCCGTATTGGGGATAGCGTTCATAACAATGGCCAGCGAAGTAATGCCGCTCGTTGCGGCTGTGGATGACGATTTTCGAGTTCGAGAGTCCATAGCAAGCCTGCTGGAATCAGCCGGCTACGCGGCTCTAGTGTTCTCGTCTGCCGAAGAGTTCCTCCAATCGGGGACGCTCGCAACAGCGATGTGCGTGATAAGCGACGTTCGAATGCCCGGAATGGACGGCATCGAGTTACAGCGTCGCATCAGGCTCGAACGTCCGAGGTTGCCCGTCATCCTGATATCGGCGCACTATAATCCTGAAATTCGACAGAAAGCCATTGACGAAGGCGCCGTTGATGTTCTCTATAAACCCTTCGATGCCGGGGACCTTCTCAAAATAGTCCAATCGGCTCTGACCGGCTCTCGTTGGGAATAGAACCGTATTTCCGCGGAGCAGCCCCCACTCCGCATCCTAGCTCCGCTACTGCCGTAGTCTCCTGGCTTTGTCGTCTCTCACGCGCTGAGTGGAGCCGAAGACGCAACACAAACCTACCCTGTGGACAGGATGCCGAGGTCATTCACACCATTCTTACCTTTATAAATAAACCTATAATTGTCATCTTCGACTCCAGCGACTATTCTCGAAATGCACCTGGAGACTTGTTGTAAATGACAAACGTTGAAAGACAGATCGTGCTGGCCGAGCCTGATAGAATCAGCCGGCTACGCACCTGTAACGTTCTCGCCGGGAGAGGAATTCCTGAGGTCACGATCGCGAATCGCGGCGGCTTGCGTGATCACCGGCGTTTGCATGCCTGGAATGGACGGTATTGAGGTGCAACGTCGCATCAGGCTGGAGCGCGCGAATTTGACGGTGATCTTTATATCGCGCCGCGGTAGAGATAAAACACGACAGAGAGCCCTTAAGGAGGGGGCCGTTGAATTTCTATATAGAACCGTTCGACGCTGTGGCCTACTGGAAGTCATTCAGGCGGCTTTGACTAATAATCGAGAAATGGGCGGTGCTTTCCAGGCGAAATCGAGCAAGGAGTAAAACGATGGCTACTTTAGATTTGATTGGATCGAGCCCGAAATTCCGGGCTGTGATGACCGAAGTGGCGAGGGTCGCACCCGTAGACTCCGCGGTCTTGATCCAGGGCGAAACCGGCACTGGAAAAGAGGTGATCGCGAGAGCCATTCATGAGGCTAGCCCTCGCCGTAACCACTGTTTTGTGGCGCTTAACTGCGCGGCGATTCCGAGCGCATTGCTCGAGAGCGAACTGTTCGGCCACGAAAGAGGCGCTTTCACCGGCGCGTGCGTGCAAACCAAGGGGCGATTTCAGACGGCCGACGGGGGCACGCTCTTTCTGGACGAAATTGGCGACCTGCCGCTGGAACTTCAGCCCAAGCTCCTGCGCGCCCTGCAAGAGCGGGAATTCGAGCGGTTGGGCAGCACCCAGACCGTCCGGGTCAACGTGCGGGTGGTGGCGGCGACCAATCAGGATCTGGCGGAACTTGTGGCCAGGAAGCTGTTTCGGGCAGATTTGTTCTACCGGCTGAACGTCATTCCAATCTGCCTGCCTCCCTTGCGCGAACGCGTTCAGGACATCCCGCCGCTAACCGAGTTCTTCGTGGCAAAATTTGCCGCCCGCCTCAACAAGCCCATCGATGTGATTCCCGATGAAGTGATGGCGGTCCTTAGAGCGCACGACTGGCCAGGTAATATTCGTGAGCTACAGAATTTCATCGAGCGCGCGGTGCTCTTTTCGCCCGGCTCGGTGCTGCGTCTGCCGCTGGACTTGAACCAGACGGTGAAGCAGAGCTCGGAGACCGTTTCACGCACGCTTGCCGACGCCGACCGGGAGCATATCCTCGAAACCTTGAAGCAAACAAACTGGCTGATCGGAGGGCAGGACGGAGCGGCCAATCGGCTGGGGTTGCCGCGAACGACGCTGATTTACAAAATGCGAAAACTTGGAATTGAAATGCGCCGATCCACGAGGGCCCGCTCGGTTCGGCAGTTGGCGGAGGAACAGTACCACGCCCAGGCGAACTGTTGAGGAGCCTCTCCGGGCGTGTTGCTGGGTGGTAGCAAACGGGAACCCGCGCCGTCACGATCGCATGGAAGCGCGGATTCATCGATTTGTAATGGCCCGGCCTCGGTAGGCACGATTCGAAACTGGTATCGTACCTAAGATGCGGATTGAAGGCTCGAATCCGTCCATCGCAAACCCAGGCGCCGGCCGCTGGAGGGTTGCGGCGATCCTGTTTATCGCCGCTCTGGCTTTACGAATCACGCTTCTTTTCGCCGCCCCGAACTACAACCGCCTCCCGCCAATGGAGATGGAGAGAATCGCCCGGTCCTTTGCCCTCAAGGGCGAATTGGCGGACCCCTACGTTTTGCCGACCGGCCCTACGGCTCACGCGTTGCCGCTCTATCCGTTGCTCCTCGGCTCGATTTACCGGGTTTGGGGTACCGGGTCGGCCGGCCAGGCGGCCCAAGGAATTTTCAGTTGCACGCTTGCCGCGCTGCGGTGCGCGCTGCTGTATCCCCTGGTTTTATTTCTAGGCTTGGGAGATCGCACCGCGATGCTCTCGTCCGTGCTGAGTTGTCTCTATATACCGGCGTTCGCCACCGAGATTCGGGGCGGCTGGGACGCGCCTCTGACGGCCCTATTTTTGATGGCGATCGTCTGCCTGGCGATACGATTGATGCGCAACCGAAATCTCACGATAAGAAGCGCGGCCGCCTGCGGAGCTTTTCTCGGGCTGGCGACGCTGCTTTCAGCGACGCTGCTCGCGGTCGCCGTCGGTTTTCTGGTTCTCGGCGCGTGGCATTTCCGCACGCAGTTCTGGCGATACGCGCTGTGGTGTACGATTTCGCTCGTCGTCGTGGCGCTGTGCCTGCTGCCGTGGGGTTTACGAAATCGCCGGGAGTTGGGTGAAATGGTCTGGCTCAGAAGCGATCTTGGATTTGAGCTCTGGCAGGCGTACCACGATCATGCCGGATACGGCGCACTGGACAGCAATAACCTTCTGGGTCCCGCCTCGAATGTTCAGAGCGCGGAACAGGTCCGGATCCTTGGCGAGATTCGTTATAACCGGATGCTCAAAGAAGACGCCGTGCAGTGGATTCGCTCGCATCCCGCCCGGGCGGCTCAATTATTCCTGGGGCACGTGTTTTATTTCTGGTTTCCGCCCGGCCAAACGCCGCTGATCAGATTGCTGCGAGCTTCTCTCACGCTGGCAGCCTTCGCGGGGCTGTTACTGTTACTCCTCGATGGAGCTCCGGCGGTCTACATTTTGGCCGCCGTCTGGGTCTTCTTTCCGCTCATTTACTATGTAGTGTACTGGTCATCCCGCTATCGCTATCCGATGGAATGGACCCTTCTGATTGCGGCAAGCTCCGCGATATGGTCTTTCTGGTCGGCGTGTGAAAAAATCGTTCTGCCCCGCTCCGCGGGAACCGTGCCTCTGTCCAGAAAATAGCGTTGCATGAATGCAGGTGAAACCAATTCCATAATTGAGGGATTCGACGTACGCTATCCTAAGCTGGAACAGACGAAATTCAAATGTCGGCGCTCTGAAAATGCGAAAAAGGGCGATCTGGCTAGGATGTACGCTGGTTCTAAAGGCTTTCGGGGGCGGTCTGAACGTCCAGATACAGGGGACGACGCCTACACAAGCCGTTCTGTCGTATACCGCGCCGGACAATAATCCATGCACGGTAGAGGTTAGCGAATCGAGCAGCCTCGCCCCCTTGGTGAACGACGTTAATCCCGCGCTGTTTGCGGGGGCCGACAGCGATGCCCGGGCCGGGAATATCGTCAATGGAGCGTCCCGGGTGCTGGTCGTCGGGACGCGAACGGCGGAGCGGGCCGCCGATGGAAAATTCTATTCCCGCGCTCTGCACGCCTTTACACAGCACTATTTTCAGGTCACCTGCGGAGCGGTCACGGGATCGGGAACTTTTACGACGGAAAATCCTCCGCTCGGAAACAGCGCGCCGGACGCCGTGCCCTTCGCGGCCGGGGCATGGGGAAATCTGGGCTGGCCGACCATGAACTGGTCGGGGTTCAAGCAGTATATCGACCCGCTGACCGGTTTTCTGATGGAGCGGATCACCGGGCCGGGACAAAGCGGCGGGTCGGAATCAACGGCGGGAGCAGCCTCGGTCGCCGATCCGGCGGGCGCGTGGAGCTCGCCAACGAGCATGCTGAGCAGCAACGGGTTCGCCAGTACATCGGCGAAGGGTCCATCGAATTCCCTCTATATCCCTATCAATTTTGGCAGCTATCCCGCGCCCGGTTTTGAAGCGGAAGTGCAAGCCGATGACGCTCAGGTGAGCGTCACCGGATATACGGACACATCCGGCGATACGATTTCAGCCTGCCTGTCGGTGGATCACGGTCAGAATTGCGTGGGAACGCCGCTGAATCTCTCTCTGCCGGTGGGGTCGGGGGGCGCAGCGCAGGTCAGCGGGCCGGGATCGTTTCCGGCGCCGCTGTTTTCGGGATGGGGGTCGCCATCGATCACCGCGGAGCAGGGATCGGCACTGACCGGAACCGTGACGGTCAACGGCAGCGCGGTCGCCTGGGCATCGAGCGACGGGTCCCCGGCCACGTATTTTCCGCTGTCGATCGTGGCGGGCGATCATATCCTCATTGCCGGCTCCGATCCGATATGCCCGAATAACGACTGCACCATCAGCAGCCTCACCGATGCGCAGCATCTGACCATCACGCAGGATCTAGGTGCCTGGAAGGGATTTTCCACCTCACTGAACGGAACGGTTCCGGCTGGCGCGACCAGCTTTACCCTGAACAGCGGGGCCGGGCTTGTCTTCAGCATCTGGGAGGGCAAGTACATGCGGATCACCTTTGCCGACGCGAACCCCGAATCGGTGAACTGCACGACCTTGAGCGGATCGACGGTGTCGGGCTGCGGCGCGACGTCATACCAACATTCCAGCGGCGCTACCGTCACCCAGCAGGAATTTGTGCTGCCGAATTTCGGAGTCATGATCTGGAATTCGGGCGCCAGTGGAACCGTGTTTCTGCAAAAGGCGCAGTACACGATTGCGGAATCGAACCTGTTCTCGATCAGCGATGATGGGAGCTACAATCCCTGCTCGGTCCAAACCGTGACGGTGAATTACGCCGCCGACGGCGCGACGTCGCTGGCAGCGCCGGAAACCGGCAGACTCTGCCAGTTCCTCGATATTTACAACAACCCTGCCCTTTATCTGTTTATTCCAGCAACGGGAGAGACGCGGCTGCTGGCCTATGGTCAGCAGGATAAAGGAAATGGGACGATTGGGACCTTCGACCCGGGCGACCCCGACACGCAATACTACGCGCAAAATGATTCCTCCAACCCGAATGTGTTCAGGTGCTCGTATAACGCGGCGGCGGGGAAGTATGCGGCCCTGGCTCCCAATTACACGGGGGCGTCGAGCCCGAACTATAGCTGCACCAGCATCACCAGCGGAACTGGAAACGACTTGTTCAGCCAGATCGGCAAAGCGGCTCCTGGGTTCAACCCGAAATACTTCAATCGGGTGAGTGGTTTCGGCGGAATGTCCGGAAACTACATTTCGGTGACGGTGCAACTCGGTCAAAACAGTATCGGCTACGCTTGCTTTTTCGACGTTACCCAAAGTGTGGGACACCAGGTCGTCGCCTGTCACGACACCTGGACCACGTATCCGGAGCGATGGGGCGGCGCGCACGGCACATTCCAACCTTACACCTCGACCGGTTGGGGAGGGATTTTTCTGGTGCCATTGTGGAGTCAGGGCACTACCGGCATCGGGTTATACCAGATGACGCCAACGGCGATCGCTGGCGAAGCCGGGACCACCGCATTGAGCGCCAATCTCGCAACCGATCCGACGACCCAAAATTGCCAGACTCTCGGCGTATCGGCTTCGAGCCCGTGGTACGCGCTGGGAGCGGCGGGCAATAACTGCATTCAGGTCACCGTGCCAATGGAGCCGCAGAACGTTTCCCCGAGCGCCGCGGATAAGGCGCAGTGGCCCAGTTCGTGCAATTCCAACTACGCACAGCTTCAGACGATTCAGCCGGGCGATTACTTATACGACCTGGCCAACGGAAGCGGCTACGGGGAGAATTTTCTGGTTGCCGGCAAGACCGGATCAGGTTGCTCACGCATTGTGCTGGTGTTGGCCAGAGGCGTGAATCAGGCCTGCGCTTATATGCCGCAGTCTCATGCGAATGGGTTCACCTTTGTGGTAGGAGCGACAGAGAATTGCGATGGCAATCTGTACTGGTATCAGGCGACCAACCCGGGCACGGCTTACGTCGACAATTCCGCGGATTATCTGGCTCACAGCTTCACCGCGCAAGCAGACAGCACCGGCGCGAACCTGGTGAACTATCAGGTGTATGCCGCGAACTTCGGCTACAACAGCTACGGTGTGCGGCAGGGCGCGTTGCCGGGATTGATCGGGCAGGCCGATCAATACGGCCTGAACATGACTTACCCGTTTGCCGGCAGCACGGCCGGTGTTGGCATCAACTACATTCAGACCCATCCCGGAGGACAGTCGTACCAGGCGACGCCGAACACGCTCGGCTATGACGGCCGGCCGCTGGGCGGCGGAGGCGGCGGTATCAGCACGGTCTGGTATCACACGCTGACCGGGCCGGTGAGCGGAACGTCGCAGGTTTATAAGATCAGCCCCGCGCTGAATGCCCCGAACGGCACGGCGATCGAGTCGCTCGACCGGAAGCGCCTGGGGATGGTGGCGTTCGCCGGACGATACATGCTGAGCGATGTCAGCGGTCCGCAGTCGGCGATCACCGACGCCAACGTGTATACCTATTGCATCGCCGATTTCGCCGGCGAATGCCGCCCCAGGTCAATGGCGGGGGACCGCTTCGTGAATGTTCCGAATATCGACACCAGCGGCGCCTGCATCGTGGGGGCTCTCGATCGCAATACTCCTTGCCTGGCGACCGCGGACGCGGAAGTGGCACAGGCGGTGCAGTTCGACTGGGGCCGGTCCGATCCGCAGGGCACGGCCTGGCGGCGGCTCGGCTATGCGCTGGGAGGACCGGGGCAGACCAATAACTACTGGAACGTACACGGAATCGTCGACGGCTCGTGGGCCTTTACGGAAGTCGATTGGAAGGATGGCGTCCGCAAGGATATCCTCGCCATCCAGCTGCCGCCGTGGCCGGGACCGCCGGCCGATGGCATCTCTCGCTCGAATTTTGTGCAGTTGGTGATTCCGGTGCAGGGCCAGGCCGGCGATCAGGTGCGAATCCGTTTTGGATACGACCAGAATCTTTATTGCACCTCGCGGCTCGAACAGTGCAGCACCGCGGGCGCGGCTCCTTTTTCGTGGCTGAGCGAACTCAATGGGGCACGGGTTAGAAGCGGGGTTAGAAGCGCCGTCAGCCAGCCGTCGTCGTCGTTCGGCGTTCCTTGTTCGTCGGGCTGCGAAGTGGATCTTCCCGCATATTCGGGACGAGTCCTCTACTATGTGGTCGATCATCTCAGCCGGGCCGGCTCGATCACCTCCAGTACTATGCAAGCGGTTGCCGTTCCTTGAGTCTCCGGATCTATAGAAGCATTGGAACGCCCATGAGATACTGGGAACAATGCAGGCGATGAGCGATTCGGGGGGGCGGAACGAATCCAGACGGGTGAAGATTATTCGCGCCCCGTCGTTTTCCATCCGGACGTTGCTGGCGAACCTTGCGGATCTCCGCCAGTACCGGGATCTGCTGTACACGCTGACGCTGCACCGGCTTTCTGTGCGCTATAAGCAGTCCCTGCTCGGCTGGGCCTGGGCGCTGTTACAGCCGTTGGCGCTGATGGCGATTTATACCGTCGTTTTTTCGCTGGTGACCAGAGTCCCCACGCATGGGACGCCGTACGCGGTGTTCGTGTACGCGGCGCTGCTGCCGTGGACGTTTTTCGCGACGGCGATTACCAACTCCGCGGGTGGTTTCCTGGCGCACACGCAGTTGATCACCAAGGTCTATTTTCCGCGCGAGATCATTCCGGCCACCTACGTTTTCGCCGCGCTGTTCGACCTGTTGATCGCCGCGGCGGTGCTCGCTGGAATGATGGCCTGGTATCGGATTCCGTTGACGTCGCACGCTGCCTTCCTGTTTCCGGTGCTGGCCGTCAACATGATCCTGGCGATGGGTTTATCGATCCTGCTGGCGGCGGTTCAGGTGCGCTTTCGCGACGTCGGGCTGGCGATCCCTCTGCTGATGCAGGTATGGCTGTTCGCCACGCCCGTGGTTTATCCGTTGAGCGCCGTTCCGAAACGATTCGAGAGCCTGTACATCCTGAATCCGATGGTGGGAATCGTCGAAAATTTCCGGCGCGCGGTGATTGAGGGCGCCTCGCCCGACCTCAAAAGCTTCTGGTATTCGGCCGCGGTCGCGGGGGTGCTGTTGCCCATCGCGTTTCTGTTCTTCAAGAATCGAGAGGCCACCATGGCCGACATCATCTGATGCCGCATCCCATTTTCGACCTCGAATTTGAGCGCGTTTCTAAGATTTACCGCATCCCCGAGCCGCCCGATCCCGCGCAGCGGCTGCGGGGAGTGAAGGCGCTGTGGCGCAAGCTGACCGGCACAGCAGTGGAGTTTCGGGCGGTGAACGACGTCAGCTTCCAGGTGCCCAGAGGACAGACGCTGGGCATCATCGGACACAACGGCGCCGGCAAGAGCACCATTCTGAAGCTGCTCTCGAACATCACCACGCCGACCCGCGGCGAGATCCGGATCGTGGGACGGATCGCCTCGCTGCTCGAGGTGGGCTCGGGCTTCCATCCGGAGCTGACCGGGCGCGAAAACGTGTATCTGAGCGGATCGATTCTGGGAATGCGGCGCGCGGAGATCGCCCGGAAACTGGACGCGATCATCGATTTCGCCGAAGTGCGAAAGTTCATCGACGTCCCCACCAAACGATATTCGTCGGGAATGTTCGTGCGCCTGGGATTCTCGATCGCCGCGCACCTGGAGGCGGACATCCTGCTGCTCGACGAGGTGCTGGCGGTGGGCGACGCGGCGTTTCAGGACCGGTGTCTGCAACGAATCGCGGATTTGAGGAAGGCGGGAGTGACGATTGTGTTCATCTCCCACGATCTGAGCGCGGTGCAGCGACTATGCGAGCGCGTGCTGGTGATGAGCAGCGGCAATCTGATCTTCGACGGCGCGGCGGAGGAGGCAATTCGCGCGTATTTGCAGTCGGGGCGATTCAAGCACTCCGAGCAATATATCACCGAGAATTGTGTTCCTGGCCGCCTCACGAACGTCGAGCCGTGCGATGCCGCCGGCTGTCCGGCCTCGACCTTTCAGACCGGAGGGGAAATGCGCATTCACATCGACCTTGCGGTCCGGGAGACCATTCCGGATGCGTGGGTTCACATTCGCATCTTTGATCTGATGCGCAAATGCATGTGCCAGCTAAATTCGGCGGAACGCGGCGTAACGCTGGAGCCTGGCGAGTACTCGGCCGAGTTCATTTGTCCGGAACTGCCGCTGCAATCCGGCGCCTATACCGTCGACGTTGCGCTGGAGACTTCGGCGGGCCACTATGATTCGGACTGGCAGCGTGATTGCGCATCGTTTTATGTGGAGCGGAAATCGAACTCGGCCGGCTTGCTCTACGCGCCGCACAGATGGCGGATTACGCCCGCCGCGAGCGGGGCTTTGCGCGGGCGGCTTCAAGGGACCGGCAGCATCAGGTCAACTCAGCCGATATGAGCCTGGAGTTACGCCGAGACTTGATTTTCGACGTAGGCATGAATGACGGCCGGGATACGGAGTATTATCTTCATCGCGGCTTCAGGGTGGTCGCGGTTGAGGCCAACCCTGTTTTGTGCCAGGCCGCGGCGCGGAATTTTTCGACTGCCGTGAAAGACGGCCGGCTGATCATCGAGGGTGTCGCGATTGGGCGCGATCGTGGAGAGCTTCCGTTTTACATCAGCAGCCATGACATCTGGTCGTCGTTTGACCGCGCCTGCGCTACAAAACAAGGTTCCACGTGCACCACGATACAGGTGTCCTGCGTTCGCATGGCGGATCTATTCCTGAAGCACGGCGTGCCGCATTATCTCAAGATCGATATCGAGGGCGCCGACACCCATTGCCTCGCTGATTTAGACGGGAGTTGCCTTCCGGATTACATTTCGTTCGAAGACGGTCCGGAGACCGAGGAAGACCTGAAACGGCTGTACCCGCTGGGTTACAGGCGGTTCAAGCTGATCAACCAATCCGGCCTCGCCTTCCGCTCCGATTTTGAGCCAGAGCCCCTGTCGAAGAGACTGTACCGCAGGCTGCGCCGGAAATCGAGGAACGTCTTTCATGGACGCTGGTACAACGACTGGAACTTCCAGATCGGTTCCAGCGGCCCTTTCGGGGAAGAGACCGACGGGCGATGGGCTTCGATCGAGGATTTCCTTAAACTTCGACACAGATGGCGCGAACTGCAAAGCCAACACGACGGCGAGTTCTGGTACGATGTTCACGCTGCAAAATAAACTGCCCCGCCGTTCTCTTTTCGAAAATGCGTAAGTAATGCCGCCGCATTCCCTAAAGTTGACGGATCGACCATGAAGATTCTCTGGGTACGACACGAACTTCTACACCCGGTGCAGAGCGGCGGCCAAATCGTCAGTTACGAGATCGCCCGGAGGCTGCACCAGCGGCACGAAATTCATTTTGTCGCTTACGAGCGAGAGTTCAATTCCGCCGCGCGATCCCGGGCGAGCGAATACTGCTCCAGGCTGTACCCGGTTTCGCCGCCGGAACCGTATCGTCAATTGCGCCCGTATGTTCTCGAACTCGCGAGGGCTTTGCTCTCGCCGCTTCCCTTTGATGCGCGCATCGCGAAAACCGGGCAGATGCAGCAGACCATCCGCGAGCGGCTGGCCGCGGAGCGATTCGACGTCCTTTTTTGCGAATGGCTCTCGATGACTCCGAATCTTCCGGATCTTGAAAAGTGGGTGATCCTGAATCACAACGTCGAATCGGTTTTGGTCGCCCGCCGAATCGCGACCGAGCCGAAATTCCTGGTTCGGCGCTATCATGCGCTCGACGCGCGGCAAACTGCCGGTCTGGAGCGCAAGGTCTGCCGCAGTGGGGCGCACGTCCTGGCGATCTCGGAGCTGGACCGTGACCTGATTCAAAGGCTCTACGGGACCGAACGCGTTACTCCCATTCATATCGGCGTATCCGCCGAACAATTCTTCCGGCCCGGCCCGGAGTCGCACATGCCGCACGCGGATCTGGTTTTGGTGGGCAATATGGGCTGGCTTCCAAACGTCGACGGCGCGCTCTGGTTCACCCAGGAAATCCTACCTTTGATCCGGCGCGAGCGCCCTGATTGCACTCTCGCGCTTGTGGGACAACGTCCCGCGGAAGAGATTTCGGCGTTGGCCCAACACGACCCCCGGATCACCGTAACCGGAACGGTGGAGGATGTCCGTCCGTGGTTGTGGGGTGGGACGGTTTCAATCGTGCCCATACGCCACGGCGGTGGGGTGAGAATCAAGATCTACGAAGCGATGGCGGCCGGCATCCCGGTAGTGTCGACGACAATCGGAGCGGAGGGGTTGGACGTGCGGCCTGACGAGCACCTCCTGATCGCCGACAACGCTGCTGATTTCGCGGAGGCCTGCATCCGGCTGCTTGCTTCCAGCGAAGAACGAGCCCGAATCGCGGGCGAAGCGCGGCGCATCGTGGAGGAGAAACATACCTGGGACCGGACGGCGAACGAGGTGGAGCGTGTGTTTGAGGCGTCGCGCAGGTGCTGAATGAATGCGGGGGGATCAGGGCTGGGTTCGCAAGTTGAAGGACGAATAAAAGTCCCTGATCTGCCGGACAAAACGCTCCTCGCCAAAGGTGTTTTCGAGGTGGGCACTCGCGGCCGACCGGAGTCTGGTCGCGAGTGTGGGGTCTGTCAGCAGCCGCCGGATCTGCGCCGCGAGATGGTCCGGCGAATGCGGCCGCGAGAGAAGACCGGTCTGCTCATCGAGAATCACTTCCGGAATCCCGTCGACATCCGTTCCCACCAGCGGCGTGCCGTGCCGGATGCCATCGAGCAGGACTGACCCTAAACCTTCCACGTTCGACGAGAGCGCCAGGCAATCGATGGCCGCAAAAAACCAGCTCATGTCCTTTTGAAATCCAGGAAAGTGGAAATGAGCCCGCATTCCGGTCTCCTCGATCAGCGATTGGGATTGCTGAATGTATTCGCGATTCAGCTGGTCCGAAGTGTCCGCGGCCACCAGGAATCTCACATCCGGCAGCGCTTCGGCCAGAATTTTAGCGGCTCGGATCAGAGTGGGGTAATCTTTCTGCGGACTCAGCCGGGCGGCCACGCCGACAACAGGCGCAGCGTCGGGCAGGCCGAAAAACCGCCGCGATTCCGCGCGGGAACGGACCGCGGCGACCATCGCGCCGGGAACATCGTAGATTACCGGCCCGTTCTTGCGGCGGCTCGGCAGACACAGAGCTTCGCGTACGGCCTTGGAGATGAAGACGAACTGATGAACGTTCAAGAGAACTGCTCGCTCCCGGCGGGAAAGATCGGGGTAGGGATTCCGAACGTGGGAAACAACGCGCGCGCCCGCCATTCGGGCGCCGATTCCCGCGAAATGCGCCGCGAGAATGTCGGCGCAGTGGATCAATCGGACACGGCGCCGCCGAAGGCTCCGCGCAATTTCCCTGGAGGCCTTCAAAAACGGCATCGGAGCGTGCAGGCTCGGCTGAATCTGCGGGTACGCTTCCGTTTCGAAATGATGATCCTCAAAAAGATCGCGCACGATCAGCGCCTGGTCAGGATAATAAACGACGTTGTTGTAGCCGAGCGATCGGGCCGTTTCCACGAGCCGCAGCGTCTGCAATTCAGTTCCGCCGATACCGGGAAATGGAAGGATGTGGGCTATGATCGCCGTTTCCGGGCGTACCTGCTGAGCGGAGGCCATTTGCTACGATGATCGGCGATGCCCCACGTCAGCATCGTCATACCAGCTTATCGCGTGGCGGCTTATATCCGGGACGCTCTGGAGTCGGTGTTTGCTCAGACTTTCCAGGATTTCGAGGTCATCGTGGTGAACGATTGTTGTCCCGATACCACGGCGCTTGAAACGGCCATCGAGCCCTACCGCTCGCGCATCATTTATACCAGACTCGAGAAGAATTCCGGCCCGTCGGCCGCGCGGAACGCCGCAATTCTGGCCAGTTCGAGCTCCTATATCGCTTTCCTGGACGCAGATGATATCTGGGAGCGCGATTACCTGAAGACACAGATCGCAATCCTGGAAGCGGATCGATCGCTCGATGTGGTGTATTGCAATGCGCGTCTGTTTGGGAGTCCTGAAGATGAGGGCTTGACGACAATGGACCTGAATCCGTCGCAGGGCGAAGTCAGCTTCACGACGTTGATGAATCTCCAGTGCAACGTGTTCATCTCCGTCACGGCCAGGCGGGAGGCGCTTCTGCGGGCGGGTCTGTTCGAAGCGGCAAGGCGCCGAGCCGAAGATTTCGACCTGTGGCTTCGAATCGTGAAGACGGGCGGCAAAATCGGGTATCACCGGGCCGTTCTGGCGCGTTCCCGCCGCCGCGCGGACAGCGCTTCCGCGAACGAAGAAGCCATGCTGATCGCGGATATCGAGGTCGCCGAAAAGGCCAAGCGGACCCTCGATTTAACGCCGGAGGAGCGGACCGTGACCGATCAGCAGATCCGCCGCTGGCAGGCGAGGCTGGACGTGGTCCACGGCAAGAAAGCTTTGGACGCCGGACGCATGCGGGATGCGGCGCATCATTTCGGAGACGCTTACTCCCGGCTCCGTACACCCAAGATGGCCTTGATCGCCGGTCTCTCCCGGGTTGCGCCGCGGCTGCTCGCCTGGATGGTGCGAGGCCGGGCGATCTAGCAGGGCGCTGAAAAAGCCAGCTTCTTTTCAGGCGCTATCTTTCGAGCAAAGCGGACTCAACTCTGCTAATCTCGGCAGAGTGATGCTCCGCGTCTGGGGGCCGGTACTTTTGGGCGCGTTTGCTGCGTTCAGCGCATGCGCGGCCGCCGTTCACGTCTGGCAGGATTCCATCGAACTGCCGACTTACGCCGAGCAGGACCCCGATCCGGCGCCGCAGTTTGCCGCCTTCAAACCGGATCAGCCGAATTATCCTTATCCCGTGCGGTCCCACCTCAGCGCGCTTGCCGCGGACCGATCCATGGTCCGCTGGCGGACTCTGAATCTTGAAAATGAATACCTGTTCTGCCGCATCCTCCCGGACCTGGGCGGGCATCTCTACTCCTGCCGGGACAAGCTGAACCAGCGCGAAGTGTTTTATGCCAATCCGGTGATCAAAAAAGATTTGATCGGATTGCGCGGGGCCTGGATCGCGACCGGAATCGAGCCGAATTTTCCGGCGACGCACAGCCGCACTTCCGCGTCTCCCGTGAATTTCTTCATCCGCAGCAACGCCGACGGATCGGCGGGGGTCATCGTTGCCGACACGGATCGGGTGACGGGGCTCGAGTGGCGGGTGGAGTACCGGCTGCGGCCGGAGACGGCGGTGCTCGAAGAACAGGTCTCGCTGTATAATCCGACGCCGGTGCGGCGGCCCTATTTGTGGTGGAACAACGCGGAGATCGAATGGGATGATCCGGGCATCCGCTTTATCTTTCCGACGCACCTGGTGCGGAGCCACGACCGGAAGACCATCGAGACCTGGCCGGTCAATTCGTCGGGAATCGATATGAGCATCGCCGCGAATCAGAAAACCGAGGCCACCTGGTTCGCACTGGGCTGCCGCGAATCGTTCATGGCGATTTACAAGCCGCGAAGCCGGACCGGCGTGGCCCATTTTGCCGATCCGAAGGTCGTCGCGGGGAAAAAGATCTGGATCATGGGGGATCAAATCGGCTATTACCGCCAGCATATTACCGACGGCGGGAACGTCTATATCGAGATGCAGGCGGGGTTATTCGCCGATCAGCAAAGCTACGAGTTCCTTCAGCCGGAGCAGTCGCGGACCTTTACCGAATATTGGATCCCGTTTCGCGATCTCGACGGATTGACGCGCGCGACTCCGGACGCGATTCTGTATGCGCAGCGCAGCGGAGCGGACGCCGTGAAAATCGAGGTGGAAACAACGCACCCGGTTTCCGGCGCGGCGATCCGCGTGATCGCCGGGGCGCGAGTGGTTTCCGAATCCGTTGCCGATCTCGATCCGAAAAGCGCCTGGACGCAGACGGTGAAAATACCAGCGCACGATTTGTTCGCGATCCAGATTCTCGACCGGCAGGGGCGGGTGCTGTTGGAGCACGACGAAGGGCTCTATGCGGCGGACGGAGCTGGGGCTGTTAAGCCGGGTCCGCAAAAAGTAACCGATTGGAACGGCGCGCCCTCAGAATGGCTGCTCAGCCAGCGCGGGGAATACAACGAACTGACCAGCCAGATTGCTTTCGCGCGCCACGACTACGCGGACGGCTTGCAGACTTTTCCGCAGGATCCTCTGTTGAACGAAAAAGACGGCCGCCTGGATGTTTCGCTGCTCCGCTTCGATGAAGCGTCGAGCCGCCTGGAGGCGCGGCTCCGCCAGCGGGACCCCGAGGCCCTGTATTACGCCGGCGTCGCGCAGAGCCTCGCCGGCCACGACGGCGCGGCCCGAACGCTGCTGGCCCAGGCGAGCGCGTCGCGCGCGTTTGCCGCGCCGGCGCAACTGCAACTGGCGCTGATCGCCGCGCGAGTCCATGATTTCGCAGGCGCATTGAAACTGCCCGCGCCCTCCCCGGCCGACCCCCTCCAGGCGGCGCGTATCGGCGGCATTGGTGTCGCCCTGCGGCGGCGCAGCGGAGATTCGGCTGGAGCCGCCGCGGAGCTGGAGAAGGTGCGCGCGGCGGCGCCCGAAGATCCCTTTCTGCGCTACGAAGCGACTCTCGCCGGCCGGCAAGATCCCGCACTGTGGAGCTATCTGGCCGGAGACAGCCAGCGTGTGCTGGACCTGGCGGACGAATACCTTCAGTTGGGAATGCCCGAAGACGCGCTCACCCTGCTCCAGCACGATTTTTCGAAGGATAATCCGATATTTCTGGAACCGGGCGCGGTTCCTCCGGATTTCAGCGCGCTGGTCGCTTATTATCGCGCCTATTGCGAAATTTTGCTGAAACAGGATGCCGCCGCGGACCTGCGCAAGGCTTCCGGGTTCGGCACGCGCTACGCGTTTCCGTACCGGGCGGTTTCCTACGCGGTGCTGCGCTCGGCGATCGCGAAAAACCCGTCGGACGCGACCGCGCACGCGTTGCTTGGCGACCTGGAGATGTATTCGTTTCGAACCGGGGACGCCATCGGCGAATGGCAGCGGGCGATCACGCTCAATCCGAAATTGGAGGTTGAACGCAACATGATCACCAAAGCGGCCGCGTTGCTGAGAGCGAATCCCGCTCCGGCGGCGATAAGGGAAAACGTAGCGGATGCCGCGCATCGCGATTCGCCGCCGGCCGCCGCCGCCGCGCGCTCCATTCCGGGCGATGTCCATTCGCCCGTGGCCGTTGCGGAGTCAGCGATGCTCGAATCCGCCAGCGGATCGCCCGATTCCGCGGCGGCGGCCTTCGAGCGCGCCGAGTTCTCCGCCGAAAAGCAACCAGACGAGGTGCGGCGGGCCTATACCGAAGTCCAGTTGCAGAAACTGCTGGCGCTGTCCCATTCCGGCAAGTGCGAGGATCTGGATGACCGCATTCAGGATCTGTCGGTTCACGACAATCCGCGGGTGCCGTTCACTTTTTACGGACTTTCCGAATTCACCAGGGTGGCGCATTTTCAGTATTATCTCGGCGTGGCTGAAGCGAATTGCGGCCGTTTGAAGGAGGCGCGGAAATATTGGTCGAAGGTCGCGAAGATGAAGGAACCGGCGTCGTCCCCGGATTTCGCGTATCCGCTGCTGGCGGCCGCGCGCATGGACGCGCCGGATGCGCGTCAGGCCGCCGCCGGCGCAATGAAAGAGATCGCCAGCGGAGCGGGGTTGGACGGCGGCGTGCGCGCATTTAGCGAAGCGGTGCTGCTTCGGATCTCCGGCCAGGAAGGCCCGGCCGCGGCGCGGTTCGCGGAGGCGCTGCGAAGCCAGGACGCGATGGTGCAGTATCTGGCGACGATCGAATTAGCGCGGCAGCCGCAGTAGAGGAGGCGTAGAGTGGGGCCAGGACCGCGGCAATAAAGACGATGCTAACCTCCATCCAATATCGAATCTTGAAGAGGATTTCTCCGGGCGCGCCGGATTGCTGTAGCGGAAGCGCGTATGAGGGCAAGTCGAAGCTGGCGACATTACTCGGGAGCGCGTTTCTATCCAAAGTCGCCGGAAAATCCGTAATCGATTTCGGCTGCGGGGAAGGCGAGGACGCCGTAGAGATGGCGCGGAACGGAGCCCGCCGCGTTATCGGGATCGACATTCGCGAGGACATGCTCCGAATCGGAAGGGAAAGGGCGGCGGCGGCCGGCGTCCAGGACAGGTGTATTTTTGCATCCTCCCCGTCGGAGCCGGCCGACATTGTCGTTTCCGTCGATGCTTTTGAACATTTTGCAGATCCCGCCGGAATCCTGAAGGCGATGAGCGACCTGCTGAAGCCGGAAGGCGAAGTGCTCGCCAGCTTCGGGCCGACCTGGTATCACCCCCTGGGAGGGCATCTGTTCTCCGTTTTTCCGTGGGCTCACCTCATTTTTTCCGAGTCGGCCCTCATCCGTTGGAGATCGACGTTCAAGACGGACGGCGCGACGCGCTTTCATGAGGTCGCTGGCGGACTCAACCAGATGACGATCAAACGCTTCGACGAGCTGGTCGAAAACAGTCCTCTTAAGTTCGTGACCCTGGAACTGGTGCCGATCCGGAAACTGAAGCGCATCCACAACCGCCTGACCCGTGAATTTACCACCGCCATCGTGCGCTGCTGTCTCGTAAAAAGGTCGCGAAGCTGAAGCCGCGGATTACGGTGCTGATTTCCGTCGCGCGACAGGTTCGCGGGTCCAGGTAGACTGAGGAGAGCGCCAAAAAAATCCAAATGTGCGGGATTGCCGGAATCGTCGGTTGCGAGGATGGGGATCATGGCGAAGATTGCGCGCGGAGGATGACGCGATTGCTCGCCCGCCGCGGCCCCGACGGAGAAGGTCTGTATCGATGGAACGGTACCACCTTCGGACACCGGCGTCTTTCCATTTTTGACCTGAGTGACGCGGGCCGCCAGCCGATGCTCAGCGAAGATGGCCAGGTCGGAGTGGTATTCAACGGCGCAATCTATAATTTCCTCGATTTGCGCCGCGAACTCGAGCAGGCCGGCTTTCCTTTCCGCAGCCAGACGGACACCGAGGTTTTGGTCAACGGCTACCTGCATTGGGGCTTTGACGATCTGGTGTCGCGGCTACGGGGCATGTTTGCCATCGGTCTGTGGGACAACCGGAACCGGGTGCTTTATCTGGTGCGCGACCGGTTGGGCGTGAAGCCGCTGATCTGGGCGAAGTACGGCCACGGAATCGCTTTCGCCTCCAGCGTCAGAGCGCTGCGAAACGGGATGGACACGTCCGCCGGGATCGATCCGCAGGCCGTCGCGGAATATCTGGAATTCGGCTATATCACCGAGTCGCGGACCATTTATCAAGGGCTGTTCAAGCTGCCGGCGGCGACAATTCTCGAATGGCGCGACGGCCAGATCCGGCAACGGGAATACTGGAGGCCGCCATCGCCGGGGGAAGCCGAGCCTTCCTTCGAACGAGCCGTGGAAGAGACAACCGCGCGCCTGCTCGAGGCCGTACGATTACGCCTGGCGGCGGATGTTCCGGTGGGAGTGCTGCTAAGCGGCGGAATCGACTCCAGCCTGGTATGTTGGGCGATTTCGAAACTAGGCGCAAACATCCGCGCATTTACGGTGGGCACGCCCGGCGATCCGTGGGATGAAACCTCCGACGCAGTGACCACCGCCCGTGAGCTGGGCATCGATCACCAGGTGCTGCCGCTTTCCGACGGGGAAGCTCCGGACCTGGGTGAGATGATCACGGCATATGGTGAACCGTTTGCGTGCGCATCGGCGCTCGGAATGCTCGCGGTATCGAAGGCGGTGCGCGCATCAGCGAAGGTGCTGCTCACCGGCGACGGCGGCGACGACGTTTTCTTGGGGTATCCCGAACACAAGAATTTCTGGATGGCGCAGCGGATCGCCAGGAAGCTGCCCTCCGCGGCCGGGCGGATCTGGCCCGCGGTCAGGGGCGTATTTCCTGGTTCCGGAGCGTTGGGAAGGGCCGCGCATTTTCTCGACTACACCACCGGCGGATTGGGCGCGGTGACACAGATCCACGATGGCCTGCCCGGCTACAACGGCTTGCTGGGCGAGCGGTTGCGGCAGGTGACCATCGCGGCGCGGCGCATTCCGCGATCGTTCGCCTCCGCGCAGGACCTGATGAAGGAATTTCTCGATTATGATCGCCGCGGACGTTTTGTCGCGGAATACATGACCAAAGTGGATGGCGCGACCATGCACCACGCCCTGGAGGCGCGTTCTCCGTTCCTCGATCAGGAGCTGTGGAACTACGCCGCGGCGCTTCCCCTGGAGATACGCCTTCGCGGGGGTGTGCTCAAAGCGATTCTGCGCGCGATCGCGGAGCGTGCCTTGGGCGCGCGAGTCGCTCGCGGCCCGAAAAGAGGGTTTGGAATCCCCGTCCAGCGCTGGCTTGCAAGAAAGTGGCGCCCCGCCTTTGAAAATTCTCTGCGGGACTCGCTCCTCGAAAAAGAGGGCTACATTCGCGCGGGCGCGGTGAGCGAAAAGCTGAAATCCTGCGCGGCGGCGGGCTGGGCGCCCAACCAGTTGTGGTACCTGTTCGTGCTCGAGGCGTGGCTTCGCAGAGAAATCGAAGCGCCCGCGGCTTTGCGTTGATGGCGGAAAAAGTTCGAGTTCTGCTGATCGCGCCTTCGCTCGACATCATCGGGGGGCAAGCGGTTCAAGCGGCGCGGCTGCTCGCCGCCTTCAAAGACTCGGCGGACATTCGCATGGAATTTCTGCCCTTCAACGCACGCCTCTCCTGGCTGGAGCGAGTCCCCGTCGCGCGAACCGCCGCGCGGCTGTTTCTGTTTGTCCCGAGGCTGCTGTGGCGCGCCGCATCGTGCGATGTCTTGCACATATTTTCGGCCGGCCTGACCTCGTTCATGCTGTGGACCGTGCCTGCCGTGCTGGCTGGCCGCCTCTGCCGTAAGAAGGTCATCATCAATTACCGCGACGGGCGCGCGGAAGACCATCTTAAGAGATACCGGTCCGCGCGGCCGGCGCTGCGGCTGGCGCATGTGATCGTCGCGCCTTCCGGCTACCTGGTGGATGTGTTTGCCCGGCATGGAATTCCCGCCAGGTCGATCTTCAACATCATTGATCTCAGCAAGTTCCGTTACCGGCAAAGGGGAAAACTCAAGCCGGTCTTCATGACCAATCGAGGCCTGGAGCCGCTGTATAACGTCGCCTGTATTTTGCGCGCGTTCGGGATCATTCAGCAGCGATGGCCGGAGGCGGTCCTCACCATCGCGCACGACGGCCCGTGCCGGCCCGCGCTCGAACAGCTCGCGCGGCATCTGCGGCTGCGCAACACGCGGTTCATCGGGAGCGTGGCTCCCGCCAATGTACCGGAGCTATACGATTCGGCGGAGATCTACATCACCACCCCAAACATCGATAACATGCCCGGATCGCTGCTTGAGTGTTTCGCCTCCGGCCTTCCCATCGTGGCCACGCGCGCCGGAGGGATTCCCTACATCGCGACTCATGAGCAGACTGCTTTACTGGTCGATTTGAATGATCATGAAGCGGTCGCCGCGAGCTGCCTGCGGCTGCTTGAGGACGAGGAACTGGTCCGGCATTTGACGCAGGCTGGGAGAAGAGAACTTGCCCGGTACACGCCGGAACATTCGCGCGATCAGTGGGCCGCCCTTTACCACGAGCTCGTGGACAATCCGTAGAAGTCGCTCCGGCGCGCCGGAATCTCGTAGAGTCACCTAAGCCCGTTCCAGATACTCCCGGATCGCGCGATACGAGGTCAGTTCGGGCAGCGCCTCAAGGTCGATGGGTGCGGCAAATTCCTCTTCGATCAAGGCAATCAGCGTGATCGCGGCCA
Source organism: Bryobacteraceae bacterium (assembly GCA_035507655.1). Taxonomy (GTDB): domain Bacteria; phylum Acidobacteriota; class Terriglobia; order Bryobacterales; family Bryobacteraceae; genus Palsa-187. Next base: position 1,062 of record DATJNW010000042.1, on the reverse strand, counting down.
CCGAATCCCAACCCTCCACCTCGGTCTGCTCCGCGGAAGGGATCGCCTCCGGCGAGAGGTTGGGGAAAGCAGTCGAAAAACACCGGCGCAGGCGCGTATCGAGGTCGTTCACTGTGCCGCCGCCTCCGGAGTTTTCACTTCGATTTTTTGGAACAGCCGCGGACAATTCGCCCCGAACGTGGCGGCGTCCAGCTCCAATTCGCCGTCGATTTCCAAGCTCGAGATCTGCGAGAAGAAGGTCCTTGCGGGGCCGTTTTTCGGCGTATTTTGAAAGCGGAAACGGAAGCGTTCGATTTTCAAACCGTCGATCAGGAATCGCAGCACGGCATGCTCGATGCGGCGCGAAAAGGCGCGGCAGCTCATCACCCATGCCGCAACGTCCAGGCACTCGCCCGTCCGCCGCCCATAGAGCACGGCAATCGTTCCCAGCGGCCCGAACTTATCGCGATACGCGACCGCCACCGTCAGTGCGCCGGGCGCCGAATGCATCGACTGCCAGGCCGCCGGGTCATACCGGATGCCATTCAGATTGAATTGATTGGTTTTATTCAGCAGTTCCAGAACGCGGGTTTCCGACAGCGGCGGCTGAACGGTGATGGCGATGGTGGCATCCAGGTTTTTCAGGAATTCCTCCTGCCGGTCGCCCGAAACTTCCGCCTGCTCCTGAAACTCGCCGGCCCGCCGGATACTTTCAAGGCGGATCGCGTCGTCCGCCTCGATCCTGTCCTTCCCGAACAGATCCCGCAATTCATAAAATAGCGCCAGCGCCGCGTTGGGATCCTTTTTCGGGAACAGCAGGCACTTCATCGCCGGAAAGGCTTCCTGCACCTCGGCGACGTCCAGCGGGCTGTCGTCAACGAACACCACGGCGTCGGCCCCGATATTCCAGGTCTTGAGGATCCGGTTCACGGATTGGGATTTCGGTCCCCAGTTCACCTCGCGCGGGTAGATGCGCTCGGGGGAAACCAGCAGGTCATTGCGCTCGCGTAAGGTCTGCTCCACCACGGCGGGATCATTTTTGCTGGAAATACCCAGCAAAACGCCTTGCAGCGACAGAGAATC
>DATJNW010000041.1:0-7772 GCA_035507655.1 Bryobacteraceae bacterium | reverse complement strand
TTCCGAAATTCCGACGCTGGTCTCGCTCGACGGCGTTTCGCTTCCCGGCAGCCCCGCGTTTTATGCCTACGCCAACGCGGATCGCAGCTTCGAAATTCTCGATAACGTGATCTGGTCGCACGCGCGCCATCAGGTCACGGCTGGGGCGGGCGCGTTGTTTCGCGCTTCCAGCGGATTTCTCACCGCCGGCGAAAACGGCGAATACGAATTCAGCAACGTGATTCTTTTCGCGCTCGATGAACCGGCGTTTTTCAGCGCGGCGGTTGATCGCAATGCGCTGCCGAATCTGCAAATTCCCGATTCCAACCGCACCTGGCACTATGAGCAGTATTTCGGTTTCGTCCAGGATAGTTTCAAGCTAACGCCGCGGCTGAATCTCAATTACGGCGTGCGCTATGAACTGTTCGGCGCGCCTTCAAACACCGGCGCGGTGAAGGACGACATCGTGCAGCTTGGCTCCGGCGCTACGCTTCCGCAGCGGTTGACCACGGCGACGCTTGCGCCCGATTCGCAGATTTTCAAGACCGATACAAACGACTGGTCGGTGCGCTCCGGAGCCGCTTACGCGCTCGCCAGCCGCACCCTTTTGCGCGGCGGATTTGGAATTTACGATAGCCGCCCCTTCGACAATCTTTGGGAAAATGTTCGAAACAATAATTTCCTTCTGCCGTTGGCGACACTCGGCGGCGCCACCAATTTTCTTGAGCCGGTCGCGACGGAAATGCAGAAAGCGTTCGCCAACCTGCCGCCGACGTCGTTTCCCGATCTCACGCTGATCAACCCGTCGCTTCCCAACGGCCGCGTATCGAGTTATTTCGCCGGCGTCCAGCAGCGTTTTTCCGATCATCTGACGCTCGAAACCAACGCGCTCGGATCGTATGGCCGCGACTTGATCACCACCGATATCGTCAATCGCGATTTTTCGACGCCGCAGGGCCGCTACAACGCCGCGCTGCCCGATATCGCCTATCGCGCCGCGCAAGGATTTTCCGATTACAACGCGTTCGCCGTCGTGCTGCGCTACCGCAGCACGCGTGGGATGGCGCAGGCGACCTATACCTGGTCGCACTCGATCGACAATCAGAGCGAACCGCTGCTGGGCGATTTTTTCAATCTCAATTTCACCAGCATTCAGACCGGTTCCGGCTCCATCGGACGCGCCGCTTTTTCCGAGCAGTTCAATCCTCTCGCCGATTGCGGCGATTCCGATTTCGATCAGCGCCAGAATCTGGTCGTGTTCGGCTACTGGAACCTGCCGCGCGGTTTTGTCGGGTCCGCGCTGGCTGCTTTCCGCTCCGGATTTCCGTACACCGTTATCGGCGCGTCGACGGTGGTTCCCGGCGGCGGCGAAATTTTGAATAATCGTCCAAATTTGATCGGCGCGCCTGTTTTGCCGCAGCCGGTCGCCGTTGCGGGCGGCGTCGAATTGCTCAATCCCGCCGCGTTTGCCAACGCTGCTCCGAGCACGCTCGGCAACCTGGGAAGAAATTCGCTGATCGGCCCCGGATTCTACAACCTGGATATCTCGCTGGCGCGCGCGTTCCCGCTTCGCGAACTCGGCAGATTGACAGTTCGCGCCGAGGCTTTCAATATTTTGAATCACGCCAACCTGAATAATCCGCAGACGACTCTGGCCGACCCCGATTTCGGCGTCGCCGCATACGGCCGCATCGGTTTCCCGAGCGGTTTTCCCGCCGTCGCGCCGCTGAACGAAACGCCGCGGCAACTCCAGCTTAGTATTAAGGTAGAGTTTTAAAGTTACGTTTCAATTCCGACGATTCTAGCAGGGTGCTCGAAAAAGGGGACAGACTACTCTGTCCCTGCATGTAAGTTATTCATGGCGCGTGTGACCATGGAACGTGGATAGAGCGGTCTGTCCCCTTTTTCAAGCACCCTGCTAGCGAAGGAATCAGGACGATCTCTGTGCAGAATCTCATTCGAGCGGTGATCTTGGCGGGGGCCGTCGCGCAGGCCGCCGTTGCTTTTTCGATTCCCATCCTTCCATCGTCGGCGAGCAATGGCGCGGTCGGAGCGGGCTATTCGGTAACGTTTAGCTGCGAGGATTGCGGCGGAGCGCTGACCTGGAGCTATTCCGGCACGCTTCCGTCCGGCCTGAATTTCACTTCGAACACCAGCACCGCGACCCTCAGCGGCACGCCGAACACCGGAGGGGCGTATTCCTTCACGGTCAGCTTCATCGGACCCGAGGGTGAGAACGGCTCGCAAAATTACACGGTAAACATTCTTCAAATCATGCCCTCCTCGCTTCCCAACGGGAGCACCAGCGTGTTCTATGCGCAGACGCTGAGTGTGGCTTATGGAAGCGGAAGTTATAGCTGGTCGAGCGCCAACCTGCCGTCGTGGCTGACGCTCAGTTCCGCGGGCACCCTGAGCGGCACGCCGACCACCGCCGGAACCTACAGCTTCAACGTGACCGCCTCGCAACTGCTGGCGCAAGTGGTCCCGCGGCAGGACGCGCCGCCGGGTTCGTCCGTGTCCGCGTTCTATACCATCACCGTCATCCCGGGACTACGAATCAGTTCGTCAGTGAACTTGCCCAACGGAGTGGTCGACATGAATTATTCGACCACCATCACGGCCAGCGGAGGCCAGCCGCCCTACACCTTCACGCTGGAGCAATCGACGGAGGTTTCAAACACGCTTCCAGCAGGGCTGACGCTGAACGGGCAGGGACTGCTGCTCGGTGTTCCGATGATGGCGGGCGATTATGGCTTCAACATTGACGTCACCGATTCGGCCCAGGACCAGATCAGCGCGTTTTTCCAATTGATCATCGCCGCGCCGTTTTCGATCACCACGGCGTCGCCGCTGCCCACCGGGAGCCTTCAGGTGGCTTACTCGCAATCGCTGAACGCCACCGGCGGCAATCCACCATACGCGTTTTCAATCACCACCGGGCAATTGCCTCCCGGGATCACGCTGCAACCGTCCGGCGGATTCACCGGCACGGCCGTGTCGATGGGAACATTTTCTTTTACGGCGCAAGCGACTGACAGCTCCGGATACACGGCCAGCAAGCAGTTTCAGCTCTCGATCGCGCCGGCTGGACCGCTGCTTCAGGTCTCGCCGACGCAACTCTCGTTCACCGCGGCCGCCGGAGGGTCCAGCCCGCCTTCGCAAACGATTGCCATCGTCGCGCCGAGCAACGATCCGGTGAATTACGCCGCGCAAATTCTTCCGGTGGGAAGCACGGCGCCAAACTGGCTAACGATTTCGCAATCCGGCGGACCCGCGCCGGGGTCGGTAGTAGTAAATGTAACTCCCGGGACGCTGACCGCCGCGAATTATCAGGCGACCATCCAGATCACGGTGCCGAATAACAGCAGCCAGGCGCCCATCAACGTGACCGTGAATCTCGCCGTAACCAGCTCGAGCGGCACCGCGTCGGCCGCGCCATCGGCACTGCATTTTCTGGCGAGCGCCTCCGCGCCCTCGACTCAGGAACAAATCATTACCATGTCCAACCTGGCAACGCCCACCCTTTCCGTAGTCGGCGGAAGCGCGTGGCTCAGCGCAAACCTGCAAGGCTCCACAGTCCTCGTCGCCGTGAACAGCCAGGGGCTTGCCGCTGGAAGTTACCACGACATCGTGCGGCTGAGCGGTTCCAATGGCTCGACCAGTTCGGTGGACGTTCCGGTTTCTCTGTTCGTTCAAAGCGCCGGACCTTCGATGGCGCTAAGCGCCAACGGTCTGCGATTCGAGTCGCGGCAAGGCGCGGGTTCGACCATGCCGGAATCGGTGAACGTGTTGAACCTCGGTGATCCGGGTTCCACTGTGAATTGGACGGTAAACCTGCTGAGCGGATCGAACTGGCTGAACGTCAGCCCCGGCAACGGCACGGCAACGGCGTCCGCGCCGGGAAAATTCACGCTGACGCCATCGGCGGGGACGGCGAATTTGCCGGCTGGTCCGCAGTACGCGCTGCTGAGCGTGAGCGATCCCAATTCGCAGAACGCGCCGCAGTATCTCACCGCGGTGCTCGATAACGAGCCTTCCACGTCGCCTGCGCTGCCCGATCCGCAGCCGGCTGGGTTATTCTTCACGCCTTCGATCGGCGCGCAAACGGTCTATCTCTACACCAGCAGCGCGGCCGCCATCGGGTTCGGCGTTTCGACGTCGACGGTCAGCGGAGGAAGCTGGCTGAGCGCCACGCCTGCGAACGGCACGGCGATGACCGGAACGCCAGCGCCGGTTTCAGTGAGCGTCAACACGATGGGTCTTGCGGCAGGAATTTACTACGGCAACATCAATATCGAAATGAGCGGCGCGCTGCGCACCGTCGCGGTGACGCTGGTGGTGCCGCCGGCGGTGGGCAGTTCGATGATTCATGCGGATGCCACGTGCAGTCCGGCGCAGCTCGCCATGACGCAAACCGGACTCGCCGGGAATTTTTCGGTTCCCGCCGGATGGCCGGCCACGCTGATCGTGCAACTGAATGATAATTGCGGAAATGCGGTCAGCGGCGGCTCGGTGATCGCCAGTTTTTCGAGCGGCGATCCGCCGCTTTCACTGCGCGGCGACAGCGTCTCGAACACCTACGCGGCCACCTGGCAACCGATCACGACGTCGGCGGAAACCACCGTCACGCTTCAAGCAACCGCGGGAACCTTGCAAGCCACCGAGCAATTCACCGGAGCGGTGAACCAGAATTCGGCCGCGCCGCCATCGCTGGCGCCCAATGGCACACTGAATATTTTCTTCAACGTCGCCACTGCGAATGCGACCGGCTACGCGCTCGCGCCCGGCAGCGTGATTCAGGTGTATGGAAGCGGATTCGCGCCGTCGCTGGTCGCGCCGCCGAATGTTCCGCTGCTGAATCAAATCAGCGGGGCGTTCATGCTGATCGGCAGCACGCAGATTCCGTTGTTTTTCGTTTCGGGCTCCGTACTCGCCGCGCAGGTGCCGTTCGAGCTTACGCCCAACCAGCAGTATCAGGCGATTCTCAGCGCGAATGGAGCGCTGACTTTGCCGGAAACGCTGGATGTGGTTCCGATGCAGCCCGGCGTCCTTTTTTCCATTTCCGACGGCACAGTGATCGCGCAGCGCGCCGACGGATCGCTGGTCAGCGCGTCCTCGCCCGCGCATCCGAACGATGCGTTGACGCTGTATCTCACTGGCATGGGCGCGACGAATCCGCCGGTCGCTTCGGGCGTGGCGACGCCATTACAACTGGTGCCGGCATCGACGCAGCCTACGGTGGCTCTCGGCGGGCAAACTGTGAATGTCGCCTACGCGGGGCTGACGCCGACGGGTATCGGGTTGTATCAAATCAACATCACGGTGCCGTCGAACGCGCAACCGGGAAATTTGCCGCTCGTCATCATGCAAAACGGAGTCCCGGCAAATTCGACGACGCTGCCGGTGTCGAATTAACGCACCATCCGCGCACGGATCAACCGATCCAGCTTCGGAAAGTTGCGGTCGAGCCACACGTCGCCTTCTTCAAACATTTTGTCCTGATGCCCGGCGCGCATTCCGCCGCCGGAGTTTTCACCATAGCCGGAATACAATTTTTCGACCACGTCCATTCCTTCGATCACGCGACCGAACGGCGCGAATCCCTGCGCGTCCTGCCGCGAATTGTCGCCCAAGTTGATATAAACTTCCGTCGATCGAGTGCCTGGCCTGGTGAACGCAAACGCGATGTAGCCGGGTGTGTTGCTTTGCTTCACCGGATCATCGGGAATGGTGCGTTCTCTCCATCGCTGCGCGGCTTTCGGATCGCCCGCGATTCCGAATTGCACCCATTTTCCGGCGACCACGCGGAAGAATCGCGAATTGTCGTAATATTTTGCGCGAACCAGCTCGTAAAAACGATCCGCGCCGTGCGGCGCCCAGTCGCGATGCACTTCGATGGTGAAATTTCCCTGCGTTGTCTCGATTTTTACGCGATAAACCGGTGGCGCCGCGTACAGCACCGAAGCCAGGGCAAGCAGCGCGAAGATTTTCATACAATAAACGCCGCAGAGGCGCCCACCCACTCCAGATCGCGGTTATGGTCGACGCCCATCATCTTGCCGCGGCCCATGCGAATGATTGTCGTAACCGCGCGCAGTTGGTCGAGCCAAACATACATCATGCGAATTTCAGCCTTGGTTGGCCCGTGCGGCGTTTGGACCAGCGGCGCGAAGTCGACGCGCTCCTGCAAAATGTACTGCGACGGATCTTCGATGCGCGCGACCTCGTCACGCGCCGGGCCGATGATCACGCCGAGTCCGGCAAACGAGTAGAGCGGTTTCAAAACCCAATTTTCGGGATCGTCCGGTGCACCCTCCGAAAGAAACTGCGTGCGTGGAACGGAAGGGTGCTTTAAGAACGGAATCGAAAATTTGCTGATGCGAAAATACCAGTTCGGATGGCCGGCCCATTCGACGTCCAGATCGTCTCGATAATCGAACGGCGTGCGAATGTTGCGGCGAATCAGCTCATCGACGATTACGCGATTGTAAATCCGCTCGATCGGCACGCCGTTGTGAAACAGCCGCCGGCCGCGCTTTTCAACTTGTGTGATGCACACCGTCTTGATGCCGAGCATTTTTTCGGTCAACAAAAAATCGGGCAGAGTCTTCTGGTGCAGCGGATCGATTTCGAGCAGCACCACATTTTCCGGCGCATGGCGGCCGATGACCGCGCGCCGGAACAGATCGGTGTACGGCGGATCCGTCGGACAATCGATTCCGTACGTTTCTGCGTAGACGCCTTGCAGCGTGGGTTGATACGCGTACAGTGACGGGAATGCCTGCATCTCGACCAACTTGGGTTCAAGCGCGGCGGTCAACCCGAAATCGACCTGAAGGAACAGCGGCCGAGGGTCTTCGTTCGGCGCGCGATACTCCGCGGGGATGGTTTCTTCGGATCGCGCCAGGTATTCCGGCGTCATTAATTGCCGGATCAGCTCGCGACCGTACGCGTCCATTTTTTCGAACAGCGCGCGCGGCAGAAATAGCGGCGTTTCGCAATTTCGAAATTTGACGTGGGTGCCGCAGGCTTCCTCGAGCGTTTTTAAAAACCGCTGATATTTTTCCGCCGTGAACCGCGCGTTGAAGTCGCGCCGCAGCTCCGGAATCATCTGACCAGAAATTTGCCGGCGCGCATGATCTGCCGGTCGTCGGCCCAGATGTCGAACTTCGTTCCCACCACGTCGATGTGCGTCGACGAATCCCACTCCGCGCCGGTGTGCGCGCCGTAGGGATTGCCGAACGCCATGTGAATGCCGGGCAGTTTTTCGTCCTGCAAGATATTGCCGATGACGCCGTTGAGGCCGATATTCGTGCCAATGGCGAATTCGCCGACGCGATCGCTGTTTTCATCGGTGTGGGTGTAGCGCCAGAACTCATCTTCCAGCTCGCGATTGGCCGAATGCGCTTCCTTGAGACGATTGCCTTCGACGCGCAGCGTCAGCGGCGATTCGCGCAGCTCGCCGTATTTGGCGCAGAGATAATCGCCGACCACGCCATCGATCACGAAGGTTCCGTTCACTTCGCCCGGCGTAGTGAAAATTTCGCCGCCCGGAAGGTTGCCCCATTTTTGGGTCGAAATGATGCCACTGGTTTTGATCCACTTATAGCCGCGGTTCATGTCGGCGACGATGTTGGTTCCGGCCGGCGTGGTTGCGCGGATCACTTTCGCGTTTTGCGCGATCTCCAGCACCTTGATGCTCAGCTCGTCCACTTTATGGAAATCCGCGCGCATGCCCTCCAGCATGATCCGCCGCTCAATATTCACCATATGCGCGTGGCGGATGTGGCGGC
>DATJNW010000040.1:0-119013 GCA_035507655.1 Bryobacteraceae bacterium | reverse complement strand
CATGCTGCGGAATACGAAGAATCTTTCGCCGCAGACCTTCGGAGCGATCCAGGCGGATATCAATGCGCTGGCACAGATCGTTCAAGGCGGGCAAGCGCTGGCCTATTCGCTCGGGAATCTCGATCAGATGTTTCGAAGTACGTATCCCGGATACGCAACGAACCCGAACGTCTATTACATGAACTATCAGCAATGGTCTCAGACTTCCCTCGATACGACCCTCGGAGCGCTCCGGGCCGCCGGTCTTCAGAATCAGCAGATGGAGAGCGAGTATTCGGTCATCAATGCCCTCGAAAACATGTCGCAGACCGCGGATGGGCAGATGCAGGCGCTTAATGTGCTCGGCGAGATTAGCGATCAGCAAGTCCAACAACTGATGAAGCTCCGGGAATTGATGATGGCCGACATGTCGAGCAAGCAAGCATATCAAGCGGCGATGATTCAGCAGCAGGCTGCCGGACAAGCGGCAACCCAGTGGTTCTTCACGGGTGGTCCGGTAACTGGCGACGGCAAAACCTACTTACCCGGTCTCCAGTGAGATGCGTTATGCTGCAACCATTTTTTAGACCAGCTCATCGCTGGCTCCTGTTGATCGCGGTTATCGGCCTCTCTCTGCCAGCGGCGGACGCGCAGGGCGGCCCTCCATTCAACACCACGGTTCCGAGCCAGATCATGGATCAGTTCCGCAACAGCCGGATTCTATGGACAACAAATGTATTCGTCTACGCCAATACGCTGTTCGGCATTTTAGCCGTGATCGAATTCGCCTGGAGCGCCGCGGTGATGCTGCTCGAAAAGAGCGATCTCCAGGCCTGGACCTCTGCGCTAATCCGGAAGCTGATGTGGATCGGGGCGTTCTACGCGCTGCTGCTGAACGGCGGAACCTGGATTCCGGCGATCATCGATAGCTTCACTCAGATCGGTCAGAATACCGCCGGGCTTGGCGCGCTCTCACCGAGCGGCGTCTTTATTCAGGGCCTCAGCATCGCCGGCGCATTGCTCGATGGAGCGAGCACGTCGGCATTCTTCACCAACCCCGGCCCTTCGTTGTCTCTGGCCTTTGCCGCACTCGTGATCGTGATTTCGTACACGCTGATCACGATCAACTTCATCGTCACCCTGGTCGAAAGCTATCTTGCGGTATCGGTCGGCTTCATCTTCCTGGGCTTCGGAGGCAGCCGCTGGACGGCTCCGTACACGGAGCGCTACATCGGGTTGGCGGTCTCGATCGGAATCAAGATCGTGGTCCTCTATTGTCTGATCTCGGCTGGATTCAACTTGAGCCTGGCCTGGGTCGATGAGGCACAGGGCATCTCGGCAGCCGCGCGACCTGTCATGACCGCCTTCGATGTGATGGGCGGCTCCCTGATCTTCATGATGTGCTGCTGGCAAATTCCGAAACTGTTTGCGGCCGTGATCGGCGGGTCTCCGGCGCTGACCGGCGGTGACCTGATCGCGACCGGTGCGGCCGTTGCTGCCGGGGGTATCGCGGCGGGCGGCGCGGCGGCCTCCGCTGTTGGATTGTTGGCAGGGGCAGGTGGCGGGGCCGCCGTCGGTACTGGATCTGCGGCCAGCGCCGGTGGCCCAGGCTCGAACGCAACACGTGCAGTCGCAAGCGTCGGATCGGCAAGCTCATCCGGTGGAGGTCCGGTGTCGCCGCCGTCGCCGCCGTCGTCCCCATCCTCGGTCGCACCGAACGGCGCCGTTTTGCGCGCGCAACCCGATCCGCCGTCAACCATGCCTCGCGATTCCATGACTGCTAGCGAACCGCCAATTACCTCCGCGCAGCGAACCAGTGGTTTGGATCGTAATGAAAGTGCTGCATCCGCGCAATCGCCAATCTCATCAATCCTGTCCTCGATCGGTGGCGAGCCACTAACTGGTTCCGGCTTTGAAGCGCAACCGCCTCAACGCGGATTCCTGCCGGCGTCCGTCAGTTCCGAAGATGTGGGCGCCGCGTCGGTCAATCCGTCATCTGCTATCACTCGCGACACAACACCCTCTGATACTCCTGGCATGAGCAGCGCATCGGAAATCACCTCGGTCAGAAGCGCGAGCTCGCCGAGTGTTCAGCCGCCGACATCAGGAAAAGCAAAAAATGTAATGACACGCGCGGTCGATCAGGCGCGGAGTATACGGCAACGGATAAGATCGCTACCTTCCGATAGTGCGCCGCACGCGACCCCACCCAGAATTCCCATCGATCACGAGGAATAACCCATGAACGAAACCTACAATCCTTATCTCGCCGCACGCCGCGAATGGGACGAGCGCTATGGCGATCTCATCACCCGCGCCAAGAACTGGCGTACCATGGCCGCACTTTCTTCCCTTATCGCGCTCCTGGCAACTGGCGGTGTCGTCTGGTTGTCGGTACGGTCTCGTGTCGTGCCATTTGTCGTGTTACTCGACAATCTCAGCCGGCCCGTGGCCTCAGGTGTCGCAGATCAAACTCCTCTCGATGATGACCGGCTTCGCAGGTCGAATATCTTCAACTGGATCGAAAACCTTCGCACGGTTACAACGGATGGCATCTCCCAGCGCAAAGCGATCGACCGCGTGTACGCGCAAATTGCCAGCGGCAGCGCGGCCCAGACCTTTATCAGCGAATATTATCGCGGTGATCCGCCGTTCAAGCGCGCGGAAACCGAAACCGTTTCTGTCGAAGTCAAATCCGTTCTGCCGACCAGCGACCGCACCTATGAAGTCGAATGGGTCGAAACCACGCGAGATCTCTATGGAACCGTAAAAGCAATGGACCACTGGAAAGGTTATTTCACGATCGCGCTCAATCCGCCGAAGGACGAGCGCGAGGCGCGGATCAATCCATTGGGGATCTACATCACCAACGCAAGCTGGGCAAAGGTTTTGTAAGAGGATCAAGAAAATGAAAGGACCATTTATGACGACACTCATTATGCTGCCAGTCCTGTTGGCGCAGCCGCCAGCGGGTGCGAAGGGCGAACAACCCAAGGATGTTCCGCCACTCTTGCGCCAATACGATTTCGGCAATCAACTGCGGACGTTGGAAAATCCGGCGAGCGCCCCGGCTCAAGTCAGACCCGAACTCGCTACACCGAGCACTCCGAGTGGTCTTCCGAATGGCAGTGTGCCGAAGGACTTCAAGCCCAACATGGATGTGCCACTCACGGCAACAGCACTTGAAGCGGTGCGTGTGAGCGAAGACTGGCAAGGCGAAAAGAACGCGCCATCGCGTGGCAGGGATGGTCGGGTGATTTTTTCCTACGGAGCCGGGCTACCCACCGTGGTCTGTGCGCCGCTGCGCGTGTGCATGGTTGAACTCGAAGCTGGCGAAAAGGTCGTAGGCGATCCCCACATCGGCGATTCTGTCCGATGGAACATTTCGCTCGCCATGTACGGAACCGGCGAGCAGGCAACCGCCGTGATCATTCTGAAGCCACAAACGCCCGGCCTGGACACGAATCTCCTCGTGACGACAGATCGCCGCGCCTACTACCTGCGCCTGATCTCGAAGCCGGAGGATTACGTCGCCCGTGTAGCCTTCGCGTACCCCGAGGACGACACCCGAAAATGGGAACGACAACTTGCCGAACAACAGGCGGCGGCCAAGCAAGCCCAGCATGCGGCGGAAATGCCGCCCGCCATGATTGCGGTCGAAAACATGAACTTCGATTACGTGATCCGTGGCGGCGATGAGCATCTCCGGCCGGTGCGCGTTTACGACGACGGCGCAAAGACCTACATTCAGATGCCTCCAGAAATTCAACATCGCGAAGCGCCGGTGCTGCTCGTCATCGGTGCGGACGGGAAGGGCGAAATGACCAACTATCGCGTGAAAGATCAGACCTACATCGTGGACCGCGTCTTCGACCGCGCCAACTTGGTTCTCGGATCGGGCAAGAAAGCCCAGAAAGTAGAGATCAGCCGTGGAAAACGACAATAGCGCTGCGCATAAACCGATCGAGTCGCCGGATGGCATTGATTTTCATCCTCAGCCCCAGAATCCCCTACGCATCAGCCGCCGCGCCGGTATCGCGATCGTGTCCCTGGTTGTGCTTCTGCTGCTCGCCTTCGCCTACGGCGGATACCGGAGAACGCTTAACAATCAATCGGCGCCTCGCGATGCGGGCATTCCGAAAGGCGTGACGCCTGCCACCCAAGCCGGCGCCGAGTTCATGCAGGCGATTCCTGCTGGAAGTATGGCGCTGGCCCTCCGGCCTCCAGATCAGCCGTCAGCCCCGGCCTCGACGCCGGCGTCGTGCGGTGTCGATCCGAGGACGGGTGAGCCTTATCGCTTCAGTCCGCAAACTGGACAACTCTGCGATGGTCTTCCACAGGAACGAGTTGTTGTGCGCCAGCCGAGTGTCGCGCGTATCCAGCCGATTACTGCACCGCCGGTGCACGAAGAATCGCCAGAAGAGCGCGAGATCGCCGCCGCCTACCAGCTAGAACAACAAGCGCTCCAGGCTCCGACAACCATCCGCAACTCCTCGGTCCCGTCGTCGGTCACCGCGACCGCGGTCCCGACTCCATCGAATGACCTTTCTCAGGTCGAAGCCCTGAGCCGTGCTCTGGGCGCGCGGCAGGCCGGTGATTCCGTTGCGCTTCCTAATGCTCAACCTGGCGAAAACGAGTATGATGCCCAGAACATGCAGTCACGTAAAGAGACATTCCTCAACACGGAACGCACTCATCAAGCAGACGACTACCTCCGCTCGACCCGCCAACCACCGCTCTCGCGCTATGAAATCAAGGCGGGCTGGGAAATTCCGGCGATTCTCGAACAATCGCTGAACTCCGATCTGCCCGGCGAACTGAAAGCGCTGGTGACCTCGAACGTGTACGACACCGCGACCGGTCTCTACCTCCTAATCCCGCAAGGTTCCCGTCTAATCGGCCGTTATGATTCGCACATTTCTTACGGCCAAGATGGTGTCCAGGTCGCCTGGAACCGGATCGTCTACCCGGACGCCTCCTCCATCGACCTCAACGGCATGATCGGCCTTGATTCCCACGGCAATGCCGGTTTGCGCGACAAGGTGGATCACCACTACATGCGGATCGTCGGTTTCTCGGTCCTGACGAGCATTTTCACAGCAGCATTTGAGATCTCGCAGCGGACCAGCCAAAGCGCCCTTACGTATCCGTCGCCCGCCCAGACCGCAGGTAGCGCGGTCGGACAGGAACTCAGTCAAACGGGTGCGCAGATCACACGGCGCAATTTGAACGTTCAGCCGACAATCAAAGTCCCCGCTGGATATAAATTCAATGTCCGCGTGAACCGCGACATTTTATTCGAAGCGCCATACGCTTCGTTGAAAACCGAAGACCACCAACTTCCAGCTAATCGAGGGAAGTGATGCTCAGGAACCCAGAGTTGAATTGGATATTGGCCGCGCGGCGAGCAAGTTACGAAGCGCTCTTATGAACTGAGGATGTTGTGCTACTGGGGAACACAACTTTCGAACAGCACTACCGGATTGGTGAACTGGCGCGCATGTGGGGCCTGGGTCGAGAAACCGTCCGAAAGCTTGTCAAAGACGATCCCGGCGTTATCAAGGTACGTATGGGACGGAAGAAGGCGCATACGGTTTACAGCATTCCCGAAAGCGCCGCACAGCGGATACATACGCGCCTGCTCAATCCTGTCTAGCCGTTATTGCGTCCGCCCGGCAGAGCAACGAGTTTCGGCTTGGGCTTGTCGTCGAACGCTTCCTTGAGGATTTTCGTTAGACGGGCCTGACGCTCGGGAACCCATCTCGCGTAATGCTCTCGCACGGTGTCTTCGTCATCGCCGAGAAGGTCCGCAACATCGGAAACAGGAACGCCGCGCTGGAGCAGGATACGCGCGAAGGTGTGCCGGAAACGGTGCGGTGTCGGCGGCTCGTCGAATTCTCCGGCAAGACCGAATACCTTGCCGATTTTCCGGCGCCACATATCCGTTACGGTCTCGAGCCGGTCTGACTGGCCGACAATGAACGGGCGGACGCCGCAACGCCTGGCCCGTGCGTTCAGGCGGTCCCTGAGCCAATCCGGGATGTAAGCGAAGACGTCGCCGCCGTTCTTCTTCGCGCGAAGAAAAACTTCGTTTCCGTTGAGCCGCTTCATATGGAACAGCCCAACATCCGAGATGCGAAAGCCGGTGTAGACCATGACCCAGATAAAATCCTTCACGTCCTCGCCGGTCCATACGCCCTGGCCCGTGCCGCTGGTCCAGGCGACCTCCCCTACCCTGTCGCACGCGTCAATTATCCGCTGCAATTCCTCGTCGGTGAACGGCGCTTTATTGGCGACGCAGTTCGCGCCGACAGGCGGCTTGAGATCGGGGCCGACGGGGTTCTCCTGAATCCATTTGCGGTTCACGCAGAACCGGAAAAACGCTCTCAGCGTGCCAAGGCGCTTGCCCTTCGCCCGCGCCCCAAGTTTCCAGCCGGAATAAAACACGTCGATGTCGGCGGACGTGAGCTGGTCGAGCATCGCATAGCCGCGCGTGTCCGTGAAAATCGCGAGTTGCTTAGTAAAGGTGCGGTACTTGCGCAATGTCGCGGGCGCGATCTTCGCGCCTTCGCGGTTGCTGAGAAAAACCTTAATCGCGTCGGCTATCGTGATGCGGGCGGGCTTTAGTTCTTCGGCCGGTGCTGCGTCAGCCCGTGGTGCCGTTTCAGGAAATGCTTTGATCCAGTTCCCCGCAGCATCAAAGTCCGCTGCGATTGCTCTCGCGGCTGCCCATTCCCACTGCCCCGTATTGTGGCGTTTGAAGGTGCCGCGTAGCGTTCCCGACGCGAATATAGGGCATTCGCATCGCTTCCAACCTTTCTTTCTTTCGTCGTATTCGGATGTGCGGAGTTCTTCTTGATGCCCGGATTTGCAATCGCGTCGGTGGCGGCGATACAAGGCGAGTGCCATGCTCTGATTCTACGCCAAGTTGTCCGATATTGCCCGACGAAATTACCGTTTTTTGCTAATCTATTGATTCTATTCTGGCGGTGAGGGTGGGATTCGAACCCACGGAACCCGCAAAGGTTCAACGGTTTTCGAGACCGCCCGATTCAACCACTCTCGCACCTCACCTCAACTTCAATCTAGCGGACTCGAACCGCGCCGTGCAACCTTTACGCCGGGCCTACGCGCCCGCTGCGGCCGAGAAACTCCGCAAAGCCGAGGCTTCGTCGTCGTATACCTCAAATACCGTGTACAGCTTGGTGATCTGCAACAGATCCTTGATCCGCTTGGTCACGTTCAGAAGCTTCAACCGCCCGCCGCGATTCGCGAGGCTGGTGAAACCCGCCACCAGCTCGCCCATCCCCGAGCTGTCGACATAGGAAACATCGCCCAGATTCAGCAGAATCTTGGTCTTGTCCTGAGCCACCAGGTCGCGCAGCGTGTTGCGCAGCGAAATGGATGCTTCCCCGAGCTGGATGCGTCCGGATATGTCCAAAATGGTCACGTCACCCGCTTGCCGGGTTGTAATGGTCACACTCATAAATTTGCCTCACCCTCCTTCAAAAAACGATTCTTGAAATCTATTCCGCCTTCGGCAGCGCGTTGCTGATGAACTCGCTCACGTCGTGCTTCAGCTTGCTGTGCGAATCGCTGTCGATGTAGAGCATGTGTCCGGCCGGGAAAAAGCTCCAGGTGATGCGCTTGTGCATCTCCGGATGCAGGCCCATGTGATTGAAGGTGTATTCGACGGCATAATACGGGGTCGCCAGATCGTAGTAACCCGCGCAGATCAGCACCTTCATGTACGGATTCTTTTCCATGGCCTCGCGCAGCAGGCTGGTGGTGTCGCCGAAGCCGTTCTGCACCTGATAATCCCAGGGCTGAATGCCGCCGCTCGGATAATAAAACATGTCGGTTTTGTAGCCGAGCTCGCCGTGGATGTAGCGATCGAACACCGCGGTGAACGGCGGCGTGATCTGGGTACTGGAGGGATCGAGCGTGCTCGTTTCGCCGGTGTTGAGCGGAGCGGGCGCGGTCAGGCGGCCATCGTAGCGGCCGATCTGCTCATGCTCGTGGCGCATCAGTTCCCGCGCGAAGTGCTGCACGTCCCAGCGCAGGTTGCTCTCATCGATATAGCTCGCATCCAGGCCGGTATAACGCACCAGTTTATCGATCACCGCCTTGCGCTCGGCCGCCGGCAGCTCGTCGCCTTTTGCCAACGCGTTGGCGTATTCGCCCATGGCGAAGGCTTCCACTTCTTTGCGGAACGCGCCAAAATCCTTGCGCTGCAAATCGGGAGCCACCTTATGGTGATAATACGCATCGTTGGCGTACGTCGGCAGTTCCAGCTGATACACCAGATCGTCGCTGCGGCTCCAGATGGTTTCCAGGTTCAGCGTGGTGCCCACCAGAACGATCCCGTTGAGCGCGATGCCGCGATCGACCAGGTATCCGGAAAGGCCCGCCGTGCGGAAGGTGCCGTAACTTTCGCCGGCGATAAACAGCGGCGACAATTCGCGGCTGTTCCGGGTGATGTACATGCGGATGAATTCGCCCACCGATTGAATGTCGCCGGAAACGCTGTTCATGCGCCGGGCGATCGCCACCGTTTTGGCGCGGCTATAGCCGGTGCCCACCGGATCGATGAACACCAGGTCGGTTTGATCGAGCCAGGTGTCCTGATTGTCGATGATGTGGTACGGCGGCGGCGGCATGGAACCGTTCGGCTCCAGCTTCGGGCTCCGCGGACCCCATCCGCCCATGTGAACCCACATCGACGCCGATCCCGGCCCGCCGTTGAAGGAAAAGGTCAGCGGTCGCTTGGTCGGATCCGCGCCGTCGAGCGTGTAGGCCATGTAAAAGATGTGCGCTTCGGTCTCGCCGCCGGAATTTTTGATCGGCATTTCCGCGACGGTCGCCGTGTAATTCAGCGTCCTGCCGTCGACGTTGATGGAATGATGCGTCACCGACGGCGTTTCGTCGATATCGCCGCCGATCGCGGGACCGGGGCCGGGAATGCCTCCGCGCCCGCGTCCACCGGGGATCGCCGCGGGTGCGGGAGCCGGCGCCGGAGCCTGTTGCTGCGCGGCTGCCTGTCCTTGCCGTCCTTGAGCACGAACCTGCGGCTGAGAGAAAAGGAGCGACGCCGCCATCGCCAGTCCGGATGCAATTTGAATCTTGAACATTTTCTAAATCATATTACATCAGCCGACGGAGCATGCGCGGCTGGGAGTGCGCTAATTTCGCAGATTTAGCCGACTACCCGCGCGGGCGCATTCAGCTTCGGTGATTCGCACGGTCAGCCTTCGATCATAGCGGGTCCTGCGCTTCTTCGGCACGCATGCGCACACCGGATTGGATTACATTTAGAAACATGAGACCCCGTTGTTCCCTTGTCACCCTTTTCTTTTTCCTGTGCGGAGCCGCGATCGCCGCCGATATGCCCCGCGATTGGACCACCTGGGGCTACGATGCGTCCCGCACCGGGTGGAACCAGGGTGAGACCACGCTCAATAAAGATAATGTTTCGGGATTGAAACTCGAATGGAGCACGCAACTGAACACGCCGCCGCGCGACGTGGTTCTTTCGACGTTGACCGCTCCGCTGGTGGTGGCGGGCGTGGACACGCCGCAGGGCCAAAAAAATCTTTTGTTCACCATCGGCAGCAACGATACCATTTACGCCATCGACGCCGATACCGGGAAAATTTTGTGGCAGAAGACGTTCCCCAATAACCTGACGCCGCCGCGATTCGCCACCTGGCTGTGCTCCAACAGCCAGAACGCGACGCCGGTGATCGATAAACAGAAGTCGATCATTTATTTGAACACCACCGACGGCAAGCTGCGCGCGCTGAGCCTCAGCAATGGCGAGGAACGCATGACGCCCACCGATTTCGTCACGCCCTTCGCCCGCAACTGGAGCCTGAACCTGATCGACGACATGATCATTTCGCCCAGCGGACGCGGCTGCGGGGGCGAGAACGCTCACGACATGACCATGGCGAACATTTCGGCGATGGACGTCAGCGACCCCGCGCATCCCATGTTGTCGCGATTTTATTTGAGCGGTGGCCGCGCCGCGGGAGCGTGGGGGCGCGCGGGCGTGGTGCAGGGTCCCAAAGGAATTTATATGCAAACCGCCGACGGATTGGCCGACCCGGCGTCCGGCTCCTGGGGCCAAACCGTGATCGCGATGACGCCCAAGCCGTTGCGCGTGGTCGATTCGTTCACGCCTTCGAACTGGCGCTATCTGAACGCCAAAGATTTCGATCTGGGCGATGCGAGTCCTGTGACTTTTCCCTTTCAGAAACGCACGCTGCTGGCGAGCGCGGCCAAGCAGGGGGTGGTCTATCTGCTCGATGCGGACGCGCTTGGCGGGCATTACGGCGACCATTCGAAACCTTTGTATCAATCGCAGCCGCTGGGCAATGATGAGCTTCTGCTGGGCGGACGCGGCGTATGGGGCGCGATGGCGACGTATCTCGATCCGCAGGGAAATCGCTTCCTTTATATCCCGATGTGGGGACCGCCGTCGAAAAACGCGCCGCATTTTCCGTACAGCTACGATGACGCGCCGCACGGCAGCGTGATGGCGTTTCGGGTGGTCGCCGATGGCGATAATGTTTCGATCGCGCCCGCCTGGATCTCGCGCGATATGCAGGTTCCCGATCCGCCGGTGGTGGCCAACGGTGTTGTTTACGCGATCCAGACCGGCGAGCAGACCATTCAGAATCCCACGCGTCCCGGAGGAGACTCGACCGAATCGCGGCCGGCTGCTCCTCCCAACCCCGCGGCGCAGGCGGCGATGATCGCGGCCATGCAAGGCCGCGGCGGTCCGGAAGCGGTGAAGCGGGCGGAGGAATCGGCCAAATTCCGCGCGACGCCGGTGAGTAACCTGGTCCTTTACGCCTTCGACGCGGAGACCGGCAAGCAGCTCTATTCGAGCGAAAAAACCATCCCCAGCTGGGTGCATTTCAGCGAGCCGGTGGTGGCGCTGGGCAAAGTTTTCCTGGTGAGCTGGGACGCCCACGTGTACGCGTTTGGATTGAAGTAGGCGCAGCCGGGGGCGCGCGTGTTAATGTTTTGACTGCGGATGAAACTCGCGCAAATCGAGCAGACCCTTGGCGATCCCCGGCTGCAAAAAGCGATCTATTCGGCCACGGCGCGGCTGGCCGACGGGCGGCGCAAATCGGTGGCCGATCTGGCCGGCTACCAGGATCTGCGCGAGCGCGCCAACCAAATCAAAAAGCACACCATCGAGCACCTCGATTTCTATCTCGAGGAGCTGGAGCGCAACCTTGTGGCCCGCGGCGGCCAGGTGATCTGGGCCAATACGGCCGAGGAAGCGCGCGACTTTGTCAGCGGTCTGGCGCGCGAGCGCGGCGTCAAGCTGGTGGTCAAGTCCAAATCGATGACCAGTGAAGAAATTCATTTGAACGATCATCTGGAACACGCCGGCATCGAAGCGGTGGAAACCGATCTGGGCGAGTACATCATCCAGCTGGCGCACGAAAAGCCGTATCACATCATCGCGCCGGCGCTGCATAAGACGCGCGAGCAGGTGGCCGAAGCGCTGCACGCCGATCGCGACGCTTCGCCGGAGCGGCTCACGGCCATCGCGCGCGCAACGCTGCGCGAGAAGTTTCTGGCCGCGGGGATGGGCATCACCGGCGCGAATTTTCTGGTTGCCGACGCGGGCGCGGTGGTGATCGTGGAGAACGAAGGCAACGCCCGGCTGTCGAGCAGCGCGCCGGCCATTCACATC
The DNA here is from genome assembly GCA_035507655.1 of Bryobacteraceae bacterium. GTDB lineage: Bacteria > Acidobacteriota > Terriglobia > Bryobacterales > Bryobacteraceae > Palsa-187. The sequence continues at coordinate 107,321 of DATJNW010000040.1, read as the reverse complement.
GCCATCGCGGGGATGGAAAAAATTATCCCGCGCGCCCAGGACCTGGCGATTTTCCTGAAGCTTCTGGCGCGCAGCGCCACCGGCCAGCCGCTCAGCGTGTACACGTCGTTTCTCGCCGGACCGCGCCGCGCCGGCGAAGCCGATGGTCCCGGGGAATTTTACCTGGTGCTGGTGGATAACGGCCGCACGCGCGTGCTGGCCGATCGGGAAAAACGCCAGTCGCTGTACTGCATCCGCTGCGGGGCGTGCCTTAATAATTGCCCGGTTTACCGGAAAATCGGCGGATATTCTTATCCGTGGGTGTATTCCGGTCCGATCGGTAAAATCCTGACGCCGCAGTTCATGCCGGACTCGAAGGGGGCGCAATGGCTGCCGTTTGCCTCCAGTTTGTGCGGGGCCTGCGGCGAGGTTTGCCCGGTAAAAATCGAAATTCCAAAGATTTTACTGGAATTTCGCCGTGATTCCGCGAAACCTCCGGCGGAGAAAGCGGCGTTCCGGATTTTTTCCTGGGTGATGCGCCATCCGGCCGCGTATGAAAAATTCCGCTGGCTGCGGCGCCTGCGCAGATTGCCCGCCGCGGGACCGCTCAAAGCCTGGCTTTCGCAGCGCGATCTGCCGGAATTGCCGGCGCGCAGCTTTCGCGAAGAATGGCGCCGGAGGGTCCGGGGTTGAAGCGTGCGGGGAAAAAAATAAGCGCGCGCGAGCAAATGCTCGGGCGGGTTCGCGCCGCGCTCGGGAAACGTGAAACTCCCGTGGCGCCGCCGGTTTATCTGAATAAAACGGTTAAATCGGACGCCGGCTTCGTGGAGACATTCCGGCAGGCGCTGACGGCTCTCGGCGGGTCCGTGGTCGAAGTGGACACGCCGGAGCAGGCGCGCGCCTATCTTGAACCGAAGCTCGCCGGAGTGCGCGTCGCTGCGTCCGATACCGCGCTGGTGCGGGCTTGCGGCTTCGCCGCCGATTTTTCCCGCGCCTCCTGCGCCGCCGCGGAAATCGGCATCACCTCCGCCGATTTTGCCCTGGCCGACACGGGAACCCTGGTGTTTTTGAGCGAGCCGCGGCTGCTTTCTCTTCTGCCGCCGCGGCACATCGCCATCATTGAACGCGCTAAAATCATTGCGGGTCTTGATGAGCTGTTTGAACGCGTGCCGCAGCCGGCCGCGGTCGCGAGCTCCATGGTCCTGGTCACCGGACCGAGCCGCACCGCGGATATCGAAATGCGGCTGGTACGCGGAGTGCATGGCCCGGGCGAAATCCTCGTCCTGATAGTCGGAAGTGGAACGCGTTCTACACGAGATGCATCAGGAGGAACATGAAAAGACTTACATTGCTGTTGGCAATGGGCTGTTTTTCCACAATGGCCTGGGGACAGGCCGGCGAGTTCTGGTTCAATTACGGCTGGAATATGCTGGACGGTTCGCCGGGTCTCGGCACGCTCAATCCGTTCACTACCTCAAGCAATGACATTACGCTGTCAAGCAGCTATCGTTTCAGCTTTCGTTTCAACTTTAACTATAAAGATCATTACGGCGCAGAGGTCGGTTATGCGTTCAATCACATGTACATGAACTTTGATTCGGCGGCGACCGGCGGCGCGCCGGAGTCCGAGGCGATGCACATGCACCAGGGCAATTTCAACGCATTATATTATCCGTTCACCGGCACCGACGCCCACATCCGTCCGTTTGTCACCGCGGGCGTCGAATTCGATAATTTCGTTCCACCCGGCGGATCGTCTTACAGCGGATCGACGAAATTCGGCGCGAATTTCGGCGCAGGCGTAAAGGTTCACATCCACGGGATCTGGGGCGCGCGACTGGATGCCCGCGAGTACGTCACGCCGAAACCGAGCTTCGGGTTCTTCAACAACACCGGCTCACTGTGGGCCACCGAGATCTCCGCGGGCGTCGGCGTCGGGTTCTGATGAGCTTCGGCGAGCTGCCGGCGCCAGGGCTCAAGAAACGGCCAGGCCGGCGATGCCGAAGACGAATCGCGTTAATAACCTGCCTGCCACGCTAACATCCGGCGGTCCGCCAGCGTCATGATAAAGGGATCGCTTTGCGCGAGAATAGTGGAATAAGGATGCGTTGGCGCGCTTACATGATGCTGACGGCGGCGGTGTCGCTCACCGGACCGGTCTATGCGCTGGAGCCGAACCGTACGCTGACCCAGTACGTGCATCGCATCTGGCAGACGCAGCAGGGTTTACCGGATGCGTCGGTGTATTCCATTCTGCAAACGCGCGATGGTTATCTGTGGCTGGGCACGCAAAGCGGGATGATCCGGTTCGACGGCGTCCGCTTCCGCCGGTTCGAGGATATTTATAAGAAGGCGCCCTCCGACATCTGGATTCGCAGCGTGGTGCAGGACCCGCAGGGAGCCTTGTGGATCGGCACCAACGATTCCGGGCTGTACCGTTTCGCCGGCGGCGAGGTGACGCATTATTCGGCGGAAAATGGCTTGCCGTCGGACATGATTCAGGACGTGGTTGCCGACGGCGACACGATTTGGGTGTGCACGGCCTCCGGCCTGGTGCGTTTCGAACACGGCGCGATGAAGGTTTTTCGCCGCGCCGACGGTCTTTCGAGCGATCTGGTTCGCGGCGCGGCGGTGGCTCCCGACGGCAAATTGTGGATCGGCGGAGAAAGCACCCGGCTGACCGTCTGGGACGGCACGAAATTCACTTCGCACGCGCTGGCGTCCATGCCTCCGGACGCGGGCGTGCGGTCGATGGCTTTCGCGCAGGACGGCACCCTCTGGATCGGCACCAGCGAGGGGCTGGTCGAATACAAAAACGGGCACGATCGTCTGTACACGACGCGCGACGGCTTGGTCGACGACTGGATTCTCAGCCTTTTCGCGGGGCGCGACGGCAGTTTGTGGATCGGCACCCGCGCCGGATTCAGCCGGCTGCGCAAGGACGAACTGGTCAGCTTCCGCCCCGAGGAGGGTCTGTCACAGAGCAACGTTTATTCGATTTTCGAGGATCGCGAAGGCAGCCTGTGGGTGGGAACCAAGCACGGGTTGAATCAATTTCTGGATGGGCACGCGGTTCCCTATACCGAAAACGAGGGGCTGCCGAGCAACAACACCGGTCCGCTGCTGGAAGATCGGGGCAATAACATTTGGGTGGGAACGCTCGGCTCGGGATTGAGCCGTTTCGACGGTCATAAATTCACGGTTCTGACCAGCAGGGATGGTCTGCCGTCGAACTTCGTTTACGCCCTGGCCGAAGGCGCCGCTGGTAGCCTGTGGGTGGGGACCAATCTCGGTTTGGCCCGCCTCGAACAGGGCCGGGTGGTGCGGACGTACCGGCGCGGCGACGGCCTGCCTTCCTCCCAGGTTCTGTCGCTGCTGCGCGATCACGCGGGAAACCTGTGGGTCGGCACGGGCGGAGGCGCGGTGGAATTTCGCAACGGCGCTTTCGTGCGGCCGTCCGGGCTTGCGGTGACGGCTCCGGTTCTGGCGCTGGGCCAGGATGGCGCGGGGCGAATTTATCTGGCGACGCTCAATGCGGTCATTTCCTACGCCCACGGAAAATCGGAAGAGGTTTTACAGAACGGATTCTCGCTGCGCGGGGCCGACGCGTTTTATCGCGATCGCACCGGCGCGATCTGGATCGGCATGACGGGAGCCGGGTTACGGCTCATCGAAAACGGAAAAATCTACGCGTTCGGCATGCGCGACGGCCTGTTCGACAACGAAATCTACGGCCTGGCGGCCGACGGCGAAGACCGCTTGTGGATGGCGTGCAGCAAGGGGATTTTCTGGGTTCCGGAGGCCGATCTGCGCAGCTATGCCGCGGGGCATCTGAGGAAAATCACCAGCACGCCGTACAGCCCCACGGATGCCTTGCGCGTGATCGAGTGCAAATCCGGCGTACAGCTTCCGGTGACCGTGACGCACGACGACCGCGTGTGGTTTTCGACCATCCGCGGGCTGATCGTGCTGGACCCGCGGCACCTGACGCGCAACGGTCCGCCGCCTCCGGTGGTGATCGACGACGTTACGGTGAATGGCGAGCGGGAACAGCCGGCGCGCATCGGCAAGCTGGCGCCGGGGCGCAAAAACGTCGAAATTACTTACGCCGGATTGAGTTATCTGGTGCCGACGCGCATCACCTTCAAATATATTCTGGAAGGCTACGATCGCGACTGGATCAACGCCGGCACGCGGCGCGAAGCGTATTACACCAATCTGCCGCCGGGAAAATTCCGCTTTCGGGTCAGCGCGTGCAGCATGGATGGGGCCTGCAACGAGACCGGCGCGACGGTCAGTTTCGTGCTCGCGTCGCATTATTATCAGCGCGTGTGGTTCTGGCCGCTGATGGCGGTTCTGATCGGTCTGGGCATCTGGGCGGCTTATCAATTCCGCATTCGCACGCTGCGCGAGCAGTTCAACCTGATTCTGACGGAGCGCAACCGCATCGCGCGCGAACTGCACGACACGCTGATCCAGGGCCTTTCCGGCATCACCATGGAGATGCAGGCGCTGGCCGGCCGGATGAAATCGCGCGAGGAGCGGGGCATGCTCGAAGACATCATCGGCGACGCGGGAACCTGCCTGCGCGAGACGCGGCGCAGCGTCGCGGGATTGCGCAGCGGGCGGTCGAATCTGGCGGCGGCGATCGAACAGGCCGCGCGGCAGATCACCGAAACCAAGGACGTGCGGCTCAAGCTGAATTTGAAAAATAAGCCGACCGGTCTTGCGCCGGACGTCGAATATAACCTGGTGCGCATCGCGCAGGAAGCGGTGACCAATTCGGTGAAGCATTCCGGCGCGCGGACGGTTGAGGTCGCGCTCGACTATACGCCCAAGGTGCTGCGGCTTTCGGTGCACGACGACGGCAGCGGCTTTCCCGAAAACGGCCATTCCAAAAATGGCCACTACGGTTTAATCGGAATGAAGGAGCGCGCCAGCCACATTGGCGCGGAGCTCGAATTGGCCACGGCTCCCGGGCGCGGCACCACCATTTCGGTGGTTCTTCCCAACGGACAAAATCATTCATGACCCCACATCCCGCTTCTCCGCCATTCATTCGAGTTTTGTGCGTGGACGATCATCCGCTGGTGCGTAAAGGAATCGCGTCGATTCTGGCGAATGAAGCGGATATGGAGCTGGTGGGTGAAGCCGGCAATGGGCGCGAAGCGGTGGAGCTGTTCAAGCAATCGCATCCCGACGTCACGCTGATGGATCTGCGCATGCCGGATATGGACGGCGTGCAGGCCACCAGGGCGATTCGCAATGAATTTCCGGAAGCGAAGATCATCGCGCTGACCAGCTACGACGGCGATCAGGATATTTACCGCGCGCTGGAAGCCGGCGTGCGCGGCTACATGCTGAAGGAGATGGTGCACACGGACGTGATCCGGGCCATCCGCACGGTGTATTCGGGCAAGCGGCTGATGCCGCACGAAGTGGCCGAGCGGCTGAGCGAATATTTCCCGCAGGTGGCGCTGACGCCGCGCGAAGTAGAAGTGCTCGGCTATGTGGCGCGCGGGCTGGCGAATAAAGAGATCGCGGAAAAGCTCGGCACGGCGAGCGGGACCATCAAAATGCACATCCAGAACATTCTGGAGAAATTAGGCGCGGCGGACCGGACCCACGCGGTGACCATCGCGATTCAGCGCGGGATTCTGCATTTGGAGACATAGGACAAGAGTCAGACGTCAGGCGCGATCAGTTGCTTGCGCGCTACGGGCGGATGAATAAACCCCCGCCATGACTGGCGGGGCTATAACGTCGCGGATTACGGGGGGCAATACGCACGTATTTTCGGGGAGTGACGGCCTTCTGACTCCCGGTCTACGCTACACTAGAACGCGTGGCAACCGACCTGATCGAGATCGACGCCGAGCGTCCCAGCGAGGACGCCGTCGAGCGTGCCGCGGCCGTCGTCCGGCGCGGCGGCGTCATTGCCGTGCCTAGCGACGCGCTCTATACCCTGGTCGCCGATCCGTTGAATCTGTATGCCGTTCGCCGCGTCTATGAAGCCAAAGGACGGGAAACGGACCGCTCCCTCCCGCTGCTGGTGAGCGACCTGCTGATGGCGGAAGAACTGACCAAAGAAATGCCGGCGCGATTTTATCTTCTGGCGCGGCATTTCTGGCCTGGTCCGCTGGCGATTATCGCGCCGGCGTCGTCGCGGGTGCCGCTGAAAGTCACTGGCAATACCGGGCGCGTGGCGATGCGGCAATCCAAATCGCGCGTAGCCAATGCGATTTTAGAACGCTTGAATCAGCCGCTGATTTCGACCAGCGCGAATAAATCGGGCAGCCCCACCTGCGCCAGCGGAATCGAAGTTTTCGGCTCGATGGACGGGCGGCTGGACCTGGTTCTGGATGGCGGTCTGGTGACCGGTCTCGGCGCGACCACGGTGGATGTGACGGAGCCGTACTGGCGCGTGATTAAAGAAGGCGCGATTGCGGAAAAAGACATTGCCGAAGTTCTGAAGGGCGCGTGATGGAACAGGAGATCGTTGCGGCGCTCGAGGCCGCGATCCGTGCGCCGCGCGCGACGGCGTTTCTTTCCGCGCTGATCGATGAGGTAAGCGCGACGCTGCACCGCGACCCGGCCGCGAGGCTGGCCTGGCGCACGGTGCCGCTGGAGATTTACGATTCTCTTCCTGAGGGCATCGCGTCGAGCTGGGTTTTCGTTCTGCGTGCCGGCTGCACCTCCGGCGCGGAGCGTCACCCCAACAGCATCCAGCGCGTGATGTCTTTCGGCGGATTGGCCGACATGCAGACCTGGAATGGCGAACGCTGGGTCTCGAACGTTCTTAGTGCCGATGGCGCGACTGTCGAAGAGCGCTGGCTGTCGATTCCGGTGAATGTCTGGCATCGTCCGGTGATGGGCGAGCAAGATTGGGCCGTCGTTTCTTTTCACACCGCGCCGGATGCGGAACTGATTGAGGAACTGCCGGTGGACGATGAGCATCCCGACCGGGGATCGCGCGCGGCGGAAGTTTACGCCGGCCGCGAGGCGCGGTAGCGGCTGTGCCATGATGCCCCCGCCATCACTGGCGGGGCTGTTTACGCTCCAGCCCCGGCAGTGATGCCGGGGGTCCTGAATCCTGAACACCGATCTTGCTCTGCTATGATCAACAAGGAGCGTTCCTGCTTGGTTCGTGTGCGGCTTCTAATAAATTGATCCAACAGTCAATAGTCATGGGGTCCGACTCGATTTTGTACCGGTGAGCAAGCTCCGGCGGCGTAACAGCCGCCATGGAGAAGCCTGAAGGTGCGCGGGGGATCCCCCCTGTAGAAGTTCAGGGTCAATGACGGAGGCTAGGACGGCCGAAGTGGTGCGCTCCTTAGAAAGTTTTTCCTGACCAATCTATTATTCATTGGCGACATTTTCGCGTCGCCCGGCCGCAATCTTGTCGCCCGTCATCTGAAAAGTATTGTCACGGCCGAAAATATTCACCTGTCGATCGCCAACGCGGAGAACTCGGCTGGAGGGTTCGGGATCACGCCGGCGCTCGCCGAGGATTTGTTCGGCTATGGCCTGGACGTGCTCACCACCGGCAATCACGTGTGGGATAAGCGCGAAATTTACGATTATTTCGCGCGTCAGCCGCGCCTGCTGCGTCCGGCGAATTACGTCGACGAATTGCCCGGGCGCGGCGTGGTGGTGGTGGAGGCGCGCAACGGCGTCTCTTGCGCGATCCTCAATTTGCAAGGCCGCGTTTATATGCCGCAGACCGATTGTCCGTTTCGCAAAGCCGACGGGATTCTGGCCGATTTGCCGGAAACGGTGCGGGTCCGCTTCGTCGATTTTCACGCCGAGCTGACCAGCGAAAAAATGGCGATGGGGTGGTATCTGGATGGACGCGTTTCCGCGGTGATCGGCACGCACACCCACATTCCGACCGCGGACACGCGCATTTTGCCGAATGGAACCGCATATCAGACCGATGCGGGAATGACCGGTCCGTATCATTCGGTGATCGGCGTGGATAAAAATATCGTGCTGCAAAAATTCCTGACGCAGATGCCGGTGCGCATGGAAGCGGCCAAGCACGGAGCCGAGCTGCACGCGGTGATCGTCGAAGTGGACGAATCGAGCGGACGGGCGGCTGGCGTCCGGCGATACACTGTGTCTTGAGAATTATAGGAGATTGCTGATAGCGGCTACGACCCCCGCCATAACTGGCGGGGATGGTCGGACCGGGCTACGACCCCCGCCATAACTGGCGGGGCTGGTCGGACCGGTTCCAGCCCCGCCAGTTATGGCGGGGGTGATTCTCATTTTCTCAGCGAACTCGATCCTGTCGCACATCGCTTCCGATACAATGTTGCTTGGATGATGGAGTGCCCGTGTGTCATCTGATCAGTCCAGACGGCAGCGCAGCATGTGAGTGCGGGTACAATTTCGCGGCGGGGGTCGGCGGAGGACCCAGGCGCCCGAAGTTTTTCACATGACGCTTACCTTCGAACAGGCACGTGAATGCGTGCACCGCGAAATCGTGTCGCCGAGCGTTCCCGAGCAGCTTGCGACGCTGGCTGCTTCTGGCCGCATTCTTGCCGAACCGATCCGCGCCGATCGGGATTATCCGCCGTTTGCGCGATCAGCGAGGGATGGTTACGCGATTCGCTCGGCCGATCTGCCGGGCGAATTGGAAATCGTCGGCGAGGTTCGCGCCGGGGAAATTTTTTCGGGCGTCGTCGGAGCGAAGCAGGCGGTCGAAATCATGACCGGAGCGCCGCTTCCGGAAGGCGCCGACGCGGTGGTCATGATCGAGCACACGCAGCGGGAAAATAATCGCGTGAAGATCGACCGCACCCTCGCGGCTGGTGAGAATTTCAGCCCGCGTGGGGTCGAAGCGGGGCAGGGAAGTACGCTGCTCGAACCGGGACGGCGGCTGACGGCCGCTGAAATCGGACTGCTGGCGATGACCGGACGGCAGCGGGTGACGGTCTATCGCCGGCCGCGCGTGGCTGTTTTATCGACCGGCGACGAACTGGTGGAGGTGGGCGAAACGCCGCGCGATTTTCAGATTCGCAATTCGAATGCGTGGTCGCTCGCCGCGCAGGTCACGCGAGCGGGCGCCGTTCCTGAAATTCTGCCCATCGCTCGCGATAATTACGACGATACGCGGAACCTGATTGAACGCGGACTCGAAGCCGATCTGCTGCTGCTCAGCGGCGGCGTTTCGGCGGGAAAATACGACATCGTCGAACGCCTGCTGGCCGATCTGGGCGCGAAGTTTTTCTTCGACCGGGTGCTGATCCAGCCGGGCCAGCCGGTGGTGTTCGGGAAAGCGCAGGAGAAATTTTTCTTCGGACTGCCGGGGAATCCGGTTTCCGCGATGGTCACGTTCGAGCTTTTCGCGCGCGCGGCGATCGACCGGTTGAGCGGCGCGCCGCAATCGCCGCTGCCGCTGCTGCGCGCGAAACTCAACCGCGATTTTCGCCATAAACCCGGCCTGACGCGATTTCTGCCGGCGCAATTGACCGAGGATGGAGCGACGGTGACGCCGGAAAAATGGCACGGATCGGGCGATCTGGCCGCGGTGGCGCGCGCTAATGCGTTTCTGGTGGCGGATTCGGATCGCGAATCATGGGCCGCGGGCGACGACATCCGGGTGATGCTCAAGTGAAAAAATTATCGCACTACGATGAATCGGGCCGCGCGCGCATGGTGGACGTTTCGGCCAAAGCTGACACGCGCCGCACTGCGACGGCGCACGCGTTCGTGAAAATCCGGCCCAGCGTGCTCAAAAAATTGCCGCAAAATCCCAAGGGCAATCCTTTGGAAGTCGCGCGGATCGCGGGGATCAGCGCGGCGAAAAAAACTTCGGAACTGATTCCGATGTGTCATCCGCTGATGCTGACGCATGCCGACGTCGAAACAAAAATCGAGCCCCGCGGGGTGCGCATCCGGGCGACGGCCGCGACTACCGGGCCCACCGGCGTCGAAATGGAGGCTTTAACCGCCGCTTCAGTCGCCGCGCTGACCATTTACGACATGACTAAGGCGCTTGATAAATCGATTGAGATTCAGGAAATTTTTCTGGTGGAAAAGACGGGCGGCAAGAGCGGGGATTATAAAAAGAGATGATTCGCGTGGCGATTCTCACCATCAGCGACGGCTGCGTGGCCGGTACGCGGCAGGATCTCTCGGGCGCGGCGCTGGCTGAGGCCGTCCGGAAAATGGGCTGGACCGTCACGCAGGCCGCTTTGGTCCCCGACGAAATTCGCGGAATTCTTCTGGCGCTCGAAGACTTGAGCGGGGCCGACGTGATTCTGACCACCGGCGGCACCGGCGTGGCTCCGCGTGACGTGACGCCCGAGGCGACGCGGCAATTTTCGACGCGCGAAGTTCCGGGAATCGCCGAAGTGATGCGCGCCGAAGGACGCAAATCGACCCGCTTTGCGGCGCTTTCCCGGGGCATTGCGGTCACGCGCGGCACAACCTTGGTGATCAATCTCCCAGGGTCGCCTCGCGGTGCGCTAGAGTCGTTACAGGCGGTCTCGGATCTCGTCCCGCATGTGGTGGACCTGCTTCATGGGCGGACCGGGCATGAAGGGAAACCGTCGTCTTGAGCCAGGCATCTAACTTGTCAAGGAGCGCAATGAGAAGGGCCCTATTATTTTTGTGTCTGGCGGCAATCGTTGCCGCGCAGCAACAGCCCCCATCCCAGCAGCCTCAATCGAAACCGCAGGAGCCGGCGGATCCGTCCGCCACGATCAAAGCAACATTCCAGTTCGTTCTGGCTCCGGTGACCGTTACCGACCGCGACGGCGATTTCGTTCCGGGCCTGGCCAAGGATCAGTTCCGCCTTTTCGACAACGGCACGCCGCAGCGCATTGAGGAAGACGTGGCGCAGCACCCGCTGTCGATGGTGCTGTGCATTCAGGCCAACAACGACGTTTCGGCGATTCTGCCGCAGATCAAGCGGCTGGCCAGTCCTTTTGAAACGCTGGTGATGGGCGACGACGGAGAAATGGCCGTGATCGCATACGATCATCGCATCCAGACGCTCACCGGATTCACCAACGACACCACGCTGATCGACGCGGCGTTCAAAAAATTGTATCCCGGCAGCTACACCGCGGAGCTGAACGACGCCGCGATGCAAGGCATCAACATGCTGAAGAACCGGCCCAAGGAGCGGCGGCGGATTCTGATCCTGATCGGCGAAAATCGCGACAAGGGCAGCGACATTCCGGTGCGCGAAGTGCTCACCGCGGCCGATTTCGCCAATGTCTATATTTATTCCATCGACGTTTCGCAGCTCATCTCCGCGCTGACTTCGCAAGCCATGCCGAATGCTCCGAGCAACCTGCCTCCGGGCGCGAGCGGCGTCGGCAACCAGCGCGGCTACATCGAAACACCGACCACGCAATCGCAGAACGATTTCGGCAACTGGGTTCCGGCGTTCGTCGACATTTTCGAGGCGGTGAAAGGCGTCTTCGTTCCCAATCCGCTGGACGTGTACACGCGCTACACCGGCGGCCGGCAATTTTCGTTCAAGAGCCAGAAGACGCTGGAGCATGACGTGGCGCAGCTCGGCGAGGAGTTGCATAGCCAATATCTGCTGACCTACAGTCCCAACAATCAGACCGAAGGCGGCTGGCACAAAATCGTGGTGCAGGTGATGCGCCCGGGGCTGCGGGTTCGCACCCGCGACGGTTACTACATGGCGGCGAGACCCCAGTGAGGAAGCGCAGTCGCGGTCCTTTTTTTTCAGCACCCGGCTAGCGCGGCTTGGGTTTCTCCGCGCCGGAGCCGCGCACAAAAGGGCCTTTGCCGCCATCGGGCAAAGTGGTCGATTCGTCGGTCAGGGCTTGCAGCAGTTGCTCGCCGGTGAGTTCGCGCGCTCCGCTCAGATCGGCGCCGCGCAGATCGGCCATGGCCAACTGGGCGCCTCCGAAGCGCGACCCGGCAAGAATCGCCCGGGAAAAATCGCCGCCGCGGACGCGGGCTTCGCGAAAATCGCAGGCCTGCAAGTCCGCGTAGCGAAAAATGCACTGGACTATTTCGGCGCGGGAGAACTGCGAACCGGACATCCGGGCGCGGTTGAGCTCGCAATGGTCGATTTTGGCGCCCCCGAAATTTGCGCCTTCGATCGCCGCGTCCAAAAACCGCGTGTGCTGGAGCCGGGCATGGTAAAAAATGGATCGCAGCAGGTCCGCGCCGCTGAAATCGACGTCGTAGAAGCGGGATTGATGGAAGCTCGCCGCGCGCGCGGAAATCTGCGCGAAGCTGGAGTCGTTCACCGAGGCTTCGATCATCCGCGCGCCGCCCAGGCGCGCCTGCGGGAACTTCACGCCGGACACGATGATCTCGCTCAAATTGGCTTCCGGTAGAAAGGCGCCGGCGAAGACGCAGTTGGTGAGCGACGCTCCGGTAAGGTCGGCTCCGGCCAGGTTGGCGCGTTGCAGATCGGCGCGCTCCATCGAGGCGCGGGACAGATCGGCTCGCGCCAGGTTCGCGTCAAGCAGCGTGGTGCCGCGAAAAATGCCGAGCCGCAGGACGGCGCCGTGCAGATCGGAATCGTTGAGGGTCATTCCGCTAAGATCGGCGCGCCGCCCGCTTTTTGCGTCTTCGAGCCAGGCTGCGTGCGCCCGCAAGATGCCCTCGATGGGGATTTCGGTTGCCACCATAAATACCGTCAGGTCACATATCGTCGGATGGGGCGGCAATTTGAATGTTAGACCGCCCAGCAGGGTGCTGAAAAAGGGGACAGATTACTCGGCATCGCTGACGCAACCTTGAGCAACCCCGGTCAGTATGGGTGCGTGGCGCACGCACTTCTGCGTGCCGCGTCGGCACTCTTGCCGACGCTGGTTCCGTTCGATCAGCCATGCGTCGAGAAGAGTCTCGACGCGGCACGCAGGAGTGCGTGCGCCACCAACGGACCGAGGCAACTGGTTGGATCAGGTATATTAGCGCCGAGTAGTCTGTCCTCCTCCTGAATGTTAGACCTCCGGGCGCCGTCTTGCTCGCGTTCGCCGCGGCCTGATAGCTTGGTTGAGTGTCCCGTCTTCTGATTACCGGCTCCTGCGGTTTGATCGGCTCCGAGGTGACCGTCTTTTTCGCCCGCCAGGGCTACCAGGTGAGCGGCATCGACGATAATCATCGCGCCGTTTTCTTTGGACCCGACGGCGACACCAGTTGGGTGCTGGGCCGGCTCCAGCGTGAAGCGCCGGGATATTCGCATCACGCCCTGGATATTCGCGATCGCAGCGGCGTGCTGGCGCTGCTCGAGCAGTTGAAGCCGGAACTGATCATCCACACCGCGGCGCAGCCCTCGCATGATCGCGCGGCGGCCATCCCGTTCGAGGATTTTGAAGTGAACGCGATGGGCACGCTGAATCTGCTTGAAGCCGCGCGCCGGTTCTGCCCGGAATCGCCGTTCATCCACATGTCGACCAACAAAGTTTACGGCGACCGTCCCAACCTGATCCGGCTGAAAGAGCTCGAAACGCGCTGGGATTATGACGACCCGGCTTATGAGCACGGCATCGCCGAGGATTTTTCCATCGACCAGTCGAAACATTCTTTATTCGGCGCGTCGAAGCTGGCGGGCGACGTGATGGTGCAGGAATACGGACGCTATTTCAACATGCCCACCTGCTGCCTGCGCGGCGGATGCCTCACCGGACCGAATCATTCCGGCGTCGAGCTGCACGGTTTTTTGAGCTACCTGCTGAAGTGCAACGTGCAGGGCGTCGAATACAAAGTATTCGGGTATAAGGGCAAGCAGGTGCGCGACAATATTCATTCCGAAGACGTGGCCCACTTCATGTTTGAATTCGCCAAGGCGCCGCGCGTAGCCGGCGTTTATAATTTGGGCGGCGGAAAGGAAAATTCCTGCTCCATTCTGGAGGCTTTTCAGATGGCCGAGGAAATCACCGGACGCCCGATGAAATGGCGCTACCTGGATCAGAACCGCATTGGCGATCACATCTGCTATTACAGCGATCTGCGGAAAATGCAGGCGCATTATCCGAACTGGGGCATCACCAAGAATCTGCGGACTACGTTTGAAGAGATCGCGCGCGGCCATCAGCAGCGTTTCGCCGGGCCGGCCAGTTGAGGATTACGGGTTTTTCGAGGATTTCGAGGAATCCGCGCCTTTGCGAATCTCTTCGAAATATTGCTGCACGAATTGCTGATACATCAGCGGCACTTCGTCGCGATGAATTTCGCTGCCGGCTTCGATATGCTCGGCCTGCTTCTGCGCCCAGGGAGTTTTCAACTCCTGCTTGCTCTGGCCCACTTCCACCATCACCTGGCCGGTCACGTTCTGCGAGCGCTTGCCGAAAATCTCGCTGATCTTTCCCATGGCCTGAAGCTGCTCGGCTTCCTTGGCGGATTTGTCGCCGTCGGCCGAACCGATGCCGCTTTTAGAATCGTCGGACGCGTTCTTATCCGAGGATTTTTCGCCATTCTTGGCGTCGGCTGAATCCTTGGGATCGCCGCTGTTGGTCTGCTGTTGATCGCTCTGCGCGTCGGACGGCGTGCTCTGCTTTTGCTGCTGGCCTTGTTTCGCGGTCTGGCTCGATTTATCCTGCTGCGATTTCTGGTTCTGCGCGTTCTGCGGTTCGCTGTCCTTCTGCGAGGATTTCATTTTGTTCAGCATGTTGGACATGGCGTCTTTCAGCTTGTCCATCAGGGAAGAATTTTCGCTGGGCGAGCCTTGCTCGGAATCCTGCTTGCCGGCCTGCTTGCCGTCTTTCGAATTCTGCTGGTTCTGCTGATCGGCGTCGTTGCCGTTCTGCTGCTTGTCGCCTTTGTCGGCGTTCTCGCCCTGCTGATCGGGCGATTGCTCCTGCTTCTGCTGTCCCTGATCCGCCTTGTCCTTGGAGTTGTCGGCGGCCTGCGGATTATTCTGGTCGGGCGTGTCGTTGGCGTCGAGCGGCTGATCGGGCGTCTGATCATTTTTTACCGTGGGTGAATCGGAATCGCCCTGGTCGAGCGGCGGCTTGCGATTGTCGCGCGGCTGCCTGGCCTTGGCCAGCTGCGTCTGCGGCGGGAAAAAGGTATCGAAGGCGATCTTCACCAGCGACGGTTGCAGATTCAAACTGCCGGTGGCGGCGTAGCGCAAAGCGAACAGCCCGCACGCGACGGCGGCCAACGTGACGGCATGATAAACGTACTTCGGGCGCCGTAGCGGGACGGCGTGCTCGGCCGAAATGTTTCGCGCCACTTCATCGGCTTCGCGGCGCTGGCGCTCGCGAATGGCTTCGTCGCCGCGCGCTTCGGGAGACGCGAAATAGGTCGCGGTGGACAGCGCGTCGGCGAGCGATAAACGCCGGTCGATGCGCTGCGCCAAAAGATAAGTGGATGGAATCGTTTTGCGCAGCCGGTACACGCCGGCGCCGAGGCTGGCCACGGCGAGCAGGACAATCCAATACCAATCGAGAATCTGGGTTCCGGCGAGCAGCAGCAGAATCGCACCGCCCGTGGCGATGGCCAGCGCCAGCACGCACTGCTCCAGCACGAGGTTACCGAAATACCTCCGTCGAGCGCGCGCTAGAAGCTGGGGAACCAGCGGTCGATCGTCCAAACGAAAACCTGCTTACTTAAGATTATGGCACAGTCGCCCGGGGCGGACGGGCGGGTAGTGCGTGAAATCTGCGTTGATTACGAAGGATAAGGACCCCCGCCATGACTGGCGGGGCTGCAGGTGCGCGTTACAGCCCCGCCAGTCATGGCGGGGGCTCATCGCGAATCAACCAGATCTCACGCACTACCGACGGGCGTTGCTACAATCAACGCGATGAGCCTCGCGCCGGGTACCAGACTGGGACCGTATGAAATCCTGGCCCCGCTGGGCGCGGGCGGAATGGGCGAGGTTTATCGCGCCAGGGATGCGCGGCTGGGGCGCGACGTCGCGCTCAAGCTTCTGCCCGATCCTTCGCACCGCGACCGCTTCGAACAGGAAGCGCGAGCCGTCGCCGCGCTGAACCATCCCAACATCATGGCGGTGTTCGACGTCGGCGAAAATTATTTCGTCTCCGAGCTGGTGGAGGGCGATTCGCTACGCGCTCTTCCGGCGATGCCGCTGCGCAAGGTGCTGGACCTCGCCGCGCAGATCGCCGATGGATTGGCCGCCGCGCACGCGGCCGGCATCGTGCATCGCGATTTGAAACCGGACAACATCATGGTGACGCGCGACGGCCGCGCCAAGATTCTCGATTTCGGTTTGGCCAAGGTGGAAACGCCGGTGGCCGATCCGGACGCCACGCGATCGATTGCCAAAACCGATCCGGGGATGGTGATGGGAACCGCCGGGTACATGTCGCCGGAGCAGGTGCGCGGCCGGCCGGCCGACGCGCGCTCCGATATTTTCAGCTTCGGGCTGGTGCTGTACGAAATGCTATGCGGAAAGCGCGCCTTCACGGCCGATTCGGCGATTGAGGTGATGAACGCGATCCTGACCGCCGATCCGCCGGAAATGCCGCCCACGGTGCCGCCGGGCGTCGCGCAGATGGTGGAGCATTGCGTCGAAAAAAATCCGGACGAACGGTTTCAATCGGCCCGCGACCTGGCGTTCGCGCTGCGCGCGTTCGGAACGCACACGCATTCTTCGAGCGGCCCAATCGCCGCGATTCCGGAAAAGAAATCGCGGCGCGGAAAATGGCTGGCCGCGCTGGCTCTGGCGGTGATTGCATCGGCGGCGACGTTCTTCGCGGTGCGCGGATTCCGCGCCGCGCCGGTTTTGCCGCGCTACCTGCGCTTGACCTTCGATCGCGGTTTTGTTTCCGGCGCGCGTTTTGCTCCCGACGGCAAAACCGTCGCTTACAGCGCGGCCTGGAACGGCGCGCCGCTTGAAATTTTTTCGACGCGCGTGGATTCGACGGCGGATTCCCGCCCGCTGTCGATCTCGAACGCGCACCTTTTCGCCATTTCGAGCGACGGCGAGATGGCCGTCGGCCTCGATCCGAAAATGGCGGCGCCGCCGCAGGGCCTGAGCGCGACTCTGGCGCGCGCGCCGCTGGCCGGAGGCGCTCCGCGTCCGCTGCTTCAGGATGTTTACGCGGCCGATTATCAGCCGGCGAGCGATCAGTTGGCCGTCGCGCGTCTGGTGGGGGGCGTGTTTCGCGTCGAGTTTCCGCTGGGAAAAACGATTTATCAAACCGACGGCTGGGTTTCGACCCTGCGTTTCTCGCGGGACGGCAAGCGCCTGGCGATCGCCGACCATCCGCTGCGCTGGGACGATCGCGGCGATGTGGCGGTGCTCGATCTGAAGGGTCATAAAACGGTTCTCTCGGCCGGCTGGGAAGCGATCGAAGGGATCGCCTGGAGCGCTTCGGGGAAGGAGCTGTGGTTCGCCGGAGGCAAATCCGGTTACCCGCGTTCGCTCTATGCCGTGACGCTCGAAGGCAAGCGGCGCGAGCTTCTCGCGTCTCCCAGCGCGATTTTCCTGCGCGACATTTCGAGCGACGGCCGCGTTCTGATAGCCAGCGACGACGGCATCCGCAGCGAAGTGATCGCGCTGGTCTCCGGCGCGCCGCGCGAGCGGCATCTTGCCTACCTCGATCAATCGACCCCGGTGGATCTTTCCGCCGACGGGAAAACGCTGCTGTTCACCGAAGGAAGCGCCGGGCACAATTACGGCGTATGCCTGCGCCCGACCGATGGCTCGCCTGAGGTGGTGCTGGGCGAAGGCTCGGCGCTGTCGCTCTCGCCGGACGGCCGCTGGGCTCTGGCGGTGTTGTTCAATCGGCCGTTGGAGCTGCTGGCGATCCCCACCGGCGCGGGCGAAACGGTTCACGTTCCCAAAGCCGGGCTCGATTATGAAACGGCGCAGTGGCTGCCCGATTCCAAGCGGATTCTATTCAGCGCCGAGTCGCCGGGCAAAGGTTCGCGGTTGTATGTGCAGCGCATTTTTCCGCTGGACGAGCCGCGGCCGATTACGGGAGATGGCATCTCGATGCCGGCTCACGCGGTTTCGCCCGACGGAAAATTCGTCGTTGCGCGCCCAACGGGTGATGCGCTCGAGCTTTATCCGATCGATGGCGGCGTGCCGGTGAAAATCGCGGGGTTGCATCCCGAGGACGGTTTCCTGCGCTGGGGCGCGGACCCCGCCACGATGTATTTCGCTTCCGGCGCGGGGTCCCAAGTGCGGATTTACAAATTGAACTGGCGCACCGGCGCTACAGAAAACGTGCGCGATCTGATGCCGGCGGACCAGGCGGGAGTGTTCGGGTTTCAATCCATCGAGCTCACGCCCGACGCCTCCACGCTGGTTTACGGTTTTGGCCGGCTGCTGGTGAATTTGCAGATCGTCGACAACGTCCGGTAGAAGCTGGCGTCAGAATGCCGGGACATTTTCCGGGGTAAGAACCCGCGGCGGCGGCGCGAGATTCGGCAGCAGACGCTCGCGCAGCCGAAGCACCGGCTGCTCCAGCAGTTTGGATGCCCCCACGCCAACACCCACCGACGCCGCACAGTATAAAGCGTGCAGTAAATACTGGTTCATGCGGGTTTCGGTTTCAATCCACGCAGACATCATCGCCAGCGGCACATGCCATAGATAAATCGTGTACGAATATCGCCCCATAAAGGCAAAGCCGCGGGCGGCCATGCTGGGCTTGCCCGTCAAGGGACGAAACTTACGATCCGGAAAGAGCGCGAGCAGTAGGACCACGGCGAACCCGATGGTGGTAAACGTGAATCCCACCGTGTAGGCGAACTCCAGATTTCCGGGAAAAATAAGCATCGGGCTCAACGCGATAACGCCCAGGAAGGAAAAAGGAAGCCGCCAGGAGCTGTTCATGATCGCCGCGAGAATATCGCTGTGGAAGTTGTACAGATAGCCGATCAGAACGCCGGTGAACAAGCCGTCAAAACGCAGGTGGGACGGTTCGTAGTGAATGAGGCGCAGGTCTCCCGGAAACCGGTGCGACGTCCATAGCCGCAGGCTCAAACAAACGATCGCGATGATCAGTGCAATATAAGGGATGAGCCAGAAGGGATCCTTCGCTCCGCGATTCGCCCGCATGAGTAAGGTCAGGAGCAAGGGAAGAAAAATGTAAAAATGCTCCTCCACCGCCAGCGACCAGGTGTGGCCCCACAGTTGTCCGATATAGTTCTGACACAGGAAAAGTTCGCCGAGCAACTGCCGCGTGTTGAAGCGAAAATGCCAGAAAATGCAGTAGGTGAGCGACGCGCCCAACATCAGGTAAAAGGACGGATAGAGTTTGAGCACGCGACGGCCAAAGAACCGGGCCAGCCGGATCTTCTGCGTTTGCCGATACTCGACAAATAACAGGGTGGAGATGAGGAAGCCGCTGAGAACGAAGAACAGATCCACTCCGATGCCGCCGATTTGACTCCAGATGGGATAGGCCGGCACGTGAACACCGAGAACGAGAGTGACTGCCAATCCCCGCAGCACGTCGAGTTCGAGACTGCGCGGTTTTCTCATGAAGGAGCAGAAGGATGGTTCCCTTCTGTTGTGATCGGTGGTCCGGGACCGCTTCTTTAGAAGTTGGTTGAAAAAGGGGACCGGCTAATCGGTCCCCGCGTGTAGGCGGGCCTGGCCGAGCCGTAACGAACAGACGCACGCCTGGAGGGTCGCTGAGGGGGTACGTGGGAAACTCCTCACGCGACATCGCCTGGACCGGCAGCGTGACGCCTCGGCATTAGACCATTTTCACCTTCCGTTAACCTGCAAAATTTTGTTCGGTGGCATAAGCCGCCAGGCTTGTGCTGTTCACGGCCGATGAATCGACCGGCGTCCAGCACAAGCCCGGCGGCTTATGCCACTCTGGCAGCTCTGGCAGTGAATCAGCGGCCGCTTTTGATCTTCGGAGTCTTGCCCGACTTGACGATGGTCTCCGTCAGCAAATCGACCGCCTTATCGATCGGCAGGACATCGGCGATAGAGATCGGCGTGCGGCCCGCCTTGTTCATCGGGTCGGGATCGGCGCCTTTGCTCAACAGGAACCGGATCACGTCGCAGATCGCGTCCTGCGTCGCGATGCCGCCCGTTCCCGTCACCGCCGAGTGCATCACCTGGCTGCCGGAGGTGGTCACCGCGGCGACATCCGGATCGAGCTGATAGGCGTACTCGACGACGTTCAGCTTGGCGCTGCCCGCCGCTTGCATCAGCAGCGTGGTGCCGTCCTGGCCTTTAATTTTCGGATCGGCCCCACCCGCCACCAGCACCCGCATGGCGTCTTCGTGGCCCGCCTTGGCGGCATCCATCAACGGCGTCACCTGTCCGACGATGATACGGAATCCGCCGCCGCGCCCCGGCGCGACTTTATTGGTTACCGCGTTCGGATTGGCGCCTTTGGCGAGCAGCAGTTTGATCAAATCCAGGTCTCCCGACTGCGCCGCCAGATGCAGCGGCGAAGCTCCGCTGCGGTCGGCGACGTTCGGATTCGCGCCCGCTTCGAGCAGCGCCGTCGCCGTCTTGTTGCTCTTGAACGCCGAGGCGAGCATCACCACGTGATCGCCGTCGTGCAGCGCAAAGTTAGGATCCGCGCCGGCCGCGAGCAGACTCCGCACCGAGGCCACGTCGTTCTTCACCGCCGCGAACGCGATCGCGTTCCAGCCGGAGTTCGACAAGGCTTTGACATCGGCGCCGCGCTCGATCAACAGCTTCACCACATCCGAGTGACCCTCGGCCGCGGCCCACATCAGCGCCGTCTGCCCCTTGCTTTTCTCCACCGCATTCACGTTCGCGCCGCGATCGAGCAACTGGCGAACCGCGTCCACGCTGCCCGCGTTGGCCGCCAGCATCAACGGAGTTTCGCCATTCCAGCGCGCCGCGTGAACCTCCGCGCCGGCCTGCAACAGCTCCCCCACCAGAACGCCGTCGCCATTGGCGCAGGCCACCGTCAGCGGGGTATCGCCATATTCGTCAACGATGTTGACCTTCGCGCCGGCTTTTAACAGAGCTTCGGCCACCGGAATCTGGTCGAGGTAGGCCGCCCAGCTGAGCGCGGTCGCTCCGTCCGGTTGCGCCGCGTTCACGTCGGTTTTTTCGGCGATCAGGGAATCGACCGCCCGAAGATCGCGATTCTTGACGGCATCAATGATGCGCAGATCGCCCGCCGAGGCCAGCGCCGCGACGCACAGCATGGCGCCCGCGATTTGAAAGCTCCGCCGGCGATCGCGGAGGGCGTGTTCCCGATCCATCGCCGCTAAACTTCGCTGAGGCCGGTTGCGCGACCGGTGCTGTCGCCGAAATGCTCCGTATTCACTCCGGCCCGGCCCAGCATGCTCAGCAGCAGGTTGTTCATCGGAGTCTCGTCGCCGTACTTGATATGGCGTCCGCCCTTGATCTTTCCACCGCCGCCCCCGGCGAGAACCAGCGGCAGATGGTCATGGGTGTGCTTATTGCCGTCGTTGATGCTGCTGCCGTAGAGAACCATCGAATTGTCCAGCAGGCTGCCCTCATGATCCGGCGTGGACTTCAATTTATCGAGCAGATAGCTGAACACCTTGACGTGATACTGGTTGATCTTGGTGGTCTTGGCGATCTTCACCGGGTCGTATTGATGGTGCGTGCAGGAATGGTGCCCGTCGGGAACGCCGATCACGCGGTAGCTGCGATTGCTGCCTTCGCGCGCGAGCATCAGCGTGGACACGCGGGTCATATCGGTCTGCCAGGCGACCACCTGCATGTCCATCATCAGCTTGGCGTGTTCTTCGAACTCTTCCGGAACACCGGCCGGACGGTCCATCACCGGCATCATGATATTCTGCTGCTCGGCCTTCTGGATGCGCCGCTCGATATCGCGAACCGCTTCCAGGTACTCGTTCAGCTTGCTGCGATCCTTGGGCCCGAGGCCCGGCTGAAGATCGGCCACGTCTTCCATCACGAAATCGAGGATGCTGCTCTGCTGGCGTAAGCGCGCCATGCGCGAGGCCTGGTCAGTGCTGTCGCTGTCGCCGAACAGGCGCTCAAACAGCGTGCGCGGATTCACTTCAGCCGGCATCGGCGTGGTCGGCGACCGCCAGGAAACCGTGTTGGTGTAGGCGCAACTGTAACCCGAATCGCAGTTGCCGACCATGCCCGGCGCTTCCAGACCCATTTCGAGCGACGCGATCTGCGTCATCTTGCCGAACTCGCGCGCGGCGATCTGGTCCGCCGAAATTCCGACGTGAATTTCCGCCCCTTCGGTCTTCTTGGGATGAACGCCGGTGAGCCACGTGGCGCCCGCGCGGGCGTGATCGCCAGGCCCGTCGCCGAGCGCGCGTCCGTTCAACTGGGCGAGGCCGCTGAACACCAGCAGGTGCTCCCGGAGCGGCTCCAGGGGCTTCATCGTCGGCGCGAATTCGAATCCGGCGCCTTCGGCGGCCGGGGTCCACTCGCCTTTCAGATCGATGATGCCATTCGGAACGTAGACAAAGCCCAGGCGAACCGGACGATTCGCGGAACTGGTGGTCCCGGCGAAGGCCGGCGACATGGCATCGAGCAGCGGCAACGCGAGCATGGTTCCGGCGCCCCGCAGAAATGTACGCCGGTCGAGGTGTTTTTTAGTAACAATCATGGTTCCGGACTCTTCCTCATCTGAAATGGAGTGCTGTGGACGACGGCATCAATCATATCGTCGATCCGGTAATTGTTCGCCGCCGTCTGTCGGATAATGGCCCGGACCGCCGGCTGGTCATAATATTCCAGCCCGCGTCCCAAAGCATAGGTAAGAAGCTTTTCCGTCACCGTATTGAGGTACTCGTCCCGGCGCGAGGTCACCAGCAGTTTCCGCAATCCCGCGGGACCCTCGAAGGTGGTCCCATCCGGCAATTTGCCTGAAGCGTCAATCGTCGCACCCGATTCGTCCTTGTTGCGCCATTGACCGATGCCGTTGTAATTTTCGAGCGCAAATCCGATCGGATCCATCCGCGCATGGCAGGCGGCGCAGGTCGGATTAGCGCGATGCGCTTCCATCGCCTGGCGCAGCGTCAGTTTGCCGTCTTTACCGTGCGGGTCGAGCGTTGGAACGTCCGGCGGCGGCGGAGGCGGCGGCGTTCCCAACAGATTTTCCAGCACCCATTTGCCGCGCTGCACTACCGAGGTCCGGTTGGGATAGGAGGTCACCGTCAGAATGCTCGCCTGGCCCAGCAGCCCGCCGCGATCCGGGTCGGTCAGCGCCACTTTGCGGAACTGCGAGCCATACACGTCGTGAATGCCATAGAAGCTCGCCATCCGCTGGTTGAGATACGTGAAATTCGCGTCCAGCAGATCGAGCACGCTGCGGTTATTCTTGAGGATGTCCTCGAAAAACAGCTGCGTCTCCTGGAGCATCGAAAGCCGCAGGCTCTGATCGAATGCTTTAAAGATGTCCGGATCGGGCGTGGCCGAGGGAATATTTCGAAGATACAGCCATTGACCGGCGAAATTCGTCACCAGCGCGCGCGCCCGCGGATCTTCGAGCATCCGCGCCACCTGCTGATCTAAAACCGCGGGATCGTGCAGCTTCTTCTGCTCGGCCAGCTTCAGCAGTGGATCGTCCGGGATGCTGCTCCACAAAAAGAACGACAGCCGCGAGGCCAGGTCGAGATCGCTGATCGGATGAACCGTGCCCGGTTTTGCTCCCACCGGGTCGCGCTCCACGCGGAACAGAAATTTCGGGGAGACCAGCAACGCTTCGATGGCGTTCTCGATACCCCCGTCGAACCCGGCGGACGGCCGTGCCCGCTCGAAAAATCCCAGCAGCGGACCGACATCCTCGGTGGTCACCGGCCGGCGGTACGCCATGCGCGCCAGCGACGAGAGAATCTGCCGCGCACACGGTTGTTCCTCGGACGGCTTCACCGGATAGCAGACAAAAATTTTGCGCCGGCTGGGCGTATCGCCCGGACCTTGAATATTGTACGGACCGGAAATGATGACGTCGGTAAGTTGCAGCGGCGCCGCGCCCTCCGGCACATCGAACAGCTTCACCCGCGCGCCGTCCAGACGCACATCGAGTTTCGTCGTGCCCGTTTCCTTGCCCGAGGGCTTCCCGCCGCGGGTTGGCGGAGATTCCAATTCGGCCTTGGCGCCTTCCCGGAAAAAGGTCACGCCGATGATTCGCGGACCCGCCTTGACCGGCAGCGTCAATTCGACGGGGGTAGCCGGGATGCCGTTGGCGTCGCTGGGAAAATCGATGCGGATGTTGTAATTCGCATCTACTGGAAATTCGCGGTGAATCGCGATTCCATTCCGCGAATCGAACGGCAGATCATTGCTCACCCGTTCCAGGCGCGGCGGACCCGAACCCGGCAATCCCGCTTCCGGCGGCGTGTATTTGTCGCGCGTCGGATGGACGTGCACGTCGCCAACGGCCATCCGCGCCGCCGTCCGCGCCACCGACATGTACCGCTCTAAAAGGACCGTCGACGAGGAAAGCACATCGGCAATGTTGTCGAAACCGTAACCGGAATCGTCGTTGGGCAGAGTCGCGCCGGCGTCCAGATCGATGCCCAGAAGATCGTGAATCGCGTTGGTGTATTCCGCTCGATTCAGGCGGTGAATCGCCGGCGCTCCCGGATCGGGATGGGCCGCCGCGGCCGCGTCCAGAGAAGTTTCAAGTTTCGCGGTGAACGATTCGACCGCAGCCTTCGGCGGCCGCGGCATTCCGGGCGGAGGCATTTCCCCGGCGCGCAGCTTGCTGAGGACCATTTCCCAAACCGGCGCGTGACCCGCCACATGATCGGGATCGAGCCCTTGCAGCGAAAATCCCGCCGTTTTGAGTTTGTCGTTATGGCAAACGACACAATACTGGGCCGTTAGCGGAGCAGCTGCGTGCTGCGCGAGCGCCATTGTGGCCGAGACTACAACAGAGACACCAACCCCTATCATGCGACGGGCCGGCAGCTTGCGCATTCCTACATTGCCTCTATTGAATACAATATATGTTCTTGACAATAGGGTCAATGGCCCCTTCGGCATATATTTATTTACACACGCCGATTAACGGAAGACCACGCGCCTGGCGTCGCCATCCGGGTCGTCCTTCAGTTCACATTCGACCAGTTTTTTCATGAGGGCACGGTGAGGACCGCGGCGCCGCGGATTGCGTCGTGCTTCAGCGCATTCAGCGCGACGTTCGCTTGATCCAGCGGAAACATCTGCGTTTCGGTATGCACCGGAATTTTCGCCGCCAACTCCAGAAAATCTTCGCCGTCCTTGCGGGTATTATTCGCCACGCTGCGCACCACGCGCTCCCAATATAAAAGGTCGTAGGAGAACTGCGGGATGGGGCTCATGTGGATTCCGCCGGCGACCACCACTCCGCCGCGATCCAGGTTGCGCAGCGCGGCCGGAACCAGCTCGCCCGCGGGTGCGAACAGAATCGCGGCGTCGAGTTTTTCGGGCGATTCATCCTCGCCTCCGCCGGCCCACACCGCGCCCAAATCCATGGCCAGCTTCTGATGCCGCACATCGCGCGTAAACGCGAGCACGCGAACGCCCCAATAACGCGCCACCTGGATCGCCACGTGCGCGGCCGCGCCGAATCCGTATAATCCAAGCGTGCCTCCGCTCTCAATTCCGGAAACGCGCAGGCAGCGGAAGCCGATGATGCCGGCGCACAGCAGCGGCGCGGCGTGCAGATCGGCGAAGCCTTCGGGAATGCGATAAACAAAGGCTTCCGGCGCGGCGATGTATTCGGCGTAGCCGCCCTCGACGGTGTGGCCGGTGAAGGTCGCGGCCGGACAGAGATTTTCTTTTCCCGCGCGGCAGTATTTGCAGGTTCCATCGGTCGAATGGAGCCAGGGCACGCCGACGCGCGCGCCGATTTCGAAGCGATGCGCGTTGACGCCGTTTTGTTCCACCATGCCGACCACTTGATGGCCCGGAATCACCGGCGATTTGAGCACCGGCAGTTCGCCTTCGATCACGTGCAGATCGGTGCGGCAGACGCCACAGGCGTGGACCTTGATCAATACTTCGCCGGCGCGCGGCTCGGGCGTGGGAACGTCGGTGTAGACCAGCGGATTGGTCTCAATCGGGGCACGCGCGGGCAGAATGCAAGCTTTCATGCCGACTCCTGACTCCTTCGCCGTTACGTTCGCATTCGCGCCAGAAAATATAATCCGGCCAGCGCAAAAATCACGTCCGGCGACCACGCCGCGATGGCCGGCGGCAATTCGTTCAAATTTCCGATCTGCTGGAACAACTGCGACACCGACCAGTAGGTGATCGCCACGCCGAGGCTCAATCCGACGCCGGCCATGGCCCCGCGGTTCCCGGCCAGAAACGCGAACGGCACCGCGACAATGGCCATGATCAGCGCGAACAGCGGAACGGAAAATTTTTCGTTCCACTCCACCTGCAAAGGAATGGTGTTGAAACCGCTCTGCCGCAGCTGCGCGATATACGTTTCGAGCTCCTGAAAATTCATTTGCCGCGCCTGTTTTTCTTCCTGCAAAAACCAGTGCGGATCTTCTTCGAGCTCATGAAACGTGTGCGTGCCCCCGGCGAAACTCACGTAATGAGTCGGCGCACAGGCGATGCAGGACGGGTCCATGTCGCGGCTCCAGCCGTTTTGAAAAACCCAGGCGGAAAGCGACGGTTCCCAGCGCGCGCGCTCGGCCCAGATGTGACGCTTCAGCCGGAAATAGTGCGGGTCGATCTCATAGACGTTTACGTCCAGCATCACGTCGGTGGAGGCGTCGAAATATTTGTAGTAATAAACGCGATCGTGTTTGCCGTAGATCCATTTGTGATCGGGACGCAGGTAGGTTTGCGGCGGTTTGCCGCGGATTTCGGCGCGGAGCGCGTCCTGCCGGCGGTCCGATTCGGGAACCCAGTAATGATCGAAGGCGAACAGGCCGCCGCTCAAGAAAAATCCCGCGATCACGATCGGCACCGTCAAGCGATAGACGCTGATGCCGCATGCCTTGAACGCGGTAATTTCATTGTGCTTGGACAACACCCCGAAGGCTACCAGCACCGATCCCAGCACGGCCACCGGCGTGAAATTGTAGATCAGCAGCGGCGTCAGGAAAAAATGATAGCTGAGCACGTGCGACATCGGCGGATGATTTTTCACAATGTCGCTGAGCAGCTCGAAAAACGTGAAAACGTGAAAAATCAGAACGAAGCTGATGATCCACAGCACCAGGTAGAACAGAAACGTGGTGAGCACGTAGACGTCGATCACCTGCGGCAGCAGCGGCAGGCGCCACAGCCAGGCGCGCGGCTCCAGGCGGTCCAGCACGCGCTGTTTGCCGCGTTGCTGAGGTTTCGGCAGGCCGCGGAAGAAGGAAAAAATGTAGCCGAGCAGGTCGCGGTCGCCGGGAGCTTCCAGGCGCGCGATGGTCACCAGCGCGAACAGGGCGAAGAGAGAATCGGGAATCCACAGCGCGATTTCCGGTTTCAGCGTGCCCTGCCGCGCAAAACTTTCGCAGGTGACCAGGCCGATGTAATAAACGAAGGCGATCACCACGGTCAGCACCACGGCCGAGGATTTTCCCGCGCGGCGCGTGGTGATGCCCAGCGGCACGCCGGCCAGCGCCAGCAGGATGCAGGCCAGCGGCAGCGCCAGGCGCTGGTTCAATTCGATGCGGTCGGCCAGGCGCTGATCGCGGTCGACATCTCTTTCGCGATACGCTTCGCGATACAGCGGAAGGGTGTCAATCTCGGTCGACGGGTGAGAATTGCTCACTTCCTTATTGCGCTGCGCTTCGAGTCCCTGCTCGCCGGTCGGCGCGCCGGAGATGTGATAATTGTTCTCCTTGTCGGTTTCGTAAGTGGTGCCGTTGTGCAGCGCCAGGGTAATGCGATTCTGCTGGATATCGGGCACCGCGACCGCGTCGGAGGCGAGCGTGACCTCGGGCGTATCGCCGCGATCGGCCGTGCCCGGCTTGCGCTGATCGGGCGGCGTGATGTCGGCCATGAAGACGCGCTTCAATCGCGAGGCCGGGCCGGGGGTGATGTCGCTGACGTAGAGAATCGTATTGGGGAACTGCTCTTCGAACACGCGGGGCTCGATATCGGCGGTCAGTTCGTGGGCGATCACCTGGTTTT
Source organism: Bryobacteraceae bacterium (assembly GCA_035507655.1). Classification (GTDB taxonomy): domain Bacteria; phylum Acidobacteriota; class Terriglobia; order Bryobacterales; family Bryobacteraceae; genus Palsa-187. Next base: position 79,390 of record DATJNW010000040.1, on the reverse strand, counting down.
CGACTTTATAAAATTCGCGGATCGACCACGGTGTCAGCCACAGCGAAGCGGCGGCGCAGGCGCACAGGCCCAGGAAGCTGAACGCGAAAATCGGCGGCACCACCCGGCGTCCGGGCACGCCGGCGGCGCGCATCGCGGTGATTTCGCCGTCGGTCGACATGCGGCTGAGCGTGATCAGCGTGCCCACCAGCACGCCCAGCGGAATGGTCAGCGGCATCGACTGCGGCAGCACCAGCGCGAACAGATAGGCGACCGAAGCCAGCGAGCCGGTGGAGCGGACCATCAGCTCGAATAAGGGCCGGGTGCGTTGCAGGAACAGGACGAAGGTGAACATCACCGTTCCGAGCAGGGAAGCGACCAAAATGTCGCGGAAGACGATCCGGCTGAGCAGGCGCATGAACTACTCTTCTATGCTACTAGTCTCCCGTCCCCGAAATCAGCGATCGTATGCCGGCGGGTTTTGTGGGGCAGGCCCACGGCCTGCGGCGGGCGCGCCGCCCGCCTCTTGTTGAGCCGGCCAGGCGGGCTGGGAGCCTGCCCCACGCGACTTATTGCACGAATCACTGAGACGCCAGACGAGCAGGGTGCTCAAAAAAGGGGCTGTTCCCGAAAGCAGCCCGTCCTTGCGCTACCGGACTGAGGCGATGTCTTCGACGTTGACCGGACGGTTGTAATAAAGGAACCGGCCGCAGCTCTCGCAGGTGAGCAACTCCTCGCCGCGTTTCAGATCCTGGAGGAATTGCGGACGGACCACGATCTGGCACGCCGAGCAGCGGCCTTCCACCGCTTCGGCGATCACCGTGCCGTGCCATTTCTTGCGGACGCGCAGGTAGGTGTTATGAACCTCAGAGGGAAGCTTGCCGGCGGCTTCCGCGCGTTCGGCGCGCAGCGTTTCAAGCTGCGCTTTATCGGAGGCGGTGCGCTCCCGCGCGAGATTTTTCTCGCGCTCCACCACCTGTTTTTCTTCTTTCAGCGCCGCTTCCGCTTTCTTCATGTTCTGGTCGAGCGGCTCGGATTCGCCCATCAATTCGAGAATGCGATCCTCGCCTTTGCGAATTTCGTTCTGCGCGTAATCGATCTCATTCTGAAAGGCGCGATACTGCTCGTTGGTTTTGGCCCCGAGCATCTGATCCCGCAGCTTGGAGATCTTCTGTTCGTGCATCTGGATGTCGCCTTCCAGCTTCTTCCGATCCTTCTGATTGGCGGCCAGCGCGGCGCGATCGGCTTCCAGCTTGCGCAGGTGCGATTCCAGCGTTTTTTCGATAGCGGCGATGTGTTTAGGCAGCGCGGCCACCTCTTTATCGAGGGCCGCAATTCGTTGATCTAGCGATTGGAGCTGAATCACCAGATGAGTATCTGGGTGCATGAGCACCTTTAAGTTTAACACGGACCATCCGCGCGCCATGTACACTAGCGGAGTGCTGAAAAGGGGACAGACCACTCTGTCCACGGCCATGGTCGTACGCGGTATGAATAGCTTACAGGCGGGGACAGAGTAGTCTGTCCCCTTTTTCAGCACCCTGCTAGAAAGCGAAGAGCCAACATCCTACAGCCCCGCCAGTCATGGCGGGGGTACGGCCGCAGAACGATACACATCCGCCGCATGGCTTACATTGATGAATATGGAACCACACCAGTCCGGCGAAAATTTTCCACCCGTGCCGCTGACCATCGAAGGCGCGAGCGTGCTGCACCAGATGTTCCGGCTGAAATGGCCGGCGTGGCGGGCGCAGTCCCTTGTCGCGCGAAGCGAACTCCTCGCCGCGGCGTCGGCGTTCGTCGACCAGATGGAACACGCCGGCAGCGCGCTGTTTTCCTTGCTCGGCCATAAAGGCGATTTGATGTGGGTGCATTTCCGCTCCGATTTCGACGCGCTCGGCGACGCGGAGCGCTGCGTGGCCCGGCTGGGGCTTTCGGATTTTCTCGACCAGACCACGTCTTATGTGTCGGTGGTCGAGCTGGGTTTATACGAATCGTCGTTGAAAGTCTATTCGTCGCTGGTGGAGCGCGGCGTGGCGCCGCATTCCGAGGAATGGAACGCGGCGATCGAGGAAACGCTCGCGCGGCAGCGAAGCGCCATGCGCCCGCGTCTTTATCCGGAAATGCCGGCGCACAAATTTATCTGTTTTTACCCCATGGATCGGCGCCGCGGCGAGCATAAAAACTGGTATCAGCTCCCCATGGCCGAGCGCCAGCGGCAGATGCAGGAACATGGCGAGGTCGGACGGCGCTACGCGGGAACCGTGAAGCAGATCATCACCGGATCGATCGGCTTCGACGATTGGGAGTGGGGCGTGGACTTGTTCGCCGAGGATCCGCTGGTGTTCAAGCAGCTGATTTACGAAATGCGTTTCGACGAGGTGAGCGCGGTGTATGCGCTGTTCGGATCGTTTTACGTGGGACGGCGCATCCACAGCGGCGACCTGGAAAAAATGCTGGCGATCTGAACCGTCGCGCGCGCCACAATACCCGCGGGAAAAAGTGATTTAATAAGGTACTTATGCGAAAACTACATCGGCTCCCGACGCTGCTGCTCCTGGTTCCCGCGCTGGCTCTCGCGCAGAATACCGAAAAAATCGATCTCAATGTCATTCATGAGATCAAAGTGGCGGAACTGGGCGAAGGCGGGGGATTCGGCGGCGGTGGACGCGGCGGCGCGCGCAACCCTTCGCAGGTGATGAATACCATGTATAACCTGACCGACCGTTACGGTCCGCGGCTCACCAATTCGCCGCAGTTCCGCCGCGCCGGCGATTGGGCCGTCAGCCAGCTCAAGGAATGGGGACTGAGCAACGTTCATCTGGAAAAATGGTCCACCGCCGGCGTCCGCGGCGGCGCGATTCCGAGCTGGGAATTCACCCATTACGACGCCGCCATGGTCGAGCCGACCTACATGCCGCTGATCGGCTATCCGCAGGCGTGGAGCGGCGGCACCAACGGTCCGCTGACCGGCGAAGTGGTGATCGCGGAGATCCAGCAGCCTTCCGATTTCGATAAATGGCATGGAAAATTAAGAGGAAAAATCGTGTTTTTGGTTCCCCCGCCGGAACTGCCGTTCCCGGACACCGCGCCGGGCCGTCGTTACACCGATGCGGAGCTGGAGGAGCTGGTTCCCGAACTTCTTCCGGCCGGCGGCCGCGGAGGCCGCGGCGGCAGAGGCGGCAATCCGCTGTTCAACATGACTCCCGAAGAGCGCCAGGAGTTCCAGAATCGCCAGCGCACGTACTTTAAAGATGAAGGCGCGCTGATGACCGTCACGGCCAGCGAGCGAGGGCAAGCCGGAATCGTATTTGCCAGCAACGGCTCGCCGCGCACCGGCGATCCGACCAAAAACCTTCCCTCGGTGGCGATCACGGCGGAAAATTACAACCGCATCGCGCGGCTGGTGGAGCATCACGTTCCGGTGAAGCTCACCTTCGACATCAAAACCGTGTTCGACATGAGCCAGACCGAAGCCTTCAACGTGATCGCCGAAATTCCCGGCGCCACCAAGCCGAATGAGCTGGTGATGGTCGGCGGCCATTTCGATTCCTGGCACATGGGCACCGGCGCCACCGACAATGGAGCCGGCAGCACCGTCGCCATGGAAGTGATGCGCATTTTGAAGTCGCTGAATCTCAAAATGGATCGCACCGTGCGCATGGCGCTGTGGGGCGGGGAAGAAGAAGGCCTGCTGGGATCGCAGGCCTACGTGAAGGAGCACTTCGCCGATCCGGCGACCATGAAGACGACGGCCGAGCACGACGGCTTCGCCGGCTATTTCAACATCGACAACGGCACCGGCCGCATCCGCGGAATTTATCTGCAAGGCAACGAAATGGTGCGCCCGATTTTCGAGCAGTGGTTCGCCGCGTTGAAGGACCTGACGCCGGGCGTGATCACCATCCGCAACACCGGCGGCACCGACCACCAGTCCTTCGACCGCGTGGGGTTGCCCGGATTCCAGTTCATTCAGGACCCCATGGATTACAACACGCGCACGCACCATTCGAACATGGACGTCTACGATCGCATCCAGCAGCCGATCTGGAGCAGATGGCGATTATCGAAGCGGCGTTTGTTTATAACGCGGCCACGCGGCCGGACAAACTGCCGCGCAAGGATCTGCCTCCGCCGGCGCCGCCCGAGGGCCGCGGCCGCGGCGCGCAGTAGGCAGCGCGGAATCGCGCAAAAATCGGGTGCATTCGCGCATGTTCCGAAAGTGCGCCCGGGAAACGTCACCGCTTCAACAAAATCCGCATGGCATCCGGCTTGCGAGTAGGATAATTCCCGGGTGGAGAGAAAACCTCCCGGGCAGCAAAGCTGGAGGTCTTATCGAGTCCGAAGGCAAAGGGAGCGGTAATCGTACGGCGTCCGAATCAGCGACGGCCGGACTTCCGCGCAGGGGATGCGCAGCGCTTATTGCGCAACATGATGGCGCGCGCCGATTCCGCAGGTTTCGCTAAACGAGCCGCTCCCTCAAAACCGCCCGGCCAAATGACCTTCAGGCGGGTCTATAACGTAAGCCGTCAGGCTTGCGCTCCTTCCCGGTCCCAGAGTGACGCGATCCTGAAAGTGGCAAAATCTCTTGAAAGTACCCGTTTCGACGCTACACTTGTGATCAGGGAGTGCGAGCTCCGCGCTTCCCCACAGGCGCGCCATTTTGAAGAAAGAAGTAAGAAAATCGTCGAGCCTCAAGGCGGCGCAGGCCGTCCCGGCGAAGGAACCTGAGTTTCCCATCGCCGCATTCGGAGCTTCGGCCGGAGGCGTGGAAACGTTTACGCAGCTCCTCCAGGCGATGCCCGCCGATACCGGCATGGGGTTCGTGCTGGTGCAGCATCTCGATTCCAAGCACCGCAGCGTCCTGGCCGACATTCTCCAGCGCAGCACCAGAATGCCGGTGCTGTGGGTCCAGCCGAATACGCCGGTCGAACGCAACCACGTCTACGTTATGCCGCCCGGCGCCGATCTGGAGATCCTCGGCGGCAAGCTTCAACTGAAGACGCGCACGCGCGCGCGAGCTCCGCGCCTGCCCATCGATCGTTTCTTCGAATCGCTGGCGCGGGACCGCGCCCGCATGGCCATCGGCGTGGTTCTTTCCGGCACCGCTTCGGATGGCACGCTGGGGCTGAAGGCGATCAAGGCCGAAGGCGGCATCACCTTCGCGCAATCGGAAGCGTCCGCAAAATATAACGGCATGCCGGCCAGCGCGGCCAACGCGGGGGTGGTGGATTACGTTCTTCCGCCGCAGGGAATCGCGCGGGAGCTGGCGCGCATCGGCCGGCACCCGAATCTGCGCCCGCGCGAGCCTTCGCTGGCTGTGCCGGGAAGCGACGGCGATCTGACCCCTCTGCTGGCGACGCTGCGCGGCGCCACCGGCGTCGATTTCACGCATTACAAGCACAGCGCCATCGGCCGCCGCATCGCCCGCCGCATGGTGGTGCAGAAAATGGAGCGGACCGCGGATTATCTCCAGTTGATCAGGAAAAATCCCGCCGAGTTGCAGCAGCTTTATCAGGACATTATCTTCAATGTCACCGGCTTTTTCCGCGATCCGGCGATGTTTCGCGCGCTGAAGCGCCGGGTTTTTCCGAAGCTGCTGAGCAAGCGCGCGCCGGATGACCCGGTGCGCATCTGGGTGCCCGCCTGCGCCACCGGCGAGGAGGCCTATTCCATCGCCATCGCGCTCAGCGAATACCTGCGCGCGGCCTCTCTCAGCGTGCCCGTCCAGATCTTCGCCACCGATATCAGCGACGCGGCGATCGAGCGGGCGCGCGCCGGCGTGTACCCCAAAAATATCGCCGGCCGGGTCCCGCCGGAATTGCTGCGCCGTTATTTTCAGCCGTCCGCCGGGCATTTTCACGTGGCCCGCAACCTGCGCGAAATTTGCGTGTTCGCCCGCCAGAACGTCATTCAGGACGCGCCTTTTTCGAGGATCGACCTGATCAGTTGTCCCAACCTGATGGTCGATCTGGAAGCGGTGCTCCAGCGCCGGGTCATCCACACGTTTCATTACGCTCTGAAGCCGGCCGGTTACCTGGCGCTGGGACCTTCGGACACGATCGGCCCCCTGTCCGGGCTTTTTGCCGCGGCGGACCAGAAAAACAGGATCTATCTCAAGAAGCCCGCTGCGTCGCGGCCGGTTCTCGATTTTGAGGTCAATGGTTTGGCGGGGCAGGTGATTGAGCCGGTTTCCGAGGAGCGCCGCGATTCCCATCCCGGCCACGCCGCCGACCGCATTCTGCTGCATCGCTTTTCGCCTCCCGGCGTGGTCATCAACGACGCACTGAGAGTTCTGCAATTCCACGGACGCACCGGCCGGTTTCTCGAACCCGAGCCGGGCGAGCCCCATCTGAACCTGCTGCACATGGCGCGCGAAGGTTTGATGCCGGCCCTGCGCAGCGTCGTCCTTCAGGCCAAAAAGAAACGCAAGCCGGTGCGGGTTCGCGACGTGCGCGTGCTGTGCAATGGCGATTGGTTTTACGCCTCCATCGAGGCGATTCCCATCAACCCCGGAGCCGGCGCGCAGGCCTGCTACCTGGTGCTGTTCGAGGAAACGGAGCCGCGGAGCTCCGAAACGCCGCGCGCGGCGCCGCGGGACGAAAAACGCGAGATGCGGCGTTTGCGCCAGGAACTCGAGGCCACCAGGCAGTACCTGCAATCGATCATCGAGGAGCAGGCAGCCAATAATGAAGAACTGAAATCGGCCAACGAAGAGATTCAATCCTCCAATGAGGAGCTGCAATCGATCAACGGGGAAATGGAAACGGCCCAGGAGGAGTTGCAATCGGCCAACGAAGAGCTCATCACCGTCAACGAGGAGTTGCAGACGCGCAACCTGGAGCTGGCCCGCGCCAACGACGATCTGAACAACCTGATTTCGAGCACCCAGATCCCGCTGGTCATGGTCGACGCCGACGGCCGGATTCGCCGTTTCACTCCGCTGGCCGAACGGCTCCTGAACCTGATTCCGACCGACGTCGGCCGGCCGTTGTTCGACATCAAACCCAACGTCGACGTGCCGGATCTGCGCCACATCCTGCGCGATGTGGTCGACAACGGGCGGGTGTTCGACCGCGAAGTGCAGGATGACCGGGGCCGCTCCTATTCCATGTTTGTCCGGCCCTATCGCACCGGGGAACAGAGCATCGACGGGGCGGTGATGGCCTTCGTCGACGTCACCGCGCTGCGCCAGAGCCTGGAGCAATCGCGGGATCTGCGCGAGTACGCCGAAGCGCTGGCCGCCACGGCGCATGAGCCCATGGTCGCGCTCGATTCCGAGTGCCGCGTCATCACCGCCAACTCGTCCTTCTACACGGCGTTCCATCTGTCCCAGAAGCTGGTCAAAAACGCGCCGTTGTTCGACGTCGCCGAGGGGGCCTGGGACATTCCCCGGCTGCGCTCGCTGCTGGCCCATCCCGACGGCGACGAATTCCCGGAGGCGGTCGAAATCGAGCACAACTTCGGAACCGCCGGCCGCAAAACCTTGTCGATCAACGTGCGCCGTCTGCCCGCCACCGGCGACCCGCGCATGATTTTATTGGCGATCGACGATATTTCGGAGCGGCGCCGCTCCGAACGCGCTTTGCGCGAAGCGCAGGCCAGTTATTCCGCTCTATCGCGCGAAGCCCCGGTCGGGATTCTGCGCGCGGGAGCCAATGGAGAGTGCAGCTTCGCCGACCACTACGCCGCGCGCCTGGCCGGCGTCGGCACCAAGCAGATGCGCGGACGCGGCTGGATGCAGCACATTCATCCGAGCGATCTGAAAGTTCTCCATAGCCGCCTGGTGCACGCCGCGCGCGGCGGCGGCGGTTTTTCGCTGGAACTGCGCTTCCTTTATCCCTCGGGCCCCACCGTCTGGGCCCACCTGGTGCTCATTCCGCTGCGCGAGGCCGGGCGCGACACCGTCGAGTATCTGATCGCGCTCACCGATATCGCCGCGCGCCGGGAGATCGAGGACCGCCTGGCGCAGGCCCAGAAAATGGAAGCCATCGGACGCCTGGCCGGCGGCGTCGCGCACGATTTCAACAACCTGCTGACCGCCATCTCCGCTTACGCGTGCCGCTTGGGCGACCATGTTCCCGAGGACTCCCCGGCGCGCGGCGCCGCGCTCCAGATCAACAAGCTGGCCGAGCATGCCGCCGTGGTCACGCGCCAGCTTCTGGCCTTCAGCCGCAAGCAGGTGATGCGCCGCCGCCGGGTGGCAATCAACGGCGTGCTGCGCGACATGCACGATCTGTTGATGCGCATGCTGGGCGAGGGCGTGGAGATTGAATTGCCGCTCGCGCCGGACGCCGGCAGCGTTCTGGTCGATCCCGGCCAGATCGAGCAGGTGATTCTCAACCTGGCGATCAACGCGCGCGACGCCATGCCCAAAGGCGGACGCCTCACCTTGGCCACGGAACGGGTGCACATGGAAACTCCGGCCGCCGAACGCGAAGGCCTGGCCCCCGGCGATTATGTGAAGCTTTCGGTGACCGACACCGGGGTCGGCATGAACGCGGAAACGCGCGGCCATCTGTTCGAGCCGTTTTTCACCACCAAGCCGTCGGGCGAAGGCACCGGCCTGGGATTATCGACGGCCTACGGCATCATCAAGCAAAGCGGCGGCGCCATGCAGGTCGAGACCGAATTGCATAAGGGCTCCACCTTCCGCGTTTACCTGCCGCGCTACGCCGCCGGCCCCGAAAGCACGGCGCAGGAGGCTCCGGCGGTTCCCTGCGGAGGATCGGAGACCATTCTGGTGGTGGAAGATTCCGCCGTGCTGCGCTCGCTGATCCGCGAAATGCTGTGCGAGTGCGGTTACAACGTCATCGAGGCGCGCGATGGACACGAAGCGCTGGCCGCCGCCGGAAGCGCCGAAGCGCCCATGGACCTGCTGCTCACCGACGTGGTGATGCCGGGAATGAACGGCCACGATCTGGCGCGGAGTCTGGTGCGGCTGCAAAAGGAAATGCAGGTGATCTACATGTCCGGATACTCCGGCGAATCATTGCAGGCGCTCGAGACGGAAGCGAACTTCATCGAGAAGCCGTTCAAGCCCCACGCGCTCGCCGCGCTGGTCCGCGAAGTTCTGGACAGGAACAAAAAATGACAGCGCCCGACAGTTAACTCACGGCGTTCACGCCCGACGCCAGAAATCCCCCGTCGACCGCAATGCACTGACCGGTAATAAAACTCGCCGCGTCCGACGCGAGCAGCACCGCCGCGCCCACCAGTTCTTCCGATTTGCCGAATCGCCCCATCGGCGTTCGCATCAGCAGCTCGCGGCCGCGGTCGCTCGATTCGAGAAACGCGCGATTCAGGTCGGTCAGAAAAACGCCCGGCGCGATCGCGTTTACATTAATGTTGTCGCGCGCCCATTCGATCGCCAGGCTGCGCGTCAATCCGAGCAGCGCCGCCTTCGACGCCGCGTACGCCGCCACCTGATTCAGGCTCACAAACGAATTGAGCGAAGCAATATTCACAATTCGCCCGCGTCCGCTGGCCTTCAGCGTCTCGTAAAACGCCTGCGCTGCGCGCAATGCGCCGGTGACGTTGGTGTCCTGAATCGAGGTCCATTCGTTTTCAGGCATATCTTTGGCCGGAACCTTGGCGATGCGGCCGGCGGCGTAGACCAGCACGTCCGCGCCGCCGAAGTGATTCACCACGGCATCGCGAAACTGATCGATCGATGGGCGCGACAAAACATCCGCGGCCAGGCGCAGGGTGCGGCGGCCTTTCGCCTCGATTTCCGCCGCGACGGTTTCCACCATCGCGGCTCGCCGGCCGGTGGAGACCACGTCGGCGCCGGCTTCGGCGAGGCCCATCGCGATGGCGCGGCCCAGGCCCGAAGTTCCTCCAATCACCACAGCAGTTCTACCGCGCAGATCGAGTGTGTTCATTTTTTTCAAGTGTACAAGCCCCGGCAGTTGTGCCGGGGGTGATGGCCTGAGCCGCGTCCGCGAGGCCAGGCTTCCGCGCTAATGGGTCATCGCGTAGACGACGTAATTCACCCCGATCCGCATCCCCAGCGCCGAGTATTTTTCCGGATAGCGCGGGTCGTCGGCCCACTCCCAGGAATCGCCGACGTCGGAGTTGAAACTCATGGCCACCATCAGGCGGCCGTGATCGTCGTAAATTCCCTTCCACTGCGCAACCGTCCCGGTCACGCGGTCCCTCATGCCGCCGCGCCAGCCGAGCGCCCACTGGCCCAGGATCTGATAACGATCATCCAGATCGTACACGGTGTGGAAAATCGGGTCCTTATTGTCGATCTCGACGATTTCGCGATCGGGGAAAACGCGGCGCATGCTTTCATCGAAGCGCGCCCATTCTTCCGGACCCCAGAAATCGTCGAGGTACAAAAATCCGCCGCGCAGAAGATAATCGCGGAGTTTTGCGCACTGCTGGTCGGTGAGCAGCCAGTCGCCCATTTCGCCGGCGACCAGCCACGGCCAATTGTAGACGTCGTCGCCGTCGTCAAGATTGACCGGCTGCTCCACCGAGCGCGCGTTGACCAGCGTCAGACGCCGCACCGCCATGGCGAAATGACGGTCCGCGCGGGGATAATCCTGGGTCCAGCTGGTTCCGCCTTCCCGCCAGTCGGATTCGCCGAAGCGCCAGCGCCGTCCGCCGAAGCGCGCGTCGGGATGCTGCGGATACATCAGGCGCGCTTCCACCCACTCCGACTTATCCTGATAATCGGGCGGAAGCGGAATATCGTCATAGGCTTCCATGCTGGGGTAAACCCGAAACGGACGCTGAAACGCAAAAAGCGTCGTCAGGAGACCGGCGCCGGCAACCGCGCAGGCCAGAGTGATGCGCAGAGTCATGCCCTCGACTTCCTATCGCGAGCATATCACTGTTCCGCGCCGAACGATTATTTTGTGATGACGCCGCAGGCGATGCGAGGGCCCGCGTTGCCCGCCGGATCGCTCTTCATATCGTCGGCCTTTTCGTGGATCACCAGCGCCGTCCCGCCGTTGCTGAACAACGAAGTGGGGCCTTCCTCGAGCGTGACATTCAGATCCGTGATGGTGGTTCTGGCCGTGCCGTTTTCCTTGACCGTAAAATTTTTCATGTCGCCGGCGTGCGGGCCTTGGGGATTATCCAGGCCGTGATGTTTTCCGGTGGGATTGAAATGTCCGCCGGCGGAGGTGAACCCGGGCCCCTCGCACTTGGCGGTCTGGTGAATGTGAATGGCGTGTTCTCCCGGCGGGAGATCCTTCAAATTCAGCCGGATGCTGACGCCGCCGCTTTTGATCTCGCTGATCATGGCGGTGCCGACGTCCTGGCCCTGGGCATTTTTCAATTCGACTTTGACCGGTTTTTCGGCCGCGCAAAGCGCAACAGCGCCGAAAATTCCGGCAATAGAAACAGCCATGGTGTGGTATTTCATGATTGGTCCTCTCGGAACAAGTCTACAATGGGAATGCGTGAAACTTGGCAGGATTCGGGTGATCTAATCCTCTATGAAACAGAAAAACCACGACCGCGTTTCTCCCAACGGTCACGGCTCCGAATTTCAGCAGTACGGAACCGTGGTCGACCGAGCCATTTCTCTGGACAATAAGGTGCGCGCGACTTCCTGCGAGAAGCTGAACCAGATCCTTTCCGACACCATCACCCTGCGCGACATGTATAAGAAGCACCACTGGCAGGTGACCGGACCCACCTTTTACCAGCTTCATCTTCTGTTCGACAAGCATTTCGGCGAGCAGGTGGAGCTGGTCGATCTGTTGGCGGAACGCGTTCAGACGCTGGGCGGAGTGGCCATCGCGATGGCGCACGACGTTGCCGAAACCACGCGCATCGAACGTCCGCCGCGCGGCCGCGAGGATCCCAACACGCAGTTGTACCGCCTGTTGCAGGCGCACGAGCTGATCATCGCCGAAACCCGCGAAGCGATCGACTGGACCTCGGAAGCCGACGACCAGGGCACCAACGATGTGCTGATCAGCAACGTGCTCCGCACCAACGAATTTCAGGTTTGGTTCATCACCGAACAGCTCACCGCGGCGGGCGTGGAAGGGAAACCGTCAGAGGAAGCGGCGGACCTGGTCGCCTCCGGCCATCGCCGGCATTAGCGGCTTGCAGGGCGGCCGTGGACAGCAGCCGGTTAGGGCGAAGAACCGGCGGAGAAGAAAAACCGTTTTCCGCGATTTCGATTTGGCGGGGCCTAGGACGCGCCAGGACGCGTTTTCCGAGTTTCCGGCACCTCAGGTATGGCCGACGGCCGTAATTTTTCGCTGTTTTTCTGATTTAAAATCATAAAGCCCGATTTTCGCGCGGCTTAGCGAAACGAGGCGTTCTCCCGCGTTTAAACGGGCGGCTACCATGAAAAGACGCACAAAAGGCCGGCTTCACAGATTGCGCTTCAGATAATTGCAGATGTGATAGCCGTCGATGAACTTGAACGGGGTTTCGCCCATGGTGTAATGGCCGCACAGCAGCTCCACCGATTTGTGATCCAGTCCCAGTTCGCGGGCTTTTTCGATTACCTGGCGGGAGAAACGCACGGGAAACGTGGTATCGTAGCGCGCGTAAATGAACAGCGATTTTTTGCGCATCCGCGCGTAGCGGTCGATGTAATTCGGCGGGCTGATGGCCATCCAGACCTCGCGCAACTGGTCCAGCGTGATCGACGTTTCGAGCGACTGGCGAATATGCTGCGACGACAGCCCCTCCCAGACTACGTCGGCGAAAAAAGTGGAGCAGTGATTGTAAACGTTCACCTCCAGCCGCGGATCGTGCGTGCTGGCGAGAAACGCGTAGCAGGAACCGAGGCTGGTGCCGACCAGGCCGACGCGCTGATAACCTTCCGCGAGCAGCCAGTCGACGCAGCTGCGCGTGTCGATCACCGCCTGGCGCGTGGCGTCGATGGTGCGCGCCAGGTTCGAAGAAACCGCGTAATCGGCGCGTTGCAGCTCCGCCGGCATGCGGTAATCGTGATACGGCATGCTGAGCCGCAGAGCGGAAATTCCCAGCTTCGCCAGACCGGAGCAAAGCGCGCTATGCTGCGTGACCGATGCGTTCCAGTGCGGCAGCACGATGGCGGCGACACGCCGCGCGCCGGGTTTGAATCGCGCCGGAAACCACTGGCCGTGAACGCGGTTATTTTCCGGATACGGCGTCTCGACGAAGCTGGTGAAGCGCAACAGATTGCCGTCGAGCGAAAAATCGCGCGGCGGCTGGTAATTGAAAAAATCGTCGCTCGCTTCGAGCGCGGCGCGATTCAGCAGGCGCAGGTACGCTTCCGGATCGTGGCCGTTCCGCGGAAAACGCTCCGCCACCGGCCAGCGGCGCGTCCATTCGAGGCCCCACTCAAACGGCCGGACCACGCGATTGGTGGCGCGCGAGCACAACCGGTTTTCCCAGGCCAGCATCCAGCGGCCGTAGAGAGTGTCCATCCAATATTTATTGTAAGAGGCCAAGCGGCTTTCGGCTGCTGGTGTGCAGGATTCGGCGAGAAATCCGTATCCGGCGGCTTGATTTCGCGATTCGACGGCGTTCGGCCTTCTGTAAGCTGGAGTGGCTTAGCGCGGTTAAATGCCGCTAATTCGACGGCGGCCGCGCGGGGGATTGGGTGCGAAATTCGTACTGTTGAATTTCCAGCGCGGCAAGGCCGTGCTCGAAGCGAACCACGCGTCCACGGGCAACCAGCTTCAATGACGTCTTGTTGTCGAGCTGCGCCGGCCAACTGATGGAAAGCTCCATGCGCCGGCCGGGAACAAGAACGTGCTCGGCGGTGAACAACACGCCGGAACTGGAGATGTTGACGGTCCGGCCGTCGCCGGTTTCCTCTTCGCTGCGCTTGCTGAGGACGCGATAGCGCAGTTCACGCACGATCGGGAAACGGTCGGCGTGACGGCGTTCCACAGCCTTGAAAGGGAGGTTTGGTCCAGGCGTCGTGTTGTCGTTCATGATCCCCTCGGGCATATTCTCTAAGTGAGTTTGCGGCCTTGCGCCGTGTCGACGCAAGACAGTACTCGCCGCGTTCGATCCAGAACCTTGGTACCGCGAGGTTTATTCTGATTTCCGGCGCTTCGCCCGAATCTCCGCCAAACGGCCGGCGATTCGCTGCTCCACGCCGCGATCGGTGGGATGATAAAATTCCGTGCCGCGCAGATTGTCGGGCAGGCATTCCATGGTGTTCATGGCGTCTTCGAACTGATGCGCGTGCTGGTAGCCTTCGCTATAGCCCCACTGCTTCATGGCTCGCGTGGGCGCATTGCGGAGCTGCATGGGAACCGGCTCATTCGTGCTTTTTTCGACCGCTGCCAGGGCCGCGTTCAGCGCGCGGTAGGCGGCGTCGGATTTGGGCGCGATGGCCAGATAAATGGCTGCCTGCGCCAGCGCCTGATCGCCTTCGGGAATGCCTAAAAAATGCGCGGCCTGCTGCGCGGCGATGGCCTGTTCGAGCGCGCGCGGATCGGCCAGGCCGATGTCTTCAATCGCCATGCGCACCAGGCGGCGGGCGAGGTACAGGCGATCCTCGCCGCCTTCGAGCATTCGCGCCAGCCAGTACAGCGCCGCGTCGACATCGGAGGATCGAATGCTCTTGTGCAGCGCGGAGATCAGATTGAAATGCTCTTCGCCGGCTTTATCGTAGAGAACGGTTTTGCGCCCGATCACCGATTCGATGGCGTCGCGCTCCAGCCTTCCGTCCCGCGCAACGGCGCTGGCCAGCTCCAGCAGGTTGTACGCGGCGCGCGCGTCGCCATTCGAATAGACCGCGATCTGCTCCAGCAGATCGTGCGGGGATTCCAGTTGCAAGACCTTCAGCGCGCGTTCGAGCAACGTGATGATCTCCTCGACGGTGAGCGCGCGCAGCGCGTAAACCTTGGCGCGCGAAAGCAGCGCGGAAACCACTTCGAACGACGGATTTTCCGTAGTCGCGCCGATCAAAATAATATCGCCGCGTTCGACATACGGCAGAAACGCGTCCTGCTGCGCTTTGTTGAAGCGATGAATTTCGTCGATGAACAGAACGGTGCGGCGTCCCACGCGGCGGGCGCGCTCGGCGTCGGCCATGACGGCTTTGATTTCCTTGATGCCGGCGAGCACCGCGCTGAACGGGACGAAATCGGCCTTGGTCTGACGCGCGATGAGCCGCGCCAAAGTGGTTTTTCCGACGCCGGGAGGGCCCCATAAAATGATGGAGCTGAGCTCGTCGCGCTCGATTTGCGCGCGCAGCGGCTTCGCCGGGCCCAGGATGTGTTCCTGGCCGACGAAATCGTCGAGCTTATCGGGACGCATGCGCTCGGCCAGCGGACGCTTGGGATCGCCGGCCGAGGCGAGCGGCGTGGTTTCGAACAGGCTCACTTCAATACCAGAATATCGGACACTTTAAGCGCGGCATTTTGGGCTACGCCGGAGCCGTCGGTGTTCTGCGTGCCGGCGACGATGTAGCCGGAATGAAGCTGATCGATGGGAAACCACGGCTCGACCGGCCGGAACAGCGAACACGGCACGCGCGAGCTTTCTTCCGACCCGGAACATTCGGCCAGCTTGCGGCCGTTCCAGACCTCGACGTGCAGCTTGTGATGATCGATGTACAGCTTGTAGGTGTAAACCGTCTCGGGATCGAGGCCATAGAGACGAAACCCGTGTTGAGCATGGGCGCTCGAGTTTTCCTGCTGGACGTTTGAAAAATTGTGCCCCAGCGAGGCGTTGCCCGTTTTCCGGCAGACGCTTTGCGCGTCGTTGCCGCAATTGGCGTAGGCGGCCCAGTAGACCAGGATGCTCTTGGTCGCCAGATCGCGGCTGAGGCCGTATTCATTGCCGCCGTCGGAGCAGACGCGATCGGTGAAATAGACGGTTTCGAGCGCGCCGGGATGCTGGGCGGCGCCGGAAAATGCCGCGGTCACGCCGAAACCTTGGATTCCCGATTGAACCGCGCTGACGTTGAATTCGGTAGGGTTGGTGGTCGGGAAGGTTCCCTCCAGATTGCGGCCCTCCGGCGAATACCAGTAGACGCCGGCGCGATTCTTCAATTCACAAACGGTGCGCGTGCTGCGGCCGCTGACGAAGCGGTAGTTAAACCCGGGCGAGGGATGCGGAGCTTTGGAGCTGAACTGGCTGGTTTCGATGCGGCGTTGGCCGGCGTAGAGGAAATATTGATAGGCGTCGCCGGGTGTGGCGATGGAGGTCCATTTCGGCTGAGCCAGCAGCGCGCAAGGCAGCGCGAGGAGAAGAAAGATTTTCATGCGGAGACATCTCTATTATGTTTCGCGGCGCAGGCCATCGGGTCGGTTGAAAAAGCCGGCATCCGCCGTTCTGTCCGAAGATACACCCCCGCCATAACTGGCGGGGCTTGCACTGCGCGAGAAAGCCCCGCCAGTGATGGCGGGGGTTGCCCAGTGCGAGAAAGCCCCGCCAGTCATGGCGGGGGTTGGCTCGGGGGTTTGGAAAGCGCTTCATGCCTCATGCCGCAGTTCTCTGCCTGCGCGCTTCATACAACAATACGCCCGCGGCGACCGCGGCATTCAGCGATTCCACTCCGCTAGTCGGAATCTGGACGCCGGTGGCGTGTTCGGCGATTTTGGCGCTGACGCCGCGGCCTTCGCTGCCGATCACGATCGCGGCGCGGCCGGAAAGATCGATGGAGGCGAGCGGCCTGGCCGCGCGAGGCGATGCGGCGTACAATGCGACTCCACGTTGATCGAGCGCGGCGAGCAGCAGGTTTTCGTCCGCGGCGGCGACGATCGGCAGACGAAAAACCGATCCCGCGGCAGCGCGCAGACTCTTCGGATTATAAGGACTGACCGCGCCTTTCAAAAACGCCGCGCCGGTGGCGCCGAAAGCCTCCGCCGCGCGCACGATCGCGCCGGCGTTGCCCGGATCCTGCACGCCATCGAGCACCACCACCAGCGCTTTGCCGCGCACAAGCTGATCGATGGTCCAGACCGGCGGGCGCACCAGCGCGATCACGCCCTGCGTCGTTTCGGTGGAGGCGAGCGACGCGAAAACGGCATCGCGCACCGCGACTACGCGCGTCCGCTTCAATCCGCGAACGTGCGCCGCGACCGTGCCCTTCACCGATTCGGCGGCGATCACCGCCCCGATTTCGCAATCGGAAGCCAGCGCTTCTTCGAGCAGATGAAAACTCTCGGCGACGGCAAAACCGCCGGCGGTCAGCGACCCGCGGGAGACGGCGCGGCGAATTTCCTTGAGCAGCGGGTTCCGGTCGCTCGCAATCGCGTCTGTCGTCACGTCTTACAATGTTGGCATACGAGGTTGTTGAAAAAGGGGACAGAGTAGTCTGTCCCCTGGTTCAACAGACCTTTTAAACAAATGCGGCGATGGTTGTTTCGAGCGGCGGTGTGTGCCTTGGCGCTGGCGGGCGCGGGCGGGTGTTTTGCGCTCTATTCGATTGCCCGCGCCATCGAACGCCAATCGACGGTGGACGAAGCGCGGCCGGCCGACGTGATCCTGGTGCTCGGCGCGGCGGAGTATCGCGGCAGGCCGTCGCCGGTGCTCGAAGCGCGGCTGAATCACGCGTTGTTTTTGTACCGCGAGGGGTTGGCCCCGCGCATCCTGACCACCGGCGGCAGCGGCGGCGATCCGACGTACACCGAAGGCGGCGTCTCGCGCGCCTATTTGAGCAAGCACAACGTGCCGTCGGAAGCGGTGGTGGTGGAATCGGAAGGCGCGACTACGGTGGAAAGCACCACGGCCGCGGCGGAAATTATGCGGCGGCTGAATCTGAAATCGTGCATCGTGGTGAGCGACGGCTATCATATTTATCGCGTGAAAAAGATGCTCGAATCGGACGGCATGAAGGTCTACGGATCGCCGCGTCCGGAGGAGCCGCGCGAGCCGTGGCGCCAGCGCTGGCTGTATTTCCGGCAGGCCGTCGCGTATGCGTTGTGGAGGATCGGAATACCGGTGTAGTTGGGTCGTGGGGCGTTGATCCCGCTTCCCGCTACCGGCTACCCAATCACTCCCCGCTTTCGCAGCGTCTCCACCGTCGATTCGATCGGCAGCGCTTCAATCGTGCGGCCGTTTCCGGTCATGGTCACGGCTTTGAATAATGAATTGTAGATGGCTTCCTCGGTGGCTTCGATCACGGCGGGAAATAAGGCGGACACGGCGTCGTTGGAAAGAAGCTTCAGTTCATGAGAGGTGGTGAAGGCGATGGCGTAATCGCCGCTGCCGTTCGATCCGGCCGATCCGGTGCGGCCCAGGCCCATCATGGTTCGCGCGCCCAGGCGATGCAGGTTGCGATGATCGACCGGCGCGTCCGTGGCGACGATCATCATGATGGATCCGTCAACCGCGGCCGGACGGGCGGGACGCGGCCGTTCGATGGGAACGCCGCAGATGGTCAGATGCCCGCCGAAATTCGTCTGCACCAGAACGCCGACGGTGTATCCGCCCGCTTTTCGCGACGAGGTTCCGATGCCGCCCTTCCATCCGAACGCGATGGTGCCGGTGCCCGCGCCCACGGCGCCTTCCTCCACCGCGCCCGATTTCGCGCCTTGAATCGCGCCGAAAACTTCATCATGGCCGGAGTAACGGCCTTGAATGTCGTTCAAAACCCCGTCATTGGTTTCGCCCACCAGCGGATTGATGGAGCGCACGTCGTGATTGCCGTCGAGCGTCAGCATGTAATCGATCAGGCAATCGGCCACGCGAAAAGTATTGAGGGTCGAAGTGAGCAGGATGGGCGTTTCGATTTCGCCCAGCTCGTTCACCTGGGTGGATCCCACCAGCTTGCCGAAGGCGTTGCCGACGAACACCGCGCCGGAGACTTTGTCGCGGAACAAATTCCCGTCATGCGGCAGAATCGCGGTGACGCCGGTGCGGATTTTTTCGCCGCGAATCAGCGTGGTGTGACCCACTTTCACGCCGGCGACGTCGGTGATGGAATTGAGCGGTCCGGTGGGCAGAATTCCTACCATGACACCCAAATCGCGGGCGCGCGGACGATCGGCCATGAACTTCAGTGTAAACCGCCGCGCACCGGGGCACGTACTTAACATATGCCGGTGCTTACCGTGCTTCAATGAAAGTAACGTGTCCTAAGAAAGGTGCGCGCAGGGTCTGCGTCGTATTTTCATTATGAAATCCTGGATTTGCTGGTCTTTGGCGGCGATGGCCGCGTCCCATTTCGTTTTCGCCCAGACGGCGGAGCGGGTGACGAGCCCGCATCGGCGCCTGGAAAACGCCCGGAATTTGCGCCGCGCGCGGCAAAATCAGAATCGCAGCGTGATGTTCGCGCGCAGCGGATCGCGCGCGGTCGAGCCGCGCCAGAATTTCGACAACAGCGGCAACGGAATGCTCAAAGGCGCGTATTTCGTGCGCCAGGTGTTCACCGAACTGGACGAGACAACCAGCGACATTATCCAGGCCGTCAGCCTGACCGGAACCATGACCTTCGACGGCAATGGCAATTATTCGTTCAGCGGCCAACAGCTCAACTCCGCCAACCAGACGGCTGCCTCCAGCTACACCATCAGCGGCGCCTACGCGGTTTCCTCGAGCGGCCAGGTGCAGATCCAGACACCGGTCAGCGTGGACAGCGGGGACGTCGAGTATGGCGGCGTCGGCTCGGGCGGCGAAGTGATCGCCAGTGCGACCGAGGGCGGCTACTCGGATGTTTTCGTCGCGATTCCGGAAGGCCCGGCCAGCGGCGTCACCGGATCGTACCAGGTCGGCTTTATCGATTTCCTCCAGGCCAATGCGTCCGACGTGCGCAACGGATATTTCACCATGACGGCGAACGGAACCAGCAGCTTCGGAAATGTAACCGTGAATGGCGAGATGGCCAACCAGGGCAGCACGGCTACAACGCAGTCGCTCAGCGGAGTGACTTATTCGTTCAGCGGGAACGTCGGGACGGTCACCTTCCCCACCGCGTCGAGTCCGCTGACCGCGCTGGTGAGCGGAGCAAAAACCTTCGCCGTTTCGCCTGACGGAAATATTCTGGTGGGCGGAAATCCCAACGGCTACGATCTGTTCGTCGCGGTGAAGACTCCGTCTTCGGTCACCAACGCGACTTACGTCAACACGTACTATCAGGGCGGCCTTGAAAATCCCATCGATATCTGCGGAACCGGGCAGGCCAACTGCATGGACGCGTTCTACGGATCGGTGCTGCCCAACACGCTGGGCGCGGGTACGGAGCATTTGCGCGACGCCGGTTATGACTACTCCGCCTACGATTACACCACCGATATGTTTTACGCCTTCCCCTCGACCGGCGCTTACAGCGACGGCGAATTCGAGTGGCTGGTGGGGCCGAACGGCGAAGCGGTGCTGCAAGTCGGCCTGAGCGGTTATTACACCCTGATCACGCAATTCCAGACAGCGCCGCTTTCCGGCAGCGGGGCGTTCATTAATCCCGACGGAATTTTGAATGCGGCGAGTTTCGCGCCGATCACCAACGACACCGCGCCGGGCGAGTACGTGGTGATGTTCGGCAGCGGGCTCGGCTCGACGCAGTCGGCCACTTCGCTGCCGCTGCCGATATCGCTCGGCGGGGCGGGCGTCATGGTGGACAGCGTTTCGGCGCCGCTGCTGGCCAATGTCACTTCTCCGTATGCATTAATGAACGTCTTCGTTCCGAATGAGACCGAGAGCGCCAATGGCGGCTACGGCTATGCTGTTTTTCAGGCGTCGGTGAGCGGCGCCATGTCGAATTCGGTGACGCTCTACACGGCCAGCACCGCGCCGGGCGTGTTTACTTCGACGGCGAACGGCATCGGGACCGCCGACGCGTTCCACGTCAGCTCTACCGGCGCGTTCACACTGGTAACCCAAAGCAGTCCGGCGGCGATCGGGGAAACCATCGTATTCTACGCGACCGGCCTGGGTGCGACCTCGCCTTCCGTTGCCGACGGAGCCGCCGCGCCGGGCGGTCCGCTGGCGACGGTCACCGATCCTTATTTCGAGGTCGACATTTACGATTCCGAGGGGAACGACACGCTGGTCAACAACTACACCGCGGTTCTGGCGCCGGGACTGGCCGGAGTTTACCAGGTCAACATCACCATTCCAACCGGAGTCGCCGGCGGCGAATGCTATCTGGACGTCGGAACCACGGATGGATATACGTCGGAAGCGAAACTCTACGTGCAGTAAAACAGGATCTCAGAGCGGTGCTGGTCCCTGACCTGCCAGGAACCCGCGATCGCGGACGCTCAAAATGTGCGCGACGTGATGCCGGCCGTGCCAGGCATACAGCGCGAGATTCTGATCGAGCCGCACCAATCCCATTTCGGGATGGCGAAACGCGCGGGCAAACGCCGCGTCGTCCAGCGATTCGAGCAGCCGCACCCAGCGATCGTGCAGCGCTTCGAGCATCGCGAGCGACGTTTCGACCGGCGTCACCGCGCTGTCGCGCAATTCCGCCCAGCGCGATTCGTCGTAGGGTTTGACCACCGGCTCGTCTTCGGTCAACGCCAGCTTGAAGCGCACGTAGGAATTGAGATGACTGTCGGGAAGGTGGTGCACCACCTGGCGCACCGTCCATCCGCCCTCACGATAAGGAGTATTGAGCTGCGCCCCGCTCATTCCCGCGACGGCCGCGCGCAGATTCGCCGGCGCCGCGGCGATCTCATCGATCCATCGCCGCCGTTCGCCCGCCGTCACTGATTGCGGGAACGAAAATTTGCCGATCGGGTACCGCAGGTCCGTTGCCGTGCGTTCCGTTGCCATGAATTTCCTGGTCCTTATATTGAAGTTGGTACAGCATCCAATAAGTTCCGCGAGCGGCCAGCAGTTCCTGATGGGTTCCCGATTCGCGCAACTGGCCTTTGTGCATCACCAGAATACGGTCGGAGCGCTGGATGGTCGAGAGCCGGTGCGCGATCACTAAAGACGTGCGGCCCTCCACCATGTGCGCCAGCGCCTCGCGGACGCGAAATTCGGTTTCGGTATCGACGCTGGAAGTCGCTTCATCGAGAATCAAAAATCGCGGATTGTGCGCCAGCGCGCGGGCGAAACTGATCAGCTGTTTCTGCCCGGTCGAAAATCCATTGCCGCGCTCGCGAACCGGGTGCGCGAATTCCTGCGGCAGCGTGCGCACGAAATCGAGCAGATTCACCTGCCCGGCCGCGGCCGCGATGGCTTCGTCGGTGACGTGCTCCGATCCCAATCGAATATTCGAATCGAGCGTGCCGGTGAACAGGTGCGGGTCCTGCAAAACGACGCTGAAATATTTCCGCAAATCGTCGAGCGAATATTCGCGAATATCGATTCCGCCGATTTTAATCGACCCGCGCTGGAGGTCATAAAAGCGCAGCAATAAACTCGCCAGCGTCGTTTTTCCAGCGCCGGTGTGGCCCACCACGGCGATGGTTTCGCCCGGCTCGACGCGGAAAGTCACGTCGCGCAGCACCCAGTCCTCCTCTTTATAAGCGAACCAGACGTGATCGAACTCCACTGCCGCGGCGTGCTCCGGAAATTTGTGCGGCTGTGCCGGCGAAACGATCGACGGGGGCGTATCGAGCAGCTTAAATACGCGTTCGCTTGCCGCCATGGCCGCCTGTAAAATATTATATTTTTCGCTTAAATCCTGAATTGGCCGGAAAAATCGCATGCCATATTGGAAAAATGCGACCATCACGCCCAGCGAAAGATATCCGAAGCGGATGCGGAATCCGCCATAGGCGAGCAGCGCGGCCAGCGCCAGCATGCTCAGAAATTCGATGACGGGATAAAACCATCCGTAGGCCTGAATCGCTTCTTTATAGGCGTCCAGATGATCGCGATTGATGCGCGTGAACTCTTCGCGGCTGCGCTGCTCGCGATTGAAAAGCTGCAACACCGCCATCCCGTTCACGTGTTCCTGAAGATAGGCGTTGATGCGCGCGATGGCCACGCGAATCCGCCGGTAGCTCTGCTGCACCGCGCGGCGGAAGCGAGCCGTGACCAAGATCACCAGCGGCATCACTAGCAGCAGCAGCGCGGTCAGCCCGGGACTCATGCGCAGCATGACGATCACGGCCAGCGCCAGCCCCAGAATATCGCCGGAAATTTCCACCAGTCCTGACGACCACAATTCGTTCAACGCGTCGACGTCGGTGGTGACTCGCGTGAGCATTCGCCCCACGGGATTGCGGTCGTAATAGGAAACGTCCAGCCGCTGAAGGTGCGACATCAGCTCCCGCCGCAGGTCGAACATGGCGTATTGGCCGGTGCGCTGCATCAAAAACGTTTGCGTAAATTCGCAGCCAAACGCGATCAGCACGGCGGCCAGATAGAACGCCGAAATCTGCGTCAGCCCGGTCCAGGTATTGGGCGACAACCAGCGGTCCAGCAGCGACGTCACCGGATGGTCCGGCCGCGCCAGATATTTATCGATCGCCAGTTGCGTCAGCAGCGGTCCGCACACCTGGGCGAGCGACTGCACCACCAGAAACGCCAGCGACACCGCGACCACTCCGCGATACGGACGCAGATAGCGCACCAGCCGCCGCATCAGCCGGCCATCGTAAGCTTTGCCTAAAATTTCTTCTTCCACCGGGTGCTGTTTCCAGCGTATCGCAGTGGGTCGTTTCGCGACGGGATTCCCCGGTACCAGAGTGGTACGGGATTATCCGGTAACGTTTCCTTCGAGAAAATCTTGCGGCTTTCGCTACCAATTTGGAAAGAGCCATTTTCCTAAGTCGGCTCAGTCGCTTAGGAATACCCATGCCCCGTCGAGGGTGAGGTGTGTCCCGGTGCGGGACAGAAAGGGTTGTTGAAAAAATGAATTTTGGAAAATCAATGATTTTCATCTTGGGATTAGCGGGGATCGTGGCGCCGGCGAGGGCGAGCCTGTCGTTCAACATCGGGAGCAGCGGCCAGACCACCTTCAATTCTTCGACCGCTGGCCTGACGGCCACGGAGATCGATCTCTTGACCCTGGCCACCACCGCGGACGGATTCGAAGACAGCGGCACCGGAGTTCTTTTCCAGGGTCAGAATGGCGACACCACCGGACTGGAAGTGCTCAGCAGTTGCACGTCAACGTGCTCCGAGGGAGGGTTGGAGGACGACGGGAACCTCACGCTCAGCATAATTATTCCGTCGAACTACATCGCAGTTTCGTTCAACGTGCTGACCAGCAGCGGCGAGCCGGGCGGGGGCTATAGCCTGACAGTGTCAGCCACCGGGTTCAACAGCCAGGGGATGACGACCGAGGGAGGCGACCCGCAGTTTGTGGGCGCGGTGACCACCGGCGGGATTTCTAATCTTCAGATCATCGCGGAGCCCGGCCTCTACGCCATCGACGATGTCACCGTTTACAGCCAGAGCAGCGAAGGCGGCGGAGACGCGCCCGACGCGCCGACGCTGTTGCTGCTCGGCACCGGCCTCATCCTGCTGGGCGCGTTCCGCCTCCGCCGCCGGCGAAGTGCAACGCTGTCCTGACGACCCGCGTTTTTGAGAACGCGCCGGGTTTACGTCAATCGATTTCCGCCGCGGCCGCTTCATCCACGAAAAGATTGAGGCTCGCGGCGTTGCGCACCACCACCTGCGCGGGAAATTGCTTGGGGTCGTAGCGGCCGTCGAGCACGGCCTTCAAGGGCTCGGCTTTATCCGCGCCGGTGATCAGCATTACCACGTTGCGCGCAGCCAGCAGCACGCCGGGCAGCAGCGTGATGCGCCATTGTTTGAATTTTTCCACGTAGGTCGCACTGGCGATGCCGCGGCGATTGTCAATCAGCGGCTCGCCCGGAAAAAGACTGGCGGTGTGCGCGTCGGGGCCCATGCCGAGATGAATCACGTCGAAGCGCGGCTGATCGCCGGACGTGAGCGCGAACGAATCGGTGATTTCCTGCGTGTAAATCCGCGCAGCCTGGTGCGGATCGAGCTCGGCCTGAATGCGATGAATATTGGTTGCGGGAAATTTTCCCGGCGCCAGCCAGGTTTCGTTGGCGAATTTGAAATTGCTTTGCGAGTCCTCCGGCGGCACGCCGCGTTCGTCGACCCAGAACAATTGCACGCGATCCCAGTCGAACTTCGTCACCGCGAATTTTTCAAACATGGGACGGGGCGAGGAACCGCCGGAAATGGCGATACGTGCGACGCCGGCGGCGCGGATGGCGGCGTCCAGTAATTCAAGAATTCGATCCCCGCACGAGCCGGCCGCGTCCGGCGCACGGTCATGCCGCGAAATTTTCATGCTCACTTGAGTTTCCTAAAAGGTCCAGCGGTCGCGGTTCAATCGCGGCCCGCAGCCCTCAAACGAACCGCGATCACCGGAAGCGGCGAACGTTCGGGCGTTATCGTGCCCATCGTATCGCAGATCAGCGGCCCACCGATTTTTTCACTCGCGCCTGGTATTCCGCGGCTTTGGCTAGCACCGCTGTACGGTTAAGCGTCAACATTTTCCGGTCGCGCACGATCATCCGGCCGTTGACCATTACATCGGAGACGTCCGACCCTTTGAGCGAGTACACAAGCTGCGAATAGACGTTATAAAGCGGCGCAGCGTGCGCGGAATCGAGACTGATTTCGATCAGGTCCGCGCGCTTTCCCGGCTCGATGGAGCCGATCATCCGGTCCAGCCCGATCGCCCGCGCGCCGATGATGGTTGCCATGGCAAACGCCTGCTCGGCGGGTAGCGCGCGCGGATCGCCGGTGGCGATTTTTTGCAGTTTCGCGGCCAGATCGATTTCGCGCATCATATCCTGATCGTTGTTCGAAGCTGCACCGTCAGTGCCGATGCCCATCGGGATGCCGAGCGCGAGAATTTTGACCACGGGCGCGATGCCGCTGGCCAGTTTCATGTTGCTCGAAGGATTGTGCGCCAGACCCACGCCGCGCTCCTTGATGATTTTCAGATCAGCATCGTCGAGCCACACGCCGTGCGCGGCGATGGTCCAGTTCTTCAGCACGCCCATCGAATCGAGCGCGGCGGTTGCGGTCATTTTATATTTGGCGAGCGCGTCTTCGTTTTCTTTTTTTGTTTCGGCCAGATGAAGGATCAGCGGCCGATGATAACGGTCCGCCAGGGCGCGCGCGGCCTGGAGGGTCGCTTCGGAATTGGTGTAGATCGCGTGCGGCGCGACGGCGGGAATAATCAAGGGGTCGCTCGAAAATTCACGAAAGAATTTCTCGGTCGCGGCCAGCGTTTGCTGTGGAGTTTTATAATCCGGCGCGGGAAAATTAATCACCGTTTCGCCGGCAATTCCACGTAATCCAGCCTCTTTTGCCGTAGTGGCGACGGTATCTTCAAAATAATACATGTCGACGAAAGTGGTGGTTCCGGATAAAGCCATTTCCAGGCAGGACAGGCGCGTGCCCCAGCGCACGAAATCGGCGTCGACGTTTTTCGCTTCGGCGGGAAAAATGTAGTGCTCCAGCCAATCCTGTAAATTGAGGTCGTCGGCCAGGCCGCGGAACAGCGACATCGGAAGGTGCGTGTGAGTGTTGATCAGACCCGGTGTGAGAATCGCGCCGGGACGGTCCAGGCGCTGCTTCGGTTGCCAGTCGCGATCGATCTCCGCGCGCGTTCCGACCGCGGCGATGTGGTCGCCGACAATCGCTACCGCGCCGTTTTCAATCACGCGGCGCTGCGCATCCATGGTGACGAGGTAGCGCGCGCTCCAGATCCAGTCGGCGGGCGCGGCGTGGGCGGCCGCGGCAAGGAGCAGGAGCAGCCCAAGCACGGCGGCGCCGACCGGTTTAAGGTTCAATAAACGACGCATCGAAGGGCCGGGGAAACAAATCGGCGAGCCTTAATCGCTCGCGCAATCCTTGTATATTCATCAGAATAATTTCAATATCTCCGCAGAATTCCCATAAAATCTGGCGGCACGCGCCGCAGGGAGGGGTCAAAATTCCGGTATCGGCCGCGATCGCGATTCTGCGGAATTGCCGCGCCCCTTCGGAAATCGCCTTAAAAACGGCCACCCGCTCGGCGCAGATGGTCAACCCGTAGGTCGCGTTTTCGACGTTACAACCGGTGTAAATGCGTCCCGAAGAATCTTCGAGCGCGGCGCCGACCCGGAACTGCGAAAACGGCGCGTGGGCGTTCTCGCGAGCGGCCAGCGCGGCGTCGGACAAAGCGTCGGTCATGTTCTTTGCTGCAGGACGATCACGATGATGGCGAAGAGAATCAGCAGCACCAATCCCACTCCGGTCGAGATCATCATCCCGCGTTCTGGAGCAGGGGCAAACGGGACCGGCCGCGGCACGCCCGCGCGGCCAGTGCCGTTCTCCATAGCGCGAAAGGTTTTGATTTCTCCGCCGGAGATCAGGCGCTCCAGCTCATATTTCTGATAGAAGCTCATTTTTCTCTATAAACGCGCGCCGAGGTGACGTTTGTCGATCAAATCTATCGCTGTAGTATCATGATGCCAATTTGTGGACGGAAGTCAAATAAGCTCGAGAGTGGTTTGGCCGGAGGTCGCGCGGCGCCAGGGACCGGCCTCGACCTGGTTTTTGCGCCTCTACACAGCCTTCAGCAGCTTTGCAATCAGATCGGCCAGCATCTTCGGCGCGTAGGGTTTCAGCAGGAACTGGGTTGCGCGCGTTCGCGGCTCGTAAGGGTACCCGCTCGAAACGATGGCCCGCAGCGAGGGATTGAGCGCGCGCATCCGCTCGATCATTTCTTCCCCGCTCATTCCTTCGAGCGTCAAATCGGTCAGCACCAGCGCGTACCGGGCCGGGTCGGCCGAAAATAACGCCAGCGCACTTTCCGGACTCGCGCAGCCATCCACCGCGTAACCGAGCCGTCCCAGATAACGTTGCAGCAAATCGAGCAGCGACGGTTCATCGTCCACCAGCAGCAGGCGGCCTTCTACCACAGCGACAAGGGGACGTCGCCCGGACTCCAGGCCAGACCCGCGGTCACGCGCGACGCGTCCCGGCGAAAGCCGACCGCGACAATGTCCTGGCGGCGGTAATCATAACGGGCCACAACGTGGAAGGCTCGCGCCAGGTTGTAGGTGAAGCCTGCGCCTCCGCCGTAGGTGGAGTACGGGGCCAGGGACTGACCGAGCGAGTTCAGCCGATAATAGTTCCCGCTGGCGCCGAAATTCCACTTACGGATTCCGGTATAGCTATACGAAGCGCCGGCCGTATCCTCCCGCGAAGTGAGATAAATTCCATTGCCTGGGGCGACGAACTTCATGTACGAGAACGTCAGCTCCGACGTCTTGAACTTGCCGGTGAGCCGGACGTTGCCGCTGGGATAATAGTCGGTGACCTGGAAGGTCTGATATCCGAACGATTGGCCCAGCAGCGCGGCAATCACCGGGTTCAGCGAAATCTGCTGGATTCCCTGAACCTGCGATTGAAAAGCGCCGGCGTTGAGGGCCAGCGTCCATCGCTTGCCGAGCGCCGTGGCATAAAACAGTTGCGCCACATTCAGGCTGGAGTAACCGTAGGATTTTACAAAGTCGAACTGCATCCGCTGATAGGTCGCTCCCACCGTGGTCCGGCGCGTAAGGCGGTGCTGCAGCGTGGCGCTCAAGTTGTATCCGTAGACTCCGATCAGAGCCGCGGCCTGATATTGCGACGTAAAACCCTGGCCGCCGACGGTCAGGGAGGTTCGCGGAGAAAACAGATAGGTCATCTGGGCGCCGCCTTGCAGATAGAAGATGCGATTATTGAAAAGAAGCGCGCTCTGCTGGCCGACCAGCTGGCCCGGTACCGGACCTTCATAATAGCCGCCCTCGCCGTAGCCGTAGGTGGAGGTTCCGGCAGTTCCCCGCAGAGTGAATAACAGCCGCCGCGATTTCTGGTAGGTATATCCGAGACCCAGGTAGGCGCTGCTGCTGTCAAACTGCGAGTCGTTGTCGTAATGATAATAATTACCGGAAATATCGAGGCCGAGCAGGGCCTGCTTCCAGGTGTGCTGTCCGTAGATGCCGGCGCTCACCTGTTCGCCGTATAGCCCGTTAACCGTGTAGAGCTGGCCGTCTTTAAGCGCAAACGGCTCGATCCCGTTATCGTAGACGCCCATGGCGGCGGCGTAAAAGCGCAGATCCAGCTGCTCACCGCTACGCTGCCCGATGGTCCCGGCGCCGTTGCTCATGACCCCCGGTCCCATGTAATCCCCGATTTGCGCCATCGCGGTGCAGGCGAATCCACACACGAACGCCGCCACAGTTTTATTCAAAGCTGATTACTCCGATAACTGGACTCGAAACGTACAACTTTACCGAGTCTGACGCCTGCGATGGAGTCGTGTCAAGCCGGAGCGGTGTCTAAAGGCGTGTGCGAGAAACGACGATGGGAGCGCAAGGATTCCCCGGCGCGCGGCATTTCCCGTAGCAGGAGGTGATTGTGCTGAAAACGCAATTCTGGTTTCCCGCGGCGATTTTGGCGATCAACGGATTCGCCGCCGATCTGCCCGTCCGCGAGGTGGTGATTTTCAAGAACGGCGTGGCCTATTTCGAGCGGGCCGGCGAGCTGAAGCCGGGCGAGACGGCGCGCCTCGATTTCAAAGCCGAGGATATGAACGATGTGTTGAAATCGCTGACCATTACCGATCGCAGCGGCGCGAAAATCAACAGCGTCCGCTATGACGCGAGCGAATCGGTGGAAAAACGTTTAGAGAATTTTCCGTTCACCGTCGGCCCGGAAACCTCGCTCGCGAAGTTTCTGGACCAGATGAAGGGCGCCACGCTCAATCTGACGCTCGGTAACCAGAATGTTGCGGGCGCGATCGTCAGCGCGCGCCTCATCAAAGCGGATAAGGACACGCCGGAGCGCGAAGTGATCGTCCTGCTGATGGATTCCGGCGAAATTCGAAGCTTCGACCTGGGCGCGGCAAGCGCGGTGAAGTTCGCCGATCCCAAGCTCGATACGCAGCTCAAGGATTATCTCGCCGTGCTCAGCCAGGCGCGATCGAAGGATCGCCGCAGCATTTACATCGACGCGACTTCATCGGCCGCCGGTGAAATGATCGCGCGATATACGACGCCCTCGCCGGTATGGAAGTCAAGTTATCGCTTAATCTTCAGTTCCGATGCTCAACCAACGCTTGAAGGATGGGCCATTGTCGACAACACTACCGGAGACGATTGGAACAACGTCCATTTGTCGGTGGTTTCGGGCAAACCGGTTTCCTTTATCACGCGCTTGTACGAGCCGCGTTACGTCGATCGGCCGGAAGCGGAGCTGGCCGAGAATCGCCCCGTCGCGCCGGTGGTTTCCGAAGGCGTGATCGGCGGCGTGGCCATGGCACCCGCGCCCCCGATGGCCAGAATAGCGAAAAAATCGGCAATGCTGAGCGCCGCCGAGACGGTCGAGTTGAGTCCGGAATCGTCCCTCGCAGCGACGGCGGAAGGCCGCGAAGAAGGCGAGCTGTTCTCCTACAGTTTCGCTTCGCCGGTGACGGTGAAAAAGGGCGAATCGGCGATGCTGCCGTTCCTGCAACAAAAGATCACCGCGCGCAAACTGCTGATCTACTCCGAAAATTTCGGCCTGCACGCCAGGAACGCCGCGGAGCTGACCAACTCCACCGGCAAAACGCTCGACGGCGGTCCCATCACGGTTTATGACGCGGGATCGTACGCCGGCGAAGCGCTGGCGGAGACGATCAAGGCCGGCGACAAGCGCCTGGTCAGCTATGGCGTCGACCTGGGGACGCGCATCACCACCGCGTTCGACAGCTTGCGCGACCTGGTTCGGGAAATTCACCTAAGCCGCGGTATGCTGACCACGCGCAGCGCGATTCAGGAGACCAGAACCTACTCGATCCGCAACGTGGACGCGCAGCCGAAGACGTTGATCATCGAGCACGCAGAGCGGCCGGGGTATCGGCTGCTCGATCAAAAGCCTTTTGAAACCACCGCGAATGCGTACCGATTTGAAGTTAAACTGGCGCCATCGGCCACGCAAACTTTTGCGGTTCGAGAAGAGCGGGTGTACGACCAGACCTTCGCGGTGAGCAACGCGTCGCCGGATCAACTGGTCACCTGGACGCAGAACAAATCGCTGAGCGACGCCGCGCGGCGGCAGCTCGCGGCCATGGCGCAGAAGAAGCGCGATATCGCCGCCAACGACGCGGCGGCCGCGCAGACCGGCGCCGAACTGAAGGATCTGACCCAGGATGAGACGCGTCTCCGGGAGAACATCGCCAGCTTAAGCAAGGTGAGCGGCCAGCAGGAACAGGTTCAATCCTATGCGCGGGAACTGGCGGGAGCCGAGACGAAAATCGCGGCGCTGCGCGACCGGCAATCGCAGTTGCGGCGCGCGCGGTCGGCGATGCAGACGGAACTGGACACGCTGATCGAAAATGCCGACTTTTAGTAAGTGACGTGGTCCCTGCCAGGCATGCTATTCTGAAGACCGAAAGCGTCGTTTTCATGCGTTTCCGCACCGCGTTTTGGGCGGGCCTTTTGGCCTTCGTAGTTTGCCTTGGCCTGCTCAAAGCTCAAAGACCCTTCAAGGAATATCCGGCGATCGAGTACGAAAATTTTCCGCTCCCGCCGGATTATAAGGACACCAACCACGAATGGGTTCGCGCGCGCCTGCGCTATCCCGACATCTACGGCTATCCCGACCATTCGCGCCTGCGCCTGATGGGCGGAAAAGCGTGGCCGGGGCAATGGACCATGGATTATCCGCGCTCGGACCGGCATCTGCTGCAAGGCATCCGCCGGTTGACGCGCATCGATACGCGATCCGTTGAGCAGGTGGTGGACCTGGACGGCACCGACGACATTTATAATTGGCCCTGCCTGTACGCGGTCGAAGTGGGCCACTGGCTGTTGCCGCCCGAAGAAGCCAAACAGTTGCGGGAATACCTGCTGCGCGGCGGATTTTTGATGGTCGACGATTTTCACGGGTCCGCGCCGTACGATGACTTTCTCGGTCCGCTGAACGAGTGGGCGACGTTCACCGCCAGCATGAGCCGCGTTTTCCCCAACCGTCCCATCGAGGACATTCCCGACAACGATCCGATTTTTCATACCGTCTCTGACTTGCAAAACCGCTTTCAGGTTCCGGGCGCCCAGGTCTTCGAATCCGGCATCACCTATGAAAAAGGCCCGACCGGGAAAGTGCCGCATTGGCGCTGCATCCGCGACGACAGGGGCCGGATCATGGTCGCGATCTGCCACAACATGGACCTGGGCGACGCCTGGGAGTGGTCGGACGACCCGAAATATCAGGAGAAATGGGCATCGCTGGCGTACCGGATCGCGGTGAACTATTTCATTTACGATCTGACGCACTAACAGGGTGCTGAAAAAGGGGGACAGACTACTCTGTCCCCGCCCGTAAGTTATTCATGCCGCGTGCGACCATGGCCGTGGACAGAGCGGTCTGTCCCCTTTTTCAGCACCCTGCTAAGGAGAGCGCGTTGGGCCTGGCAGGGCTGAAGCCCTGCGCGGACTAAAGTCCGCCCTCCCTCGCGGTCACCACACCCTGCACGGATCTTTCGAAACCATCGGGTCCGTCCGCTTGCAGGCGAAGGCCTTCTGAAATTCCGGCAGATTCTGCACCACGCCGTTGACTCGAAACTCGCCGGGCGAGTGGGGATTGGTCTGCGCGCTCAACCGCGCCGCCGCTTCCGAGGTGTTCTCGCACCAGACCTGCGCGTAGCCCAGGAAGAATTGCTGCTCGGTGGTGAATCCGTCTTTTTTCGGCAAAACCTTCCCGGCCAGAGTGTCCATCAGCGCCATGTACGCCAGATGAATCCCTCCGTTATCGGCCGAATTCTCACCGAGCGTCAGGCGACCGTTCAAATGCACCCCCGGCACCGGACTGAATCCCGAATATTCCTTCGCCACGCAATCCGCGCGCTGCTCGAAAGCCTTGGCGTCCGCCGCCGTCCACCAGTCGCGCAGATTGCCTTCGCCATCGAAACGGCGGCCCTGATCGTCGAAGCCGTGCGTCAACTCATGGCCGATCACCACGCCGATGGCGCCATAATTCACCGCGTCGTCGGCTTTCGGATTATAAAACGGCGGCTGCAAAATTCCCGCCGGGAAATTGATGTTATTCTCCGGCGGCTCATAATAGGCGTTGACGGTCGGCGGCGTCATCTCCCACTCGGTTTTATCCACCGGCTTGCCGAGCTTGGAAAGGTTTCGCTGAATTTCGAACTCGCGCGCGTGCAGGGTGTTGGCGAAATAGGCATCCGGCTCGATGTGCACGCTCGAATAGTCGCGCCACTTATCCGGGTAGCCGATTTTATTGGTCACCTGGCGCAGCTTGGTGAACGCCTGGTCCTTGGTCGCGGGCGACATCCAAGTGGCCGATTGAATATCGTTCGCCATTTCGTGCTCGATCTCGTTGACCAGTTGCAGGGTCTTCGTCTTGCTCTCGGCGCTGAAGGCGACCTTCACGAATTCCTGGCCCAGCGCATCGCCCAGCGCGCGATCGGTCTGCTGAACGCACTGTTTCCATCGCGCCGGCTGCTCCCGCACGCCGCGCAGCGCGCGCCCCGTGAATTCGAACGAGGCGTCGCGGAACGGAGCCGGCAGAAGCGCTGCGTTTTCCTCGAGCGCGTGCCATTCGAGATACGTTTTCAAATCCGCCAGGCTGGTGGAACCAAGCAGGGCGTCAAGCGCCTTGATGAAACCGGGATTATCCACATTCAAGGTCCGGACCCGCGGCACGCCGGCATCGCTGAAAAACGTGTTCCACGCGAAATCCGGACTCAACCCGGCCGCTTGATCGATGGTCATTTTGTGATAAACCGCATCCGGATTGCGCCGCTCCACCCGGTCCATGGAGGCTTTGGCCAGCGCGGTTTCGATGTTCATCACCGCGCGCGCCTCGGCCGCCGCGTCCGCTGCGCCTTTTCCTTCCTGCTTGGCCAGCAGATCGAACATGGTCCGAAGATACTGCTCGTACTTCTGGCGAATTTCTACCGAATGCGGATCATCCTTGAGATAAAAATCGCGATCCGGCATGGTCAACCCTCCCTGATCGACGTCCGCGATCTGGTCGTTCACGTTTTTCATATCCGGCTCGACGTCGAAATTGAAGAAGGCGTCTACGCCCACTCGATCCAGGCGCGCCAGCTCCGCGGGAAGCTCATTTTTCGAGCGGATGTTCGCGATGTGATCGAGCATCGGCTGGATCGGTGCGATCCCCTTGGCGTTGATTTGCGGCACGTTCATGCAAGCCCCGTAAAAGTCGCCGATTTCCTGCTCCGCGGGCGTTCGCGCCGCGCCGGCCTGCGCCGCTTTCTCCAGAATGCCGCGCTCGATTTCAAGATTCCGTTCCTGGAGCTCGGTGAAGCGGCCCCAGCTTGCGCGATCCGGCGGAATCGGATTATTCTTGCGCCAGTTTCCGCAGGCGTATTGATAAAAATTCTGGCAGGCGCCGACGCTTGGATCCATGGCCGATAGATCGACGCCGGATTGCGAGGTTTGCGCGAAAGCCGCCAGGCTGAGCAGG
Organism: Bryobacteraceae bacterium; assembly: GCA_035507655.1. GTDB lineage: Bacteria > Acidobacteriota > Terriglobia > Bryobacterales > Bryobacteraceae > Palsa-187. Next base: position 45,130 of record DATJNW010000040.1, on the reverse strand, counting down.
AGAAATGGAACCACTCGACCGGGAATCATGCCTAAAATTCTAGCGCGGAGAGTGGTTCCGAAAAGCGATCGCCCGCCCCGCGACTGGCGGGGCTAACGGGTACTACAGCTCCGCCAGTCATGGCGGGGGCTCTTCATGCTTCAGGATCAACACAGATTTCAGGCGCTATGGGCGGTTGACACTCCCGCGCGAACCGGATAAACTTCCGTCAGTTAAGGAGTGTGCGCGCATGGCCCTTATTACACGTGTATTCGCCATTTCCGCCGCGCTGCCGCTTTTCGTGGCGGCGCAAGCGACCGTCCGGCAGGTCACTTTCACCCGGGATATTGCTCCGATTTTTCAGGCTAAATGCCAGGAATGCCATCGTCCCGGCACTGCCGCGCCGATGTCGCTAGAAACTTACGAGCAAGCGCGGCCGTGGGCCAAATCGATCAAGGAACGCGTGCTTTCCCGCAACATGCCGCCCTGGCATATCGATAAAACGGTCGGCATCCAGCATTTTATAAATGACCGCTCGCTCGACGACGCGCAGATCGCGACCGTCGTCAAATGGGTCGACACCGGCTGCGCCAAGGGCGATCCGAAAGACATGCCGCCGCCGAAAACCTGGCCCGATGATCAGGGCTGGCTTCTGGCCAAGCAGTTCGGCCAGCCGGACATCGTGCTCAAATCCGAGCCGTACACCATGCCCGCGCACGGCCAGGACGTCTGGTTCAAGCCGCTCACCGAAATTCCGCTGACCGAGCCTCGCTGGGTGCGCGCGGTGGAAATGCGCCCCGGTTCCGTCGCCGGCCGGAAAATCATGCATCACGTGCTGGCCTATCTGATCCAGGACGAATCGAATAACAACGCCAGCGTCAACTCGGTTTTCACCAACGCCGGATTGCTGATGGAATGGGCCATCGGCAAGAACTACGATATTTATCGTCCCAACACTGGAAAACTTCTTCTGCCCGGATCGAAAATCTGGTGGGAGATGCACATGCACGCCGTCGGCGAAGAAATTCGCGATCACGCCGAACTGGCCGTTTATCTTTATCCCAAAGGCCAGGAGCCGAAGTATCGCACGCGCCTGATGCTGTTCACCGGCATGACCAAGCGCGACACCCTGGATATTCCGCCCAATTCGATCGCCGAAACCACCGGGTACACGGTGCTCAAATCGGCCGCGCGGCTCGAAAATTTTCAGCCGCACATGCATCTGCGCGGCAAAGCCATGTCGATGGAAGCGATTCTTCCGGACGGCACGGTGCGGATGCTCAGCTACGTCGACCGGTTCAACTTTAACTGGATGAACAACTACATCTACGCCGACGACGATGCGCCGGTGCTGCCCAAAGGAACCGTCATCAAGATTACGGCCTGGTACGACAACACCAACGCCAACCGCAATAATCCGGACCCGAATCAATGGGTGGGATTCGGCGACCGCACGGTGGACGAAATGTGCCACGCCTGGGTGAACGTCACCAACATCAGCGACGAAGATTATAAGGAATGGGCCGCCAGCCATAAACCGGCGCGCCACGTTCCGACCGATGGCTCGTTGCAGTAGATGATCGCCCGTTTGCTGATTCTCGCGGCTCTGCCGCCGGCACTTTTCGCGCAGTTGCCGATGGAGCCGCCGCACAACTCCGGCCAGAGCATCACCGGAGCCTTCGAAGGCTGGTTCGCCAACCACGACGGAACCTTCAGCATTCTGCTCGGCTATTACAACCGCAACGATCGGGAATCGATGGATATTCCGGTCGGCGAAAATAATCACATCGATCCCGGCGGCCCCGATTACGGCCAGCCGACGCATTTTTTGCCCGGCCGGATGTGGGGCATTTTCACCATCAAAGTGCCCAAGGATTTCGCCGACAGGAAACTCACCTGGACCATCGTGGCCAACGGCAAACCGACGGTAATCCCGATGAGCCTCGCCACCGATTGGGAAATTTCTCCGTTGGTGCAAGCCACCGGAAACACCCCGCCGTACATCGCCTTCGCCGAATCGGGTCCATTCGTGAACGGTCCGGCCGGCCAGTCGACCGAAATGAGCGCGACGGCCGGCGAGCCGCTCAGCATCACGATCTGGCTGGCCGACGATGCGCACGTGATTCCCGGGATGCGGCGCCCGGCATCGCCTCCGGTGAGGGTCGCGTGGAGCAAATATCGCGGCCCCGGCGAGGTGGTTTTCAGTCCCGTCCGTCCGCCGGTTGAGAAGGCCGAATTTTCCGCGCCGAAAACCGATTTCACCGGCAAAGCGACCACCATGGCGACCTTCAGCCAGCAAGGCGATTACATCATTCACGTGGTCGCCAACGACTGGACCGGCGAAGGCGGCGGTGGTTTTCAATGCTGCTGGTCGAACGCGATGATCAAGGTCGCAGTGAGGTAACGCACGCCGTCAGGCTTGCGCCATCGTCTCCCGTCCGAGGGATGATATGCCGGGTGGGGCAGGCTCCCAGCCTGCCTGGTCGGCTCAACAAGAGGCGGGCGGCGCGCCCGCCGCAGGCCGAGGGCCTGCTCCACCAGATCTTGGGAGGGTTGATTTTACAACACGTCCGCGAAGCCGCGTTTTAGGTGGCGGAAAAATAATCCTCCGAGCACAAACACCGCCGTCGAATACGCGAACAGGACTCCGATTTCCTGCCAGGACGGCCATTGCGCCGATAACAGCCGGTAGCGATACGCCCGCACCACCCAGGACATCGGGTTCAGCTCGATCAGCGGGTGAAATCGCTGTGGGATCTGTTTTTCGGTGATCATGATCGGCGTCGCCCAGAACCACAACGTCATCACTACGCTGACCACCTGCGCGGTGTCGCGCAGATAAACATGCAGGCTCGAAACGATCCAGCCGACGCCCACCGCCAGCAGGCCGACAAAAAACATGTAGATCGGCAGCAGCAGAATTTTGAAGCTGATGGCCTTCAGGAAAAACGCCGCGCAAGCGACCACGATCGCCAGCGCGATCAGGTGATGAATCAGCGAGGATAAAAAAATCGACACCGGAACCACTTCCGCCGGGAAAACGGTTTTGGTGATGAGATTGGAATGCTCGATCAGCGAGCCGGCCGAGCGAACCACCGTATCCTGAAACAGCAGCCACGGCAGGAATCCGCAGAACAGGTACATCAGATAATTGTTGGTGACCTCGCCCGGCGGAAGCGTGGCGTGCATGCACACTTCGAAGATGAAATAGTAGCTTCCGAGCAGCACCAGCGGGTGAATCGCGCCCCAGATCCATCCGCCGGCCGAGCCCACGTAGCGCTGCTCGAAATCGCGCCGCACCAGCCGCGCGACCAGCGTCCGGCGCTCGACCAGATTGCGTAGGAAGTGTTTTCCGGGGAACTGCGGCATTTCTTCCCAGTGTAGATGGTCGCGGGGGATTCAGTGTTCAGCCCTATCACGCGCGCAAAAGCGCCCGAACGCGTCTGTTTCATAATTTTTTTCGTAACGATACCAGCAGTTTGGGCGTATGATATTTCTTAGATCCAAGGAATAAGCGTGTTTAGAATCATTGCCGGTTTTTTTGTCCCCTTTTTCTGCTTTGCTGCTTCGCCTACGTTTCACAAGGATGTCGAACCGATCCTCGAAAATCGTTGCCAGAACTGCCATCGCCCGGGCGAAGCCGCGCCGATGCCATTGTTAACGTTTCAGCAGACGCGTCCGTGGGCCAAAGCTATCCGTGAAGCGCTGCTCACCGGAAAAATGCCGCCGTGGAAGGCCGATCCGCATTACGGAAAGTTTTCCAACGATCTGTCGCTCGCGCCGGGAGAAAAGGAGACGATCGTCGCCTGGGTGAACGCCGGTGCTCCGGAGGGCAATCCCGCCGATGCGCCCAAGCCGCGGCACTTCATCGAAGGCTGGCGCATTCCCAAACCGGACGTGGTTTTTGAAATGCCCACCGATTTTCAGGTGCCCGCCACCGGCGTGATCAATTATCAGTACCTTCCCGTCGCGACACACTTCACCGAAGACAAATGGGTGCAGGCGGTGGAAGTCGTGCCCGGCAATCGCCGCGTGGTGCATCACGCGATTGTGGTAGTCGATGATGGAACGGGCGCCGACAATGAGGAATATCTGGCCGGATACGGGCCGGGGATGAACGTGCAGAGCTGGCCGCCGGGCCAGGCGCGATTGATCAAGGCCGGATCGACGCTGGTTTTTCAGATGCACTATCAGACCAACGGCAAAGCCACCACGGATCGCACCAGAATCGGCCTGGTTTTCGCCAAAAAGCCGCCGGCCGAGCAGATTATCGCCATGCAGGCCGCCGCGCACTGGCTGGCGATTCCGCCCGGCGAACCAAATTATCACACCTCCGCGGTTTCTGTGATTGAGCAGGACTGTTATCTGGTCGGCCTGCGCGCGCATATGCATCTGCGCGGAAAATCATTCGAGTTTCGCGCCGTTTATCCTGATGGCCAATCGGAAATTCTGCTGAGCATCCCCAAGTGGGATTTCGCCTGGCAGCCTTATTATTACCTGACCACCCCCAAACGGATGCCCAAAGGCACGCGCATCGAAGCCTTCGCGGTGTACGACAATTCGGCCAACAATCCTTTCAATCCCGATCCCAATAAAACCGTCTTCTGGGGTCCGCAGACCTGGGATGAAATGATGATCGGCTGGTTCGATATCGCGGTGCCGGTGAAAGAATCGCCGCATTCCCCGGGAACGAAAATGAAGCCGGGCTCCTCATTCTGACCCTGCCAGACCGCCGAATCCGGCAGCCCTGCTGGACCGCCGAATCCGGCAGCATTTTGCTGAGTGGCATAAGCCGCCAGGCTTGTGCTGTTCAAGGCCGACGAACCGACAGGCATCGAGCGCAAGCCTGGCGGCTTACGCCACTTCTCTGGCGGTCTATAGAAAACCCGAAAATGGTCTAAACTCGCGGCAGCGGCGCAAAAATGACGAGGTGCGTTTTTCTTTCTACGGCCTATCGAAGGATCGTGTAGGTTGACGCTGTTTTGCGGCTACAATCTTAGGTTATGAATCTTTTCCGCACTAAGCCATTAGCCAGCCTTCTCGAACAGGCCGAGGAAACCGGAGGCCTGAAGCGTACGCTGAAATGGCCGGGGCTGATCGCGCTGGGAATCGGCGCGATCATCGGCGCGGGAATTTTCGCTCGTACGGCCGCCGCCGCGGGACAGAACGCCGGACCGGGCGTCACCCTGTCGTTCATCATCGCGGCCATCGGCTGCGCCTTCGCCGGACTCTGCTACGCCGAATTCGCGGCGATGATTCCGATCGCGGGCAGCGCCTACACCTACGCTTATGTGACCATGGGCGAGCTGATCGCCTGGGTGATCGGATGGGCGTTGATTTTAGAATACGCGCTGGGCGCGGCCACGCTCTCGATTTACTGGACCGAGTACTTCAATGAGCTGTTCCCCAACCTGATTCCGTGGCAGTGGCGTCATTCGCCCTTGCTCGCCGGACCGGGCGGGGTGCACGGCATCTTCAATGCTCCCGCGGTGGTGATCCTGCTGCTGCTGACGCTGTTGCTGATCAAGGGCACTTCCGAATCGGCCAACGTGAACGCCGTCATCGTGGCCATCAAGGTCGCGATCGTAGTGATGATCATCGCCATCGGCTGGCACTTCATCAATCCGGCGCACCACACGCCGTTTGTGCTCGCCGAAGACGCCGCGCATCAGGGACTTTTCAAGCACGGATGGGGAGGCATCCTCGGCGGCGCGGGCGTGGTGTTTTTCGCCTTTATCGGCTTCGACGCCGTCTCGACGGCCGCGCAGGAGACCATCGATCCCGGCCGCAACATGCCCATCGGAATCCTGGGATCGCTGGCGATCTGCACGGTCCTTTATATTCTGTTCAGCTGGGTGTTGACCGGGTTGGCGCCGTCGCTCGATTTCATCGATCCGAACAAAGGGCTGGAGGCGTCGGTTGCCTACGCGATCAAGACTTATATGACCGGCTACAATTGGCTGGCGACGCTGGTCACCGTGGCGATTCTGCTGGGTTTTTCCTCGGTCATGCTGGTGATGCTGCTGGGGCAGAGCCGCGTTTTCTTTTCGATGGCCAAGGACGGCCTGCTGCCCAGGCTGTTCGCGGAGGTGCATCCGAAGTTTCGCACGCCGTATAAATGCAACGCGGTTTTATACATCTTCGTGGCGGCGCTGGGTGGTTTTCTGCCCGGCGATGTGACCGGCAACATGACCAACCTGGGGACGCTGTTCGCCTTCGTGCTGGTGTGCGCCGGGGTCTGGGTGATGCGCAACAAGAATCCCCGGCAAGCGCGGCCGTTCCGCGCACCGCTGGTGCCGCTGGTGCCGATTCTGGGCATGATTTTTTGCTTCGCCATGATTATTTCGGTGGACCAGACGTCCAAAATCGCCGCCGGAACCTGGATGCTGATCGGGCTGGCCGTCTATTTCCTCTATGCCCGGCGCCACAGCAACCTGGACGAACCGGAAATTCCGGGCGCCGTCGCCGCCGAAGCGGGGGATTAACCCCGAAATCGGGCGGGTTTGGCCCCTGCCATCGGGCATAATTCCCTTTGACTCCGTGCTGGATTTCATGGCATACTTCCTCCGTATTGGAGTGTTCAGGTTGACTCGGTCCGTTCGGTTCGGCTGGAAGCCGATGACGTTCGCCCGCCATTTACGGCCTGCCCGGTCTTGTCTTTCCCGTCTCCAGTTACAGTCAGGAGTGTTTTAAGTGAAGAAGCTTTTCGTGGGAAATCTCCCCTACTCGGCAAACGAGACGGATGTACAGAACTTTTTTGCTGACAACGGCGTGACGGTCGATTCGGTGACGGTCATGCGTGATCGTTTTACGGGCCAGGCTCGTGGTTTTGGATTTGTCGAGATCAACGACGACGCGGCGGCGCAGCGCGCCGTGGACGCCTGCCATGGCAAGGACCTGATGGGCCGGACGCTGGTGGTGAATGAAGCCCGTCCGATGACCGCCCGGGAAGGCGGCGGTGGTGGCGGCGGGCGCGGTCCGCGGCGGTAAGCGAGAGGTCGAATTTTAAATTTGAGCCCCCGCCTTCACGAGTTTTGTGTGTAAAACTCGGCGATTAAAACCCGGCATGACCGCCGGGGCAAATTACGATACCAGCGCGTGCGCGACGCGCGTCGCCAACTGATCGAAACTCAAAATTTCATAGAGCGTCGGGTCCGACATGATTTTATTTACCAGCGCGTAATGCATGGCGTGGCCGGCCCGCTCGGCGATCACGTGGCCTAAAACGGGTTTGCCGATCAGCGCCAGATCCCCGATGAGATCGAGCGCCTTGTGCCGGCAACACTCGTCGACGAATCGCATACCGCCGGGATTTAAAATCGACCGGCGATTGAAACAGACGGCATTCTCAAGCGAGGCGCCGCGAATCAGGCCCATGTTGCGCATCTGGTCCAGCTCGTACTCAAAGCCGAAGGTTCGCGCCGGGGCGAGCTCGACTGCGTAACGCTCCGGCGTCACTTCCATCTCGACAATCTGCCGCCCGACCATCGGATGGTCGTAAAAAGTATCGCAGGTGAGCAGAAAACGGTCCGAGGGCAGAAAGCTGATGCGCTTGCCGCCGGCTTCCACTGAAACCGGCCGGCGAATCCGCAGAAAACGGCGGCGCCGGCGAAACTGCTTGATGCCCGCCGAACGAATCAGGTCGACGAAAGGCTGACCGCTGCCGTCGAGAATCGGAACCTCCAGGTTGTTGATCTCGACGAACGCGTTATCGACGCTCATGCTGTAGAAAACGCTGAGCAGATGCTCGGTGGTCGAAATCAGCACGCCTTGCCGCATCAGGCTGGTGGCGTAGCTGACTTTTTGCACGTAGCGCCAGCTTGCGGGAATGGAAAAACCGTCGAGATCAGTGCGAATGAAAACAATTCCAGTGGAAGGCGGTGCGGGAAGAATACGGATATGAACCGTCACACCGCTGTGCAGGCCCACCCCGGAAGCTTCTACGGGGCGCTGCACCGTGGTTTCAAATCTCAAATGTAACCTCCAGGGTACTAAATTCCAATTGTAATGACGCAGCGTCTTCAATGCTAGTGTACTGATTAAAAAAGACTTTTTATTCCCGTAGTGTTGCTAAAAAGACACAATAAGGCATTTTACTGTGTCTGTTTCGCTATATGGTTGTTACTGGCGTTAGGATAGTGGGAGTGGGTCGTCTTTTCCTGATCGATTCTTTTGGGTTTATTTTCCGCGCTTATCACGCGCGGGCGCGATCCGGCGCGCCGCCGATGCGTACTGCCGGCGGATTGCAGACCGAAGCGGTGTACATTTTTCACAACATGGTCCGCAAGCTGCGGAACTCGTACTCGCCCGAATATCTGGCCGCGATCTTCGAAAGCGAAGGCCCAACTTTTCGCGATGAAGCGTTTGCGTCGTACAAAGCCAATCGCAGCGAAACTCCGCCGGATCTGCTACAGCAGATTCCCTGGATCCGCAAAACGCTGGAGGCGATGCGTATCCCGATTCTCGAATATCCGGGATTCGAGGCCGACGACGTGATCGGCACTTTATCCTGCCGCGCGGTCGAACAGGGTCTGGACGTCGTGATCGTTTCGAGCGATAAAGACATGCTGCAACTGGTGAACGATCACGTGCAGATGCTCAATCCGATGAAGGATGACGCCTGGTACGACGCCAAAGCGACGGAAGAATTCATGGGCGTGAAGCCGTCGCAGGTGGCGGATCTGCTGGCGCTGAAGGGCGACACCATCGACAACATTCCCGGCGCGCCGGGGATCGGCGAGAAAGGCGCGAAGGACCTGATTCAGCGCTTCGGGTCGGTGGAAGCCGCGCTCGAACGCGCGGCCGAGGTGGAGCGCAAGATGTATCGCGAAAGTTTGCAGAATCATCGCGAGCAGATTCTGCTCAGCAAGAAGCTGGCGACGATTCATTGTGATGTGCCGGTGGAGTTTTCGCTGGAATCGGTCGCCGCGCAGGAGCCGCATACGGCGGCGCTGCGCGACATTTATAAGACGCTCGAATTTTCGAGCCTGCTGCGCGAGCTGGGACCGTCGGCGGTGCGTCCCGAGGATCGCGATTATCAGACGCTCGCGAACGAAACGGCGCTGGAGGCTTGGTTCAACTCGCTGCCGAAAGACGCCGTCGTCGCCGTTGCGGCGGGCGAGGTGATGTCGGAAACGGTCTTCGGGTTTTCCGCGAAGCAGCATCAGGCGCGATCGGTGGCGCTCCAAAATATTCCGGAGCGCGCGACGGTCGCGCACGATATTAAGTCGCTGATCCGCAAATTCGGCGATGCGCCGGCGCTCAAAACTGATGTAATGCTTTATGGGTTTCTCATTTCGGCCGATCCGGGGCGCTGCGATCTGGCGTCGCTTGCCGAACGCTACCTGGAGGTCGAAATCGAGACCGATCCGGCGGGGCAGGCTGACGCTGTTTTCTCGATTTATGAGAAACTTCAACCGGAAATTGAAAGCGCTGGTTTAAGTGAACTGTACGCCTCGATCGATCTTCCTCTGGTGCGTGTTCTGGCGGCGATGGAAGAGTGTGGAGTGCGCGTCGATCCGGGGCAGCTTCGCGTTTTGAGCGCGCGCATGGAGGAAGAAATCGCGCGGCTGTGCGGCGACATTTATGAACTGGCCGGGAAAACCTTTAATCTCAACTCTCCGCAACAATTAGGTAAAGTTTTGTTTGAAGACCTGTGCCTGCCCGCGCCGGTGAAATACGGCAAGGGAAAAGTAATTTCCACGGCGGCCGATGTGCTCGAAACGCTGGCGGAAGAACACGAAATCGTACGTAAAGTTCTGGATTATCGTCAGCTCGCCAAGTTGAAGGGAACCTACGTCGATGCGCTGCCGGCGCTGATCGATTCGCGCAGCGGACGGCTGCACACCACCTTCAACCAGGCCGGCGCAGCGACCGGACGGCTTTCGTCTTCCAATCCCAATCTGCAAAACATCCCGATCCGCAGCGAACTGGGGCGCGAGATTCGCGCGGCGTTTGTGCCCCGGCCGGGATGGAAACTGATCGTCGCCGATTATTCGCAGATCGAGCTGCGGCTGTTGGCGCATTTATCGGGCGATCCGGTGCTGGTCGACGCGTTTCGCAACGGCGAAGATATTCATACGCGAACCGCGGCTGAAGTGTTCGGGATTCCGCCGCTGATGGTCGGCGCGGACGAGCGGCGCAGGGCCAAGGCGGTGAATTTCGGGATCGTTTACGGGCAGACGCCGTTCGGCCTGGCGACCTCGCTCGGCATCGAACGCAAAGAAGCGGAATTGTACATTCGCGCCTATTTCGAGCGTTACGCGGGCGTGCGGCGCTGGCTGGATCAGACCATCGCGGAGGTGCGGCGCAGCGGAGTTTCCATCAATATGTTCGGGCGCCGGCGGCCAATTCCGGACATGCAAAGCCGCAACCCGAACGCGCGCAATTTCGCCGAAAGAACAGCGGTGAATACGCCGCTGCAAGGCTCCGCCGCGGATCTGATCAAGCTGGCGATGATCCGCATCGACGAAAAATTGCGGGGGATGAAGACGAAAATGGTTTTGCAGGTACACGATGAGCTGATTTTCGAAGCGCCGCCGGAGGAAGTGGACGCAGCGCGCGCGATGGTGAAGAGCGAGATGGAGTCGGTGCGAAAATTATCAGTGCCGCTGCTGGTAGATGTGGGCGCCGGCGAGAACTGGCGCGACGCCAAATGATCAGCCGGCGTATTTCTTGAGCGCTATCAGCGCCGCGCATCCGAAACCTGCCAACGCGAGGGTCGCGGGCTCCGGCACGCTTGGGGGGTCGGGGTCCGGATCGGCCTGACTCTGCGTGCCGATCAACTCCAGCGGCAGGGTGAAACCGGTTCCTTGCGCGAATCCGGCCGGCTGCGACGGGCCAAAGTACACCGAATTGGGCCACACCAGCGACAATCCGTTCTGCGTCTGCGCCGCGGCGCCGGGAATGAATCCAAGCTGCTGATCGCCATAATTGCTATACGGCCCGATGACATCGACGTAATATGTGTTGCCCGCGCTCAGGTCGAACGAAAACGGATCGCTTAACAACAGTTCGATGCCGGATGCCGCGGCGACCGTGTCAGTCTGGCTGAAAAGCAGGCTGCTATTGGTTGAATCCCAGATCTCGAAATCGGCCGATCCCGACGCCGGGTCGCCGATCCAGATGCCGATCTGCGTGAGTGTGGTATTGGCCGAGACGGAAACGCCCTGGCCATAGGTTCCGAAGGTGATCCCGAGGGTCTGCGGCGTGCCGCTGCCGCTGGTATTCAAGAGAATGCTGCTGGCGTGAGCGATCGAGAGAAGAATGAAAAAAAGAAAATATCGCACGTATTAAAACTCCGGCCTGATCAAGTAGTACGGTTCTATGTGTACCGAATCGTAGCGTTAGACCTGAGCCGTTCCAGCGCAGTTCGGCGATACGGCTACGAATTCGAACGCGGCTCCCGTAACTTCGCCTGCGCGAGTAAAGATTACTTGTAAAATCAGGCATATACGCACGCAGCAAGTTGGCTAAATCCCTTTAAAACATCGTTTCAACAATTTGTTCGGATGTGGCACGGAGCGTGCAACTCTGGTGCCCGCAAGGCCGCGGCGCTCGGAGATGTGAAGACGCGGCCCGCAAGGAGTAAAGAAAACATGTCAAATGAACTGGACAAATCCGAGGTGCGTTCGAACTCGCACCCGTTGTTGATTGCCGTGATCGGTGGCGGACTCGCGCTGGCGCTGGCTGGCGATGGATACCTGCTGGTGCGGTCGAATCACCTGCAAGAGGAAGTGACGCAGTCCGAGCAGGACACGCAGGCGCAAATGTCGAAGATCAGCGACGCGACCACGTCGCTGTTGCGACAACGCTTGCAGGCGATCAACGACCAGATCAAAAGCGCCAACGACGCCGCGAATTCGGCTCTGAAACAGGCTCGCACGGAGACGCGGCGGCAGAGCACGGAGCTGGCCCGGCGCCTGGACGCGCAGCAGCAGCAGGTCTCCGCGCAGTTGACGCAGTTGAAAGATGAAACCTCCACCGCCAGCGCCAAGTTGAATGCGGTTTCGACCGATGTGACCGGCGTCAAGACCGACGTGAGCGGCGTGAAGACGGACGTCACCACGGTGAAAACGGATCTGGCGTCGACGCAGGCGGAATTGCAGAAAACCGGCGCCGATCTGAAGCGCGCCATGGGCGATATGGGCGTGATGAGCGGCCTGATCGCCACCAATTCGAAGGACCTCGATGCGTTGCGCCAGCTCGGCGAGCGCAACTATATCGAGTTCCAGCTTTCCAAGCACAACTCGACGCAGAAGATCGGCGATTTGACGCTGACGCTGCGGAAGGTCGATCCGAAGCACAATCGCTATTCGCTGGTGGTGCTGGCCGATGACCGGCGCGTGGAGAAAAAGGACCGCACCATCAATGAGCCGGTGCAGCTTTACACCAGCGACAGCCGCCAGCCGGACGAGATCGTGGTGAACCAGATCAAGAAGGATGAAATCGTGGGCTACGTCTCGACGCCCAAGGTGAAGCTGGCAAGACGTTAATCGTTCCCATCGGAGGACCGCGGGGCAACGGCGTGCGCGAGCTCGAAAAAAGCCGCGCACGCCGTTTTGTTTTTTTATTTTGTTGCCTGCGAGTCTCGGCGCGGGCTTCGCCCTGTTGGCGTCGCGCCATCCAGCCGCGAGCCGCGCAAGCCCGGCGGGCTTACGTTACTGCCGATTCAGGAGTTTTTCAACGTGCTTGGCGATAATATCCGCTTCGAGATTCAATCGCGCGCCCGCGCGGGCGAAGCCGAGCGTGGTATTGGCGAAGGTGTGCGGGATGATCGTCACGCTTACAACGCCGCCTTCAAGCCCCGCGATGGTCAGGCTGATTCCGTCGATGGCGATTGAGCCTTTTTCAACCAGGTAGCGTTCGAGCGACGCCGGCACACGAATTTTCAGCCAATAATTTCCATCGCGCAAAGGTTCGAGCGAAACGAGCTCTCCGGTCGCGTCCACGTGGCCCTGCACGAGGTGGCCGGACAGGCGGGTCGCGGGCGTCACCGGCCGTTCCAGATTTACCCGTGAGCCGGCGGTCAGATCGCGCAGATTGCTGCGTCGCAGCGTTTCCGGCGCCAGATCGGCGGCGAAAGAATCGGCGGAAATTTCGATCGCCGTCAGGCAGACGCCGTTAACCGCGATGCTCGCGCCCTGCGATAAGTCTTCGAGCACGGTTTTGCAGCCGACGCGCAGCCGCGGCGCGGGCGCGAGTACGACGCCGAGTTCCTCGATGATGCCGGTGAACATAAATGGGCGGTGGGCAACGGGTCGTGGGTCACTCCCCGCTACTCTTTCACTAAAAACGCCTCCACGGCAAACTCATCCTCCGTGATCCAATGAATTTTCAAATCGCGAAAACGGATCGCGTCCGCGCGCCGCCGGCGCCCGATTCCGCCGGCCAGCGGCAGGGACTGCGTGCCGCCTAGGATTTTCGGCGCGTAGTAAAAGAAGATTTTATCGGCCACGCCCGATTCAAGCGCGGTCCAGTTCACTTTGCTGCCGGCCTCAATCATCAATGATAAATACTTTTCGCGGCTTAGCAGATCGACCGTCGCGCTCAGATCGGCGCGGCCGTGTTCGCCTTCGAGCACTTCCACGCGAACGCCTTTCGCTTCCAGACGCCGCCGGCGCTCGGCCGAAGCCGCCGAGGTGGTAATCACCAGCACATCATCGGCGCAGGATTTGACCATCTGCGATTCGGCCGGCAAACGAAGCTGCGAATCGAGCACGATGCGCAGCAGGGGCCGCGCGCGCTCTTCGCCACTGCGGTCGGTCAGGCGGCAATCGTCGGCGAGAACGGTTCCGATGCCGGTCAGGATCGCGTCGGAGGCATGGCGCAGTTTCTGCACGTGAGCTCGCGCGCGTTCGCTGGTGATCCATCCCTGATTGTCTTCCGGAGCGGCGATTTTCCCGTCCAAGGTCACCGCGGTTTTGAGCGTCACCAGCGCCCGTCCGGTGCGCATGAAATGAAGGAAGGCTTCGTTCAGCGCGGCGGCGCGCGCGGCGTATTCTTCGGCGATTTCCAACTCGATGCCGGCCGCGCGCAACTGGTCGAAGCCGCGACCGTTCACCTGCGGATTGGGGTCCGTCATCGCCGCGACGACTCGTTTGATGCCGGCCGCGATGATCGCATCGGTGCACGGCGGCGTGCGCCCCTGGAAGCAATGCGGCTCGAGCGTAACGTACATGGTTGCGCCGCGCGCGCGTTCGCCCGATTCTTCAAGAGCCAGAACCTCCGCGTGGCGGATGCCGCGCGCGGTATAAAATCCGCGTCCGACGATTTCGCCGTCGCGCACGATCACCGCGCCGACCGACGGCCCGGGCGATACGCGGCCTAAGCCGCGCGCGGCGAGTTCGAGCGCTTGTTCCATGTAGGACGCCGGCATAGCTTGGTCAATTTTCGCCGATCCCGGCCAGGAAGGCGGCGGCCAACTTCGGCTCGCCGCGCACGTTGGGGCCGCGGAGCGAACAGAGAGCGAGGAATTTCTCGCAGGTCTCGTTATGCTCCCCGAACTCAGCTCGCAGCGCGCGAATTTCGTACGCCATTTCCTTCAGTCGATCGGAGGCCGGCGAGCGTAGCAACGACCACTCTTCAGGATCCAGGTGATCGTTGTGTCCGAAGAGGCCCCATTGGCCGTTCGCGCATTCGCGTAAGCTGGCGACCAGCAGGGACCGGAATTCGGACTCAATTTCTTCGAGTCGTTTTTGACGGATTCGAGATCGCTTAGCCATGCGTCTTAGGGCTTCTAAAAAACGGTGCCTGAACCCCGGCCGCAGGGAGCGGCCAACCTCAGTCGAACAATGATGCCACGAATTCTTCCGGGTCGAACGGCAGCAGATCGTCGATCTGCTCGCCGACGCCGACGTAGCGGATCGGCAGGTTCAGTTCGCGCGAAATGGCCACCACCACGCCGCCTTTCGCCGTCCCGTCGAGCTTGGTCAGAATAATTCCGGTCACCGCGCTCGATTCGGTGAACTTGCGCGCCTGTTCCAGACCGTTCTGGCCGGTGGTCGCTTCGAGCACCAGCAGCACTTCGTGCGGCGCGCCCGGAATCACGCGCGCCGCGGTGCGCCGCATCTTTTCGAGCTCGGCCATCAGGTTGGCTTTGGTGTGCAGGCGTCCGGCGGTGTCGATGATCACGCAGCCGGTTTTTCGCGCACGCGCGGCTTGCAGCGCGTCGAAAACCACCGCGCTCGGATCGGCGCCCTGCTGCTGCTTGATAAATTCCGCGCCGGTGCGCTGCGCCCACACTTCCAGCTGCTCGATCGCCGCGGCGCGAAAGGTATCGGCCGCGCAGATCATCACCGAGCGTCCCTCCGACTGCAATCGCCGCGTCAGTTTGCCGATCGACGTGGTTTTTCCGGCGCCGTTCACGCCGACCACCATGATCACCGCGGGCGGTTCGGCGACGTCGGCCTGGGGGCGGTCGCTTGCCTGCAAAATCTCCAGAAGATGCTGGCGAATGAGTTTTTTCAGCTCGGCCGTATCGCCGACGGCCTGACGCGAAACCTGCTGGCGAATGCGCTCCAGAATTTCCGCGGTCGTTTTCGCGCCGATATCGGCGGTGACCAGCGCGTATTCCAGCTCTTCGAGAACATCGGCGTCGATTTCCTTGCGCCCGCTGACGGCGTCCTCGATTTTCTCCATCAGGCCGGCGCGGGTCTTCTGAATGCCGGCTTTAAGACGTTCTAATAGATTCGGTTCGCTGGCGGGAGCCGAGTCGAAAAGAGATTTGATCATTTGCGGCGCTGAAATTCCAGTTTAGCAGCGCCGCCGTCCGCTCACGGCAACTGGAAATTCACGCGCCGGTCGCGATTGAGCTGTTCGCTGAAACGGCGATCCACTGAGGAAAGCGGCGCGGTTTTCTCTTCGTGCTGCATGGTGGTGTAGTGCAGCGTATCGCCTTCGACGTGATAGGAAAGCGCGGCCTGAATGGTGTGGTCGCTAAACGCGATCAGATAATAATCAGGGGTGCGGTAATATTGCGAGCTGCTCGGCGCGGGCGGATTTCCGTACTGCTGATTGACCACTACCGGCGCCTGCGCGTATCCGCCGCCGTAGGCGTAGCCGGAAGAATCCGGATAGTAGCCCGTGGAGCCATAATTTCCGCCGTAATAGCCGCTGTCGCCGTAATAGCCGCCGCCATAACAGTCGAAGACGTAGGGGTCGCAGGCATACGCTCCGTAGCCATACCCATAGTAAGGCCAACCGTAGCCGTAGTAAGGCCATCCGAAACCGAAGCCGAAGCCAAGGCCGAAGCCGCGGCCATAGCCATAACCGCCGTAGCCACGGCCATAACCGTAACCGCCATAGCCGCCATACCCGGACCGGTTCCCGCCGACGAATCCGCGATTTGCGCCGCTGAATCCGCCGACTGTTCCGCCTCGAAAACCGCCGCCGCCAACTGCACCGCCACGGAAACCGCCGCCTCCGCCGCCGCCGTGAAAGCCGCCTCCTCCTCCGCCATGCCCGCCGCCGCCCCGCTGCGCGAAGGAAATCGCGGGAGCCAGGGCCACAAGGAACGCTAACATAAGGACTTTCATCGCCGGCTTCTCCCTGTCTTCAACCTACTGCGATCGCTTCCCACATGCAAGCGCCTTAATGTTCTTTTAGAAAGGAGTTTATAAGCTGCTCAAATTTAACGAGATTTGCGGTCACCGCTCGGGCCGGACCGGGAATTTAATGAACATCTTGCCGCTCGGCGTGGCGACCGCGGACCGGTCGCAGGTGTTCGTTGAGCGCTTGTGGGCAATCCGCAGGCTCGATCATGAGATCACAAACGTGTCGCCTCCGCGCGCGCTGAGGGCATCGTGGTGGAATTGTGGCACAATAATTACGCGAAATTTGGAATTCTGGAGACCATATGGAAGCGATAATCGCAAATCTTGTGGACCGCTTCGAGCGGGGCGCGCTCTCGCGAAGGGAATTAATTCAGGGTCTCGCGATGGTGGCCGGAACGACAGGCGCCAGCTCCGCCGCACAAGGGCAGGACGGCGGTTTCAAAGGGACCAGGATCGATCACGTCAGCATTCAAGTCAGCGACCTGCCCCGTTCGCTGGCCTTCTATCAAAAGATCTTCGGGTTCACCGTGGTGAGTGAGGACAAAGCCAACGAAATCGTGCGGCTGGGTGCGGGGAAGGTCCTGGTTTCTCTCCACCACAAGAATCCGACGGGTCTGGTGGATCACTTCGCGATCGGCGTGGAAAAGTTCAACCGGGAATCGATGACTCGAGAGCTAAAGGCGCTTGGGGCCAACCCGGAAAATAACCTGGATGCGGGGTTTCACATCAAAGACCCGGAAGGAATCAGCGTACAAATCGTCGCGGCGTGAGGGGACTGTTGGGATGCCGAAACAAGCCACCTTCGACACCGTAGGCGCCCGGTGAAATTCCTTGTACGATAATGATGTCTGATATGCGAAAGGAACCCCGAAAGAAGATGAAACTCACGATTCCCGCTCTGCTCGCTTTCGGCTTTGCCTGTACTCTTCAGGCCCAAAACATCGACGCTGCGATTAAGGACCTTCAGCAGTCCTATGCCGGTATCAAGAACAATGTCTTGGCCGCAGCCGAGGAAATGCCCGATTCCGATTACGATTTCAAGCTGACCTCGGCGCAGCGCAGCTTCGGCGCCTGGGTGGCGCACGTCGCGGAAGCTCAGATGCGTTCTTGCTCGGCGATCACCGGCTCCGGCAAAAAGAGCGATGCTGGCTCCAAGACCAGCAAAGCTGATCTGATGGCGGCGCTGAAGACCTCTTTCGAGGAGTGTGATGCGGCTTACAGTGGAACCACGCCGGAGAACTACCTGGCACCGGCGCGAACCTTCCGCGGCGAAGTACCCCGGATCTCTTCCCTGTACGGTAATATCGCTCACGACCAGGAGTGCTATGGAAACATGGTCGGGTATCTTCGCTCCAAGGGTCTGGTACCGCCTTCGACCGAGCGCATGCAGAAGATGATGAAGGGCCGCACCGGCGGCAAGCGGTAAAGACCCGAAGCCCAGCTCGAGGAAGCGCCGGATCCGCGCGGTTGCGCGAAAGGCGATTGAACCGGTCAGTTAACCGCTTCATACCAGGCATTAGCGGTACTTCCCGTATCGACTGGATTGATGCCGATTCCCGGTCGTTGTACACTCGGCCAGCATATATTGCCAGGGAAGCGTCCTGGCGATCCCATGTTGGGAGGTACAAACAGGTGTATCGCATGAGCATTCTGACCGCGATTTGCTGCACTGCGGTCTTCGCCATTCCCATGCTGCTCGGCGGCGCGACCCCGAGCAAAACCGACACTCAATTCATGAAACTGGCTGCCGTAGCTAACATGACCGGAGCACATCTCGGACAGATGGCCGAGGCGCAGGGGGCGCAAGCGGACGTAAAAGGCTTGGGCCGAACTCTCGATAGCGATAGCACCCACGCATATCAGGGTCTACAGGCGCTCGCCGGAAAGTCGGGTGAGACTATTCCTAAGGGAATCGACATTCGGCGGGATAAGGGAGTTGCGCAGCTCGAACATCTCAAAGGAAAGAGCTTCGACCAGGCGTTTCTGCGCGAGGAGATCCAATCGGACAAAAGGGTGATCGCCGAGTTTAAGAGCGAGACGCAGCACGGCGCCAACGCCGACCTGAAAGCTTGGGCGACGTCCGAACTCCCGACACTCGAAGCACATCTGGAGACGGCGCAGAACCTCGAAAAGCAGATCCAGAAAAGCAAGTAACCTCTGGACCCCGGCTGCTAAGCCAAGCATTTTCACGGCTTGTCGCCTCTACGCCATCGAAGGCGCGGGCCGGTCTTATTCGAGAATGTCGCACGAAAGCGATCGCAGGCGATTGACTGGCTTTGAGTCACGATCGCGGGGATTGAACATATGTCGGTGAAAATGTTACATTGTCTCAGATGCAAACCGAACAGATTGTCTCTTTGCTAATCGCCGAGCGAGATCGCCTATCGCGAGCAATTGATGCTTTACAAGCGCGCCAGGCTGCTCCAGCAGCGACCCTTACCACTAAGCGCGCGGCTCCACCCGCCAGACCGGCGGCGAAAAAGCGCAGGATCAGCGCCGCGGGCCGCCGGGCCATCGCGGACGCGGCGAAGCGTAGGTGGGCTGCAATCCGGGCTGCGAAGGCGGCCCCAAAAAAGGCTCCTGCGCCCGCCCGCACTGCCGCGAACGCTTCATCCGCAAAACCCGCCGCAAAGAAACGCAGGATCAGCGCGGCCGCGAGAAAGGCGATGGCGGAGGGCGCGAAACGGCGATGGGCGGCCAAAGCAGCCAACGCGGCGCCCGCGGCCAAACAAGGCGCAGGGAGCAAGGCTTAGCGCGGCGGCAAACAACTTGGGTTCCGGGTAGTGCCAGGCTGAGCTCTGCGCCAGCTTTCCTCGACTTGCGGTGTATCCTCAAATCTCAGACGGGTTTTAGTGAACCGGTCACCCCGCACCTGCTTCGTGCGACGACGTTTGAAGGCGCGACGGTAGCGGAGCACCAAACAGTACGCGGAAACAGAGTAGTCTGCTCCCCTTTTTCAACAAACTCTCAGGCGTGCATTTCCTTGCCGCTAATCTGGAGATCGAAGCCATCCGGGTCGAGAATGTGGAAGCTGTTTTCGGTGTCCGGACGATACTCCATCGGCTGGAGCGGCGAGTAGTGGCCGCGCTCGCCCTGGTGCGGTTTGTAGCCGCGGCGCTTCAGTTCTTCCTCGACCTGATCCTTGTTCCAGTTTTCGATGGTGTAGGCGATGTGATCGACTTTAGGCGTCTGCGGGGCCGGCCGGTCGGCGCCGCGTCCGTTTCGCGCCCGCGGCGTGCGCGGCAGCAGAAAAGTATCGCCGAAAGCCATGTAACACTGGCCGCCATGATCCTGCGAAACCTTCATACCCAGTAAATCCGCGTAGAAATCGCGTGTCTTGGCGTAATCGGCCACTTGGTAGGAAATGTGATTCACAGCGACGGCTTTAAATCCCTTGCCGTCGTCCGCCGCCGCCGGACCCGCCAACGCAGCGGCCACAGCCAGGCTCTTTACCAGCTGTCGCCGGTTCATCTTTCCGTTTTCGAAATCGTGAAGGAGTTGTTCGATAATGTGTTCCATATCGTGAGTTAGTCTACGTAACCAGGAAGCAGGAGTCAATCCGTCAAAAACATCTACCTTTATCCGCTGGTGCCAGACCCGCGGCAGCGGTTATGCCGCGACTCTCACGCGGTAAACAAATGCTTTTATAGCCGCTGAATGGCGGTGACGATGGCTCGGGCAGAGATGCCGAAGCCGTCGATCAGTTCTTCCGGCTTGCCGCTCCGCGGGACGGCGCGGACGGCGAGCCGGTGAACTTTCGTGTCTAAGGCTTCGCTGACCGCATCGCCGATTCCGCCGTGCAGGTAGTGGTCTTCCACGGTGATCACACGTCCGCCACAGCTTTCGGCGCATTGCCGCAAGGTGTCGCGATCGACCGGTTGTACGCTGAACAGATCCACCACGCAGATATTCTTCAGTTCGTCGGCGGCTTTTAAGGCTTCAAACAAGGTGATACCGGCGGCAACGACCAGGGCTCGATCGCCCCGGCGCAGGATTTTCGCCTGGCCTATTTCGAATTTTTCCGTGGGCTCGTAGATGACCGGAGTTTTCGGACGGCTGGTACGAATGTAGACCGGGCCCTTTATTGACGCCGCGAGTTCGATGGCACGCCAGGCGCTGACCGCATCGGAGGGATAAAGTACGGTGTAATTCGGCTGCGCGGTGGCCATCGCCAGATCTTCCAGACCCATCTGTGAAGGTCCGTCTTCGCCGATGGAAATTCCCGCGTGTGTGCCGACCAGCTTGATATTCGATCCGCTGATGGCGGCCATACGCAAAAAATCGTAGGCGCGGGTGAAGAACGCGGCGAAGGTGGAGGCAAAGGGAATTTTTCGGGCGGCAGCCAGGCCCATGGCCGCGCCGATGATGTTCTGCTCGGCGATGTACATTTCGAAAAACCGCTCCGGCGCGATTTTCTTGAAGTCTTCAGTGTAAGTGGAATTTTTGACGTCGCCATCGAGGACCACCACCGCCGGATTCGCCTTGCCGAGCGCGGCCAGAGCTTCGCCGAACGCTTTGCGCGTCGCTTCCGGGTTGGAGCCGGGCGTATAGGGCGGACTTAACATCGGGAGGATTTTCGCGGCCGGAGCAGGGGCGGCGGCTGCGGGAAGATGCGGTTGCCAGGACTCGCCATTGGCGGGAATTTCGCGGCGCAGATCGCCGACAATTTTTCGTTCCTGGTCCGCAGGGAGCGGTCTGCCGTGAAAGCCGTTCTTGTCCTCTTCGCCAGGAATTCCCTTTCCTTTAATCGTGCGGGCAAGAACGACCGTGGGGCGATCGCGGGTTTCGCCGGCGGCGCCGTAGGCGGCAAGCAGCGCGTCGAGATCATGGCCGTCGACGGCAATGGCATTCCATCCGAAAGCTTCGAAGCGGCGGCGATAGGCGTCGATATCGTAACCGTCCATGGTGGGATCGCTTTGGCCCAGACGGTTGATGTCGACCGTGGCGCAGAGATTATCGAGACGGTAATGCGCGGAGCTATGCGCGGCTTCCCACACCGAGCCCTCGGCCGTTTCGCCGTCGCCCATTAAAACATAAATGCGTTTGGATGATCCATCGAGTTTGGCGGCCAGCGCCATCCCTTCGGCGGCGGCCAGGCCTTGTCCGAGCGATCCGGTGGCCACCGGGACGAAAGGCAGCCGCGGCGTGGGATGGCCTTCGAGTTTCGATCCGAAAGTCCGCAGCTTCAGCAGTTCGGCGCGCGGGAACAGGCCCGCTTCGGCCCAGGCGGCGTAAAGGATGGGCGCGGCGTGGCCCTTGGAAAGAATGAAGACGTCGTTGCGCGGATCGGCCGGATTTTGGGGGTCGTAGCGCATGACCGAAAAAAACAGCGCCGACATGATTTCAGCGGCCGAGGCGCAGCTGGTGGGATGCCCGCTGCCGGCTTGCGAAGTGGCTTCAATGGAATCGATGCGAAGCTGCGTCGCCTTGTCCTGAAGAAGGTGGGAGGTGGTGGTTGGCACGTTTTCGCTCCTTTGGGAAAAAAATTACGAATGCAACGTGTACCCCGGTTGGATGAGTTTCGCGCGAAGATGTTTTCAACATTTCCTCACGGTTTCTGGAGAACCGCAAAAACCGATTGGCCAAATGGAGGGGGTGCGAATTTTTCCAGCCGCGAAAGGACCGGAACCAAGCAGCGGTCGAAGATGCGGATTTGCAGCGGCGACTGCTCCTGGCGTTTCAGGATATGGGAGTTGGTCCACCAGCCGAAAAAGCCGGGAAGGTTCATGTAACGGAGCGTTTCGATGAGCAGTCCCGCGTCTTTGGCAAGCGCGGCTACGCCCCTGCGGCGATAACGGCGATGATGGCCCAAATTATGATCCATGGGGCCGAACAGGGCGGGGAACGCCGGCAGCAGCAGCGCGATTTTCCCTCCGCCGGGCAGAATGGAGGCCATCTGGCGCAGCGCCGCGCGGTCGTCGGAGACGTGTTCCAGCACGTTCAGACACACGCAGGAATCCGGACGGAAAGACGCCAGGCCGCGCAGATCGGTGGCTTCGCCGCAGATGGGATGCAGATTGCGGCGGCCGGGAAAGCGCTGCTGCAATTCGGCCAGACAATCGGGTTCGGAATCGAGCGCGACCACCAGTTCGCGATCGAACAGGAACCCGGTGAAGTTTCCGATGCCGCATCCGACCTCGACCACTCTGCGGCCCAGCGCGGGTTTGACCATCGCGGCCTGCCACGCGAAATAATTCTTGGCGGCGCTCATCCGGCGCTGATCTTCGACCGTATAGGATGACGCGACCACCGGCATTTTCGCAACCATTTTAGAACATCTGCAAAAATGGATGTTTCGATGTTCTACCTGTTCGACTGGTTCCGGTCGTTTTTGCCGCTGCACAATCCGATCGGTTTCGGCGTGGTCGATTTTATCGAGCTGGGGTTGGGCGTTGCGCTGGTGGTGTACGCGGTGCTGCGCCGCCGGCTTACGCCGCTGCTCGAAAGCTTCGCGCAGCGAACCGCGTGGTGCATGGCGTTGTTATTCGCTCTGCCGATCGGGCTCCGTCTGCTGCTTCTGCCGATTCATCCCATCCCATCGCCCAATGTCACCGACGATTTCAGTTATCTGCTGCTCGGCGACACGCTGGCGCATTTTCGGTTGACCAATCCGCCGCATCCGCTGCACCAGTTTTTTGAAACCTATTATGTTTTGCAGCAACCGACCTATAGCTCGATTTATCCGCTGGGGCAGGGAATCGTGCTGGCGATCGGCGAGTTGATTTTCCGCAATCCGTGGGCCGGCGTCGCGATTTCCGTGGGTGCGATGTGCGCTTTGTGCTATTGGATGCTGCGCGCCTGGATCACGCCGGGGTGGTCGCTGGCGGGTGGGCTGCTGTGCGTGATCGAATTCGGACCTCTGAGTCACTGGATGAACAGTTATTGGGGCGGCGCTGTTTCGGCGTGCGCGGGTTGCCTGGCGTTCGGAGCGCTGCCGCGAGTACGCGAGCATCCGGGCGTGCGGAATGGGTTGCTGCTCGGCGCCGGAGCTGGATTAGAGATGTTGACCCGGCCGTTTGAGTCGGTGTTCCTGGTGATCGTAATTCTGCTGTATTTCCTGCCGGTGCTGCGAAGCCGGATCGAGACGCGATACGTGCTCCGCGCCGCGCCCGCGGCGATTTCCGTGGTGCTGCTCGCTTCGGGATTAATTCTGTTGCATAACAAGCGAGTCACCGGCAGTGCGGTTACGCTGCCGTATGCGCTCAGCCGTTATCAATATGGGATTCCGACGACATTTACGTTTCAACCGAATCCGGTTCCGCATCTGCAACTGACCGCGCAGCAGCAGCTCGCGTATAAGATTCAATCGTCGGTGCATGGCGATGGTCCGGAAACGTTGAAAAGTTATTTCACGAGGCTCCGGAACCGCGTGGGGTTTTATCGCTTTTTCTTTCTGCCGCCGTTGTATCTGGCGCTGCCGTTCTTTTTTTTATACCTGGGTCAATTCCGATTCGCGTGGGTCTCGGCCGCGATTCTGTTATTTGGCGTCGGCACCACCTTTTATCCTTATTTCTATGCTCATTATATTGCCGCACTGACTTGTATCTTTGTACTGGTCAGTGTGATGTCACTGGCCAGGCTGAGCCGGTTCAGCCCGGCCGCGGCGGGCATCCTTCTGTTGTTTTGCTTCGCCCATTTTGCCTTATGGTATGGATCTCACTTCGGACGAAACGAAGAGATGTGGAGTTATGAGTCGTGGGATACGATTAACTACGGCGATCCGTACGGGAGGCTTGCAGTAAACGAGGAGTTACTGAAAACACCGGGGAAACAATTGGTTTTGGTCCGTTACCGGCAGCAGCATACCATCATTGAGTGGGTATTCAACTCCGCCGATATCGATCACTCGCGAGTGGTTTGGGCGCGCGATCTGGGGCTGGCGGAGAATCGGAGGCTTTTGCGTTATTACCCGGATCGAAAAGTGTGGCTGTTTGAGGCGGATGCCCATCCGCCGAGTTTGCAGCCCTATGAAGAGCCGAAATTGGAGCCGGCTCCGACGCTAACCAAAGATTCGCCAGGCCGGCTGAAATTTGAAGAAGTGAAATAAATGCCGCCGGATCGTCCATTTGGGTTTTCGGGAAGCGACTTTCTTGAGCTGCTGCTCGCGTTGTTTTTTGTAGTGATCCTGTGGCGGCCGTGGCTTGAATCTCTCGCCCGGAAATTCGCGCTGAAGACCGGGTGGTGCATGATTATTCTGGCGCTGCTTCCGATCGTTTTGCGGCTGGCCATCTTAAATCATCATCCGGCGCCGGTTCCCGATATTTATGACGAGTTCGGGCACTTGCTGGTCGCCGATACGCTTCGGCATGGGAGATTGGCGAACCCTCCGCACCCCTTCGCCCGTTTTTTTGAAACCTTCTTTGTTTTGCAGCAGCCGACTTACAGTTCGATCTATCCGCTGGGGCAGGGCATCGCTTTGGCGATTGGCTGGACGATCTTCGGCCATCCATGGGCGGGGGTTTTACTGTCCACTGCGGCGCTGTGTTCGCTGTGTTACTGGATGTTGCGCGGATGGACTACTCCTGGTTGGGCGCTGGCGGGGGGAATGCTCGCAGTGATGGAGTTTGGACCGCTTTCCCAATGGATGAACAGTTACTGGGGCGGATCGTTCGCGGCGGCCGGAGGGTGTCTGGTATTTGGTGCGCTGCCCAGGTTGCGAGTGAGTCCGTCGGTGCGCGACGCATCGCTGCTTGGAGTCGGATTTGCGATCAACTTTCTAACGCGGCCTTATGAGTCGATATTTTTGGCGATCGCGGTCGGTGTGTTTCTGGTGTTGTGCCCTCCGAAGGGGAATTGGCTGCGGCTCGGGGCGGTGAGTGCGGCTGTCATTATTCCCGCGCTTGGATTGACGGCATTGCAAAACAAGCGTGTGACGGGAACTTTCGCTGAGTTGCCGTACTCACTGAGTCAGTATCAATACGGCGTGCCGGCGGCGTTGACTTTCGAGAAAGACCCGATTCCACATCGCGAGCTGACTCCGCAACAGGAGATGGAATACAAGTCACAGATGGCGTTTCTCGGCGGACAAAAGGAAACACTAATCAGCTATCTGC
Organism: Bryobacteraceae bacterium; assembly: GCA_035507655.1. Taxonomy (GTDB): domain Bacteria; phylum Acidobacteriota; class Terriglobia; order Bryobacterales; family Bryobacteraceae; genus Palsa-187. Next base: position 19,545 of record DATJNW010000040.1, on the reverse strand, counting down.
TGCGGCTGGAATATCGAGCGCGATATTACCGGTTTTTCTTTCTGGCTCCGCTCTATGTAGCCCTGCCGTTTTTTTTTGCCGCATTTCGCGAACGGAGATATCTATGGGTGGCGGGTACGCTGTTGTTGTTTGCGCTCGGGATTAATTGTTTTCCCGCGTTTCAGTTGCATTATCTGGCCGGAGTAACCTGCCTGTTTGTTCTAGTGAGCGTGGTCGCGCTGGAACGGCTGGGACGACTGTCGGCAGAAGCGCCGCGTTTTTTATTGATCTTATGCGCCGCTCAGTTTCTGTTCTGGTATAGCCTGCACGTGTTCGAGAATCGGCCGTTTTCCTCTGATTTGAGGGCCTATGAAACCTGGGACGAGATTCATCAGCCGGGCGAGGAACGGCGGAGAACGGTCGCGGATCAGCTGGCGCAAATTCCCGGCAAGCTTCTGGTGTTTGTCAGTTACTGGCCTCACCATATGTTTCAGGACGAGTGGGTGTATAACTCGGCCGATATCGATGGTTCGAGAATCGTATGGGCAAGAGACTTGGGCGCCGCGGAGGATGCAAAGCTGCGCGCTTATTATCCCGGCCGCAGCGTGTGGCTTCTGGAGCCTGACGCTTCACCGCCTAAGTTGAGCCGTTACGATGGCGCGGCTGCTCAAAATACCGCGGCACATTGATGACGGCGACGCGTTCGCCTCCGTCGAGCATCAAGAGCTTTATGATCAGGCTCTTTCGGGCGTGAAAGCCGGGCCGTTTGCGCCACTGCGCGACCATTCCGGCTTGCGACATCGTGAAGGCGAGAAACGCACCAATGGCGAAGAGCGGAATGAGACGGCCGGTGACTCCGCCGAAGATGACCAGCAGGAGCCCGGAAAGAATCGCGAGCGGCCAGATTCCGAAAGTGTAGACGAGGCGCGGGTTTTCAACGTTACGCGATTTTTCTTGACGGAGTTTACGGCGGTCTGTTATATCTGATTTGTCCCCATGGTGCTCGCTTTTTGAAGGGCGAGTGAAAAGGGAAGCGGGTGAAAATCCCGCACGGTCGCGCCACTGTAAGCAGCGAGCGATCCGGCAGAGTGAGGGCCACTGGAAACGGGAAGGCCGCCGGAGCGCGATGACCTGCAAGTCAGGAGACCTGCCTGGGGCGGATTTGAGCCGGCCACGCTTCGCGAGAGAGCGGTGGATGTTTCGCCGTTCTTCGAAACGTGAGCCGCGGGAAAGCTGGAGGCGCGGGTCCTCACGTGAAAATTCTAAAGAACATTTCGTTCATTTTTGTGCTTTTGGCGGGTGGACTCGCCGGACAGACGATTTCCGGCGTGGTGACGGATCCGCAGGCCAGGGCCGTTGCCGGAGCGTCGGTTTCGATGATCGCGCAGGATGGCGACGCGCGGCGCGATACCACTTCGGACGCAACGGGCGCGTATCGTTTCGAACATGTAGCGGCGGGCGAGTACGTGATTCAGGCACAGGCGCCGGGATTCAGCCGGTTCGTCGCGGCGCACGTGCGAATCGCGCGGGAACAAAATTTCCGGCTCGATTTACCGTTGCAAATCGCGTCGGCGGCCCAGCAGGTGGTCGTGACAGCGTCGACGACGCCGCAAACCGCGGACGAAACCTCGAAGGCGATCAGCGTCGTCGACATGAATGAAATCGAGCAGCGCGATGACGCTCAGCTTTCCGAAGCCTTGCTTCCGCTGGCCGGTGTTCGCGTGGAACAGCTTGGCGGGCCGGGCGCGTTTACCAGCATCAATCTTCGCGGATTGCCGGAATACGACACCTCGATTCTGATCGACGGCATGCGTTTTCGCGACGCGTCGGCAACGCAGGCCGATGCTTCGGCATTCGTCGAAGACATGATGGTGACCGATGTGAATCGCGTGGAGGTTCTGGGCGGGTCGGGATCGTCACTGTATGGGTCGAACGCCATCGGCGGGGTGGTCAACGTGATCACCGATGAAGGCGGCGGACGCACGCGCGGCAGCGTGCTGATGGAAGGAGGGTCGCTCGGCGAGATGCACGGGCGCGCGAACATCGCCGGTGGGTTTCGGCACGACCGCATCGAATACAGCGCGGGACTGAGTGAGCTGGACGTGACGCGCGGCATCGATAACGATTCTCCGGTGCGCACGCTGGACGGGCAGGGGCGGGTGACGTTTCATCTGAACTCTTCGACGCAGATTGTCGCGCGATTTTTCGGCGGCAATTCGTTTTCGAAGGTGCAAACCGGGCCGCAGTTGATCGGCGATACGGCGAGTCTGAACGTGGTGACGGCGATTCCGCTGGCTCCCTCGCAGTTGAGCTTGTATGAAGCGGGCGTGCCGCTGTCGCAGCTTGCCCTCGGCAACGCGAATTTTATTCCCTCTGCCGACGATCCGGACAGCACGCGCGTGGCTCGATTTTTGGATGGCGCGCTGAAACTGGAGGGTCATCCGACGGCTCGGTTCGGATACACGGTGAGTTACCAGGGGCTTTCAACCACGCGAAGCTACGGCGACGGCCCCGCAGGCGTCGGGTATCAGCCGCCAGGCAGCACGCGATCGGATTATGACGGCGAAATTCACACCGTGGATGCGCGCGCGGATTATCAGCTCGGCTTCAATCTGCTGACCGGCGGCTATGAGTTTGAGAACGAAGATTACGGAGGCTATTCGTTTGCGGCCTACGATCCGGGGTCGACTTCGTGGGCCAATGTGAGGGAGCGCAGCAATTCGGCTTACGCGCAGGACCAGGTGCGGCTGATGCACGGACGGCTATTGATTTCCGCGTCGTTTCGCGCGCAGGCGTTTTCGCTTCAGACGCCGGAGTTCACTCCCGCGGCCTCGTCGCCCTATCAGGGGATTGCGTTTATGGCTCCGCCGGCGGCGTTTACCGGCGACGGGTCGATCGCCTATTTTTTCCGGCGATCGGGAACTAAAATTCGCGCGCATGCGGGGCGCGGGTATCGCGCGCCATCGCTCTATGAACGGTTCGGCGCTGGGTTCGATGAAGATTTCGGATATACGGTGTACGGCGATCCGCTGCTGCGGCCGGAACGGTCGATTGGAATTGATGGAGGGTTCGATCAGTCGTTCTGGAAACAGCGGGCGCGAATTTCGGCGACGTATTTCTATACGCGGTTGCAAGACACGATTATTTTTAACGACACGCTTCCGGCGGACGATCCTTATGGCCGTTATTACGGTTACCAGAATTCCAAAGGCGGATTGTCGCGCGGCGTGGAGATGAGCGCGCGCGTCACGCCGACCGCGTCGCTGAGTCTGACGGGCTCGTACACCTATATCAATGCGATCGAACGCACGCCGCTGGTGGGTAACGTGCTGCGCAGTTTTTTGTCGCCCCACAACCAGGTTTCTCTCGTCGTGGCGCAGCGGATCGGTCCGCGGCTGCTGATTTCGGCCGAGGTGATCGCGGCGAGCAGCTACGCCGGCGAGATTTTCGGTGACGTGGTAAACGGGGCGATGCTGTTTCCGGGGATCAAGAAAATCGATTTGGGCGTGAGTTACCGGATACCGCTGTCGGAATATCGCGCGCTGCGGCTTTTCGCGAAGGGATCGAATTTATTGGATCAGAATTATTTCGAAAGCGGCTATGTGACGCCGGGAATCACGGGGATCGGCGGCGTGCAGCTGGAGTTCTAGTGTGCTGTGGTCCCCAGTGGGGCGGGCTCGCAGCCTGCGGCGGATTCTCAATCCGCCCGTTCGGTTGCACGGAAATGGGCGCTGGTTCGGAAGCGGCGCGCAGGCTGAGGGGGTGCCCCACACGGCGCGAATTGGCCTGGGGAGCTCATTGCCTGTTTACAGCGCCGCTTGCGTTTTTTCGATGGTGACCTTCGCGCGCAGATTCGCGACGCCCGCGGTGGGTCGCTCGCCGGTGACGGTGAACGCGATCGCGTCGTCCAGCCAGTCGTGCGAGGTGCCATCCGGATCGTGCGAGGCGAGCGTGATGGTGTAGGCGTGCGGGCACAAATCGCACAGGAAGCTGAACGCCAGCGTCACCGATTCGCCGGCTTTACGCGGGCCGATTTGCACGCGCTCCTGTTCGGTGTTGGTGCCGTAAACCTCAAATCCGATCTGGGTGCGAATAAGCACGCCCAGCACCGGATCGGCGACGTCCTCGTGAAAACGCAGCGTCGTGCGGATGGTCATCATTTCACCGGTCTTCAGCACGATGGTGGGCTGGCCGTTGGCGCCGAAGGTTTCAACCGAGATCACTTCGGCGCGTCCGTTGCCACGACGCGAGGTGGGCGAAAGACGCGGCGCGATCGATTCGCCCCAGCTTCGAATGCGCTCCGCCACGAAGCGGCGATAACGGTCCAGCGTTTCTTTGGGATCGCCTTTCGCGGCGAAATGCCCCTGGTCCAGCCACCACACTTCATCGCACAGGGTTTCAAGCAGCCGATCCTCGTGCGAGGCCAGCAGGATGGTGCTGCCGGAGCGCCGCAGACGATCGAGCGCGGTGAGTGTGCGCGCGCGCACGAAGGCGTCCTGCGTGGCCAGCGCCTGATCGAGCGCCACTACCGCCGCCGGCGCCAGATTCAGCGTATCGCCGAGCGTAACGTAGCGGCGCTCGGGCGGCGCGATCATTTCGCCGGACGACGGCTGCTCCACGCCTCCGGCGATTTTCAGCAGATCGGAGATGCCGGAATTTTTTTCGCCGATGACGCCGATGATCGCTCCAGCCGGCGCAACCGCGCTGAAATCGGCCAGAGGCCCGGCGTGGATATTACGAAATTCGATGGACATTTAAGGTTTCTTCACCCACTCGCCGATCCATTCCAGAAATTGGTTGTACCACAGGATACTGTTCTGCGGCTTCAGAACCCAGTGGCCTTCGTCCGGGAAAACGACCAGCTTCGACGGCACTTTCTGCATCTGCAAGGCGGTGAATAACTGTAATCCCTGGCTCAGCGGGACGCGATAATCGAGCTGGCCATGAAACACCAGCGTCGGCGTTTTGAAATTCTGCACGAAATAACTGGGCGACCATTTCGCGTACATGTCGGGATTCTCCCACGGCATGCCTTTGAACTCCCACAGCGGGAACCACAGCTCCTCGGTCGAGCCGGCCATGCTGCGCAGATCGAAAACGCCGTCGTGTGAAACCATCGCTTTGAAACGCGTGGTGTGGCCGAGCATCCAGTCGATCATGTAGCCGCCAAAAGAGCCGCCGGCCGCGGCCATGCGGTCGGGATCGGCGTAGGGCAGCGCGGCGACGTAATCGGCGACGGCCATGATGTCGTCGTAGGCTTTGCCGCCCCAGTCGCCATTGATGTCGTCGATGAATTTCTGGCCGTAGCCGGTGGACCCGCGCGGATTGGGCATTTCCACCAGATAGCCGGCATTGGCGAACACCTGCGCGTTCCAGCGATAGCTCCAGGTTTCGCCCCACGCGCCTTGCGGTCCGCCATGGATCAAAAACAGCACCGGATATTTTTTCGTTGCCGAAAAGTCCGGAGGTTTCAGCTCGAAGGCGTGGATGCGGGTTTTATCCGGGCTGTCGACGGTGAACTCCTCGATCGGGCGCAGCGCGCTGGCGGAAAGCACTGCATCATTTATATGCGTGAGCGGCACGCCCAAACCGCCGCTGGAGGAGGCGCGAAAAATCTCCGCCGGCCGCGAGCCCGCTTCTTCGGTGTAAATCAAAAAACTGCCGTCGGAGTTGAACTGCACGTCGTCGAGGCTCGAATCGCCCGAAATAATGTTGCGCGCGCCGCCGCCGGTCACCGGGATCATCTGCAAACCCGTTCGCCCGCGATCTTCCACCGTGAAAAAAAGCCGCGTCGAATCGGGCGACCAGGTCATGTTTTCCACCCAGCGATCGAGATTGTCGGTAAGTCCGGTGATTTTGCCGGTGCCGCGTTCGTAGATCATCAGCCGCCAGCGGTCGCTTTCGTAACCGGCGCGCGCCTGCTCGCGAAACGCGAGATATTTTCCATCGGGCGAATAAACCGGAGTCAGATCGCCGCCCGGACTGGTGCTGATTTTTTTCGCATCGCCGCCAGCGAGCGGAACCGTGTAGATATCGGAGTTGGTGCTGGTGGCGAGATTGGTGTCGGTGTTTTCGGCGAAAGCCAGCTCGGTCGAATCGGGCGAGATGGCGTAATCGTCGGGACCGCCGAGCGTGAACGGCGGAACATCGCGCAGGCCCGGCGTCAGGTCGACCGCGCCGGTGCCGTCAATATTCATCGCCAGGATGTGCTGGCGCCGCCGGCTTTGCCATTCGTTCCAATGGCGGTAGAGCAGGGAAGTGTAACTGCGCGCTTTGACTTTGCTTTCGCCGTCGACCCTCCGTTCACGTTGGTTGCAGATGTCGTCGGAGCCGCAATCGGGGTACAGGTTCGACAACAGAACGATTTTTTTGCCGTCGGGCGAAAGGAGAATTCCGGACGCCTCGGTGGAAAGGTGCGTGATCTGGCGGGCGCCGGAGCCGTCGGGGTTCATCGTCCAGACTTGAGACGAGCCGTCGCGATTGGAGACGTAGTAAATTGTTTTCGAATCGGGCGACCAGCGCGGGCGTTCGTTATCGGTGCCGTCGTGCGTCAGCTGGCGCGGGAAACCGCCGTCGACGGAAACGACGTAAACCTGTTTCGGCTTGCTGTTTTTATCGAGGTCGACGGTCTGCACCGTGAAGGCCACCAGTTTGCCGTCGGGCGAAAGCCGCGGCTCTTCAATGCGCGACAGGCGCATCATGGTTTGGACATCGAACGGCTGGGGCTGCCCGAAAACGCAGGCGGCCAGGGCCAGCGCCGGAAAAATACGCATAACTTATTATTTTACCCGGCGGCGCGAAAGTGGCGTAAGCCGCCAGGCTGGCGCTGGCGATCGGGATGATCGAGGCGCGAAGAGCGCAAGCCTGGCGGCTCATGCCATTGCATCTTTCACGGAATTTTCGCCGCCAGCGTCGCGACATAACCGGGCGCGGGCGAAAACGATTCGAATGACCATCCGGATGGATCCATGCTTACGTCGAAACTCTCCGGCGCCAGCGAAAATCCGAGGCCGAGCGCTTTCACATAAGCTTCCTTGCGCGTCCAGATGCGGAAAAACTCCTCCGCGGATTCGGCCGCCACGGAAATCTCGCCGCCGCAAAAAAAATGACGCGCGACAGCTTCGCGATCGAATGCCGGATCGATCCGCTCCACGTCGACTCCGATTTCGAATGTCCGCGAAACCGCGATCAGCGCCAATCCCGCGGAGTGCGAAGCGCTAAAGTGCAGCGCGGCGCTTTTCACCTGCGGCTTGCCGAATTCACCGCGCACAAACTCGATCGCCGCCGGATCGGCGCCCACATAGCCGCACAGGATTTCGCGAAGAAAGACGCGGCGGGCGATGAAGGCGAGGCGATCGCGGTCGCGGCGGAACTGCGCCGCGCGTTCGCGCTCGGAGGGGGACAGAAAATCCGCGCGGCAATCGTCCGCCAGAACGCGGCAATGAAGGTCGACCTCGCGCACGGTGTGCTAACAGGGTGCTGAAAAAAGGGGGACAGACTACTCTGTCCCCGCCTGTAAGTTCTTCATGCCGCGTGCGGCCATGGCCGTGGGCAGAGCGGTCTGTCCCCTTTTTTGAGCACCCTGCTAAGCGTACCACCAGCCGTCCTGATTCTGCGACAATTTCTGCCGCGCTTCCTTGACCATCAGCAGAAAGCGGCGAGCCAGTTCATGAATCCATTCCGCCCGGTGATCGCGAATGGCTTCGTGCGGGATCAGGTCCGCGCCGATGCCCAGCGCGTCCGCGCCGGCGAGGATAAATTCGGCCGCGGTCTGCTGCGTGACGCCGCCGCTGGCCACGAAGCGCACGTCCGGAAACGGCGCCTTCAGCATCTTTAGATACGGTGCGCCGCCCACTTGCGAGCAGGGGAAAATCTTCACCATGTCCGCGCCCGACATCCACGCGCTGGCGACTTCGGTCGGCGTAAGCGCGCCGGGCAGAACCGGAATTTTTTCGCGCACGGCGTAAGCGACAATCTCCGGAACCACGCCGGTAGTGGTCAGGAAACGCGCGCCGGCTTCGAGCGCCAGGCGGGCGATATCGGTACGCCACACGGTGCCCGCGCCGATCATCATTTCCGGAAGCTCATGCCGCAGCGTACTGATTACGTCCAGCGCGCCGGGGATGGTCATGGTAATTTCGGCGACGAAAATCCCGCCGTGAAAGACCGCGCGCGCGGCAAACAACGCATCCGCGCCGGAAGGCACGCGGATGGCGGGAATGATGCCGGTCTCCTGGATTTGCGCCAGAATTTCCTGCTTGTCCATTTTTTCCGTGGGCATAGTTTTTTAGATAGCACGGCGGTCCGGAACTCTTTCCATTAGTCTCTTAGGTTAATGCAAAGGACGCCTCAGAAAATGATCCGCAGCCCCACCTGCAAATGCCGCGCGTTATCGCCCCACAGGAAACCGGCCGCGCTGTTGCCCAAACCCAGATCCCGCACCGGGCTCAGAACGCCGGAATTGGCGAGAAAAGCGATGTTGTTCACGCTGGTGTTGAATTGCGTGTTGAAGGCGTTGAATGCTTCAAACAACAACGTCGCGCTGATGCGTTCGTTCACCGGGATCTGCCGGGAAAGCCGCATATCGACGTTATACTCCGCGCCGGTGGGCAAAAGGGACGGGATTCCCAGCTTTGCCGCGCTTACGTTCATCTGCACCGGAACCAGGTTGGACGGCACCAGCCCCCATCCGCCGGAGCCGTTGATGGTCGTGGCGTAAATCATGCTGGTGCCCCCGAACTGCTGGCCGTTGGTCGAGATCACCGGCCGTTCCGCCAATCCCGAGGCCAGCGTGGCCGCACCGGAAAGAGTCCATCCGTTGATCAGGTAACGCGCGCTGAACGAATCATTGTTGACCAGGCGCGGCTGCCAGGTCCAGAGGATGGTCGCGCGCTGCGGCTGATTGAAAGTGGAATCGCCACGGTCGGAGGCATAATATCCGGGACTCACGTTGGCCGGAACGAAGCCCGCCACCGCCGGCGGTCCATTGACGTCGTCGATCGCGTGCGAGTAGGTGTAGGATGCCTGCAACGTCAGGCCGTGCGACATGCGCTGGCGCAGTTGCAGAATTCCCGCGTGGTAGGACGACCGGCCGGCGTCCTCGAGTTCATTCACCTGCGCGAAATTGGTGTTGGTTTTGGTCGTGTACATCGGTACCACCAGCGTGTTGATCAACTGGCCGGCCGCGTTGTCCACCATGTACGTCTTCGAAAAGCTGGGGAAGTTCAGGTTGGTATCGTAGTACGTCCACAGATCCAGACCGCGCGCATAAAAATAATTGAGCGACAAAGTGGTGTTGCTGTTCAGCTCCCGTTCGACGCCGAGCGTGCCCTGCGCCGACAGCGGCACACGAAATTTGCTGCGCTCATAGAGCACGTCCTGGGAGCCTTTCGGGATGCTGCTGGGCGACCCCAGAATGTGCGGAAACACCGGAGGCGAAGCCAGCAGCGGCGTGATTGTCGCCTGAAGCTGGCTGATCCCGTTGCCGTTGTACAAGGCTTCGAGCAGTTGTCCGGAAAAAGGCTGATAGTAGGTGCCGATGCCCGCGCGGATCACGGTCTTGCCGTTGAGCTGGTAAGCTCCGGCGACGCGCGGCGAAGCATCGACATCCGGCGATGTAATGGTGCCGGTCTGATAAAACGTCGAGTTGGCATAGAGCGGGTGGGGCAGGAACGGTTTTTCCCAGATCACACCCATCACCACCGTCAGCTTGTGAATGGGCGTCCAGGTGTCCTGCAAATAGACGTTCCCGATTTTCGAGTTCATGTTGATCAGCGGATTCCCGAAGCCCTGGTTCAGAATCGTATAGTCCTTGTGGCTGCCGGTGTTGCCGGTGTAGTCCTGGGCGAAGGTGGTCAGCGACGGGAAGTAATAATAACCGGCGCTGTTGATGATCTGCCGGTTGACGTCCTGGTCCAGCGAAAAATCGATGCCCGCCTTCAGCGAGTGCGCGCCGAGCGAAGAACTCAAATTATCCACGATCTGATAGCGATTCTCGCTCAGCGCCTGCGGCAGATTGGGATTGCCGCCGAACGGCGTCCCGGAAATATTGAGGCCCACCGCGCCGGTGGTCGGAAGCAGCGCCTTGTCTTCGTAATCGGAAAAACGGTCGTGGTACCAGGCGCCGTACGCCTGGTTGGTCGCGTTGCCGCTCCACACCGCGGTGTAGGCGCCTTTGGCGTAGCGGGTATCGTCGGACCAGGTGCCGTTCTGCCCCAGCAGTCCGTTGTCCGTCGAAACCGTACTCATGTTGGCGCCATTGGGCGATTTCTCATGCACCGCGCCGCCTTCCAGGTCGACGGCATTGAACGAATTGGGACGCCAGTCGAGCTTGGCCAATCCCCACAACCCCGTCTGCGAGCTGGCCACCACGCGATTCAACTGCTGGTTCAGAAAATCCGCCGCCGCGGTGCACTGCGCGGTGGTCGCCGGCGCGCCACAATTCGCCGGCGCAATCGATTTGCCGCCGGGGTTCGTGATCAGCGGATTATCCGCCAGGTTCAGTCCCTCCGTATGAAGACCCAGATCCTCGGCGCTGGCGAACCAGAACAGTTTTTGCGATTTTCCCGCCGGTCCGCCGGCGCTGGCTCCAGCATCGGTCCGCGAACCCGGCGGATGAAATCCCGGCCCGAATCTGTCCGCCGCGGCCCACGAATTCGGCGCGTAATATCCGAACAGCGCGCCGTGAATGGAATTGCCTCCATTCGGCGTAACGGAATTGATAAATCCGCCGAAGGCGTGACCGAATTCGGTCGGCGCCAGCCCTGAAATCACCTGCATCTCCGACACCGAATCCTGCGGCGCCGGGAACACGATCTGGGGACGGTCGTAAAAATACAAATTAGTGGTCAGAATCCCGTCCAGGAAATAGCCGTTGGTTCCCGGCTCGCCGCGGAACCCGAGAATTCCGTTCTGTTGATCGCGCATCGCCGCCGGCGCCAGCGAATCCAGCGCGTTTGGATCGCGATCCACGCTGGGCAGCGTTTCCAGTTCGACCGCGGAAAAAGTATTCTCAATCGCGGCGAAAATCTGGTCCTGATACGTAATCGACGCGTTTTGTTTTTCTCCGCTGCGCCGCAGCGACGGTTCCTGCGCCATCACGATGCTGAACCCCAAGGTGTGTCCGGCGAGCAGCTCCAAATTGTTGGAATCGAGATCGAGAAAACCCTTGCGCGTCGCTTTCAGGCTGTAACCCGCGCCGGGCGGAAGCGCGGTCGCGTTAAATCCGCCGTCGTCGGTGGTATCGAGCTCGCGATGAATGCCCAGCCGGTCGTTGGAAATGATGATTGTCGTATCAGGAATGCCGCTGCCGGTATAATCCACCACCGTTCCGCGAATCGTGCCGGAACCCAGCACGGCCTGCGCGTGCACGCTCGCGCACACTGCCGCGAGCGAAAGCAAAACCCCATGAATCTTCATACTTTACCTTTCCAAAAAAGGCCCTAGCGAACTAGACGCCACTACCGTTTTGTCCGGTTCCAAAGATTGTGGAAGGAGCGCCGGAAACGGCTCAGGCCTTTCAGGTGAATTAATAATGATAACGAATCCGCTTGCGCCGCCGCATCATCAGTGCGTCATCGCGCCGTGAAATTTCGGCACACGCGTGGCCCGGCTTGCACAACAGTGGCATAAGCCGCCAGGCTTGTGTTGTTCGCGGCCGATGAATCGACAGCCATCGAGCGCAACACCGATTCGTCTGGCGGTCCAACAGAAAAATGCTCCAGGCGGGTGCTGAAAAAGCGGACCGGCCGCTCTGTCCACGGCCACGCTCGCACGCGGCATGAATAACTTACAGGCGGGGACGCGGTCGGCCTTTTGAGTACCTTCTACGGCTTCTTCCGTTTTTTGAAAAAAACATTCGAGGGCCGCGATGTTGCAATCATCGCCAGGAACAAACCGAGCAGCGCCACCAGCGTCGCCACCGAGCCGATCACCATGTAATCGGAATCCTTGAGCGGACGCGGCATCCATTGGAGCATGATGGCCGCGACGACCGCAAAAATACACACCGCCGCAATGCCCAGCGTTATCGCGCGCGGCATAAATTTTTCGAACGATCCACCAGCGCTTCGACCAGTGCGGGATGCCCGTCGAGCGGCGGCGTCACCTCGATCTCGACGTTCCCCCGCGTCTCCGCCTGCTCGATCAGCGCCGGCAGATCGCGTTCCAGGTGCAAACCGGGCGTCAGAAAATAAGGAATCACCACAATCCGCGTCACGCCTTCGCCGGCAAGCCGCGCAATCGCCTGCAACAGATCCGGCTCTCCGCCGCCGAGAAACGCGGCCGCGAATTTTTTCCATCGCCCGGCGCGCGCCGCCCGCCGAGCCGTCTCGCGCACCGCTTCATTGGCCGATTCAATACTCGATCCGTGCGCGAAAACGATGTAGCCGTTCATAGCGCGACACTCGAAGTTTGCGGCTGGCCAAAGGAGCCGCGCAGAAAATCGAAGAACGCGCGCCCGCGGCGCCGTCCGTTATTGTGTTGCAGCTCGATTCGCTCCAGAAAAACCAGCGTGCCCAGAATCTCCGCGTCGCGCAGCGTTTGCATCCCGGTTTCTTCGCTGAGCTCTTTGCGATATTCCTCGATCGACCCGACGAGCGCGCTCTGAATCGCCGCCGCGTAAAGATTCTGCGGGCGCGTTTCATAAATGAGTCCGGATTCACGCGTGCGATAGGTGCGAATGAGCGCGCCCAGCGCCTCCCGCGCATCGAAGTCGACCGCCCGTTCTTTCTCCATCGCTTGCGCCAGCGCCACCGACAGATACACCACCAGTTCCTCATGCTCGCGGACAAAATCCTCGCTGACGCGAATGTCTTTATTGGGAACTTCGTCGGGCGTCATCGGCGCCAGCTGTTCGTGCTGCCGCGCGGCCATCAGGTGTTCGCAATCGAGCGGACAATCGATGGTATTTTCGCGCTCCCTGCCGCAGCAGACCGGACAGATATCGCCGCCCACTCCCGGGCAATACCGTTTGGCGCGCCGTTTTGAACAAATTTTGCAGGGAACGTTCACTTGAAGGTTTACTCTTATCGTATCATCGGACCATGCGGCGCACCGATGTTTACGTCAAGGTCGAGCTGGATGTGGACGAAAAAGAGAAACCGGAGCGCGTCGCCGCCGATATTTGCCGCCAGATCCGCAAAGTGTATGGCGTCCGCTCGGCGGAAGTAACCAATATGGTGGAGCGCGAATGATCGTTCGTCCCGAGCAACCCGCCGAGGCCGCGGCCGTTCATCGTATCCACGAACTCGCCTTCGGACGCCGCGAGGAGGCGGATCTGGTCGATAACCTGCGGGCCGAAGGCGTGGTCCTGTGCTCGCTGGTCGCGGAGATCGAGGCAGGCCCCGCCGGTCACATTTTATTTACGCGGATGTGGGTGGGCGCCGGGACGGAGGCAGTCGCGCTGGCTCCCGTCGCCGTGCTGCCCGGCCAGCAACGCCGCGGCATCGGAGCCGCGCTGATTCGCGAAGGACTGGATCGCCTGCGCACGCTTGGCGAACCGGTCGTACTGGTGCTCGGTGAACCGGGATATTATTCGCGCTTCGGATTCTCGGCGGAAAAAGCCCGAAGACTCACCAGTCCATTTCCAGCGGATGCATTCATGGCTCTCGAACTCGCGCCTGGCGCACTGGATAGCATCGAAGGGCCGGTCCGATACGCAAAATCATTCGGGATATCGGGATAAATGAACCGCGGCCGATTTTTTTTCAGCCGAAAAACCTCTTGACAATCTTCCCCTTTTCTTCGTACACTGGGTCTGAAGAAAAGGCGAATGTATGCGGAACCTACGAATCGGCCCCGCCGGATGGTCCTATCCTCAATGGAAAGGTGTGGTCTACCCGTCGGCTGGGCCGCACCCACTCGAAACTCTGTCGCGGCAATTCGATGCCGTGGAAATAAATAGTTCGTTTTATCAGCCGCTTAAACCAGAAGTTGTGAAGTTATGGATGAAGAAAGTTCAGGCCAATGCCGGATTTCAGTTCACCGCCAAGCTTCACCGGCAATTTACCCATCAGCGCATTCTGGAAGAGAGCGGGATTGCGCAATTTAAGGATGGTTTGTGGCCTCTTCTGCGCGCCGGAAAGCTTGGCGGTCTTTTGATGCAGTTTCCGTGGGCGTTCCGGTTCACCGCCGAAAATCGCGAATATTTTATCCGTCTGCGCCGCGCCTTTCATGAGTTTCCGCTGCTCGCTGAAATGCGCCACAGCAGTTGGATGGCGGAAGAGGCGGTCGGGACATTTCTCGATTATCGCGTGGGCTTCTGCAACATCGATCAGCCTGAATCTATGCGCGCGATGCCGCCGACGGCGTTCCTCACCTCGCATATTGGCTACGCGCGGCTGCACGGGCGCGGGCCCGGATATCTTTACTCGGACGAGGAGCTGGCCGAATGGGCGCGGCGAATCGAGCGGATCGGCCGTTATGCCGAATCGATGTTCGTGATTTTCAATAACGACGCGGGGGCGAAAAGCGTGGTCAACGCGCTGCAACTGCAAGCGATGCTGTTGGGTGTTCGCGCGCCCGCGCCTCGAGAGCTGCGCCGGCGTTATCCGGTGGAACTGGAAACCTTCGGCCCGCACCGCGCCGAACAGCAATACCTGTTCCCGGCTGCGTAGCGTTTCGGAGGCTAAAGTTCCTGGCGCGGACTGCCGATATTCCCCAACGTGGGAGATTCCTATCTCGAACCTCGCCTGGACGCGCTGCGGCGGGCGCAAAATTCCGACGGCGGCTGGCCCTATTTCGCCGGAAAACAATCGTGGCTGGAACCAACGGCCTATGCCACGCTGGCTTTGCACGGCGAGCCGGCGGCGGATCGGGCCTGGAAGCTGCTGAAATCGTGGCAAAACCCGAACGGCAGCTTTCGTCCCGCGTCCGAGGTGCAGATCGAAAGCTGGGGGACGGCGCTCTGTGTGACGCTGGCCGCCGCGCGAGGCGAATTTGGGGAACCGTTTCAGAAAGGCGTCGATTGGCTGGTGGGGACCGAAGGCATCGAGGCACCTTTTTATATTCGCGGGCTCGCCAGGCTGGGTCTGTTCAATCCCGATCGCAATTTGAATTACCACGGATGGCCGTGGAAGCCGGATACCTCGTCGTGGGTTGAGCCGACGGCGCACGCGCTGGTGGCGCTGAAGCTGGCGTCGCCGAAAATCCGGCACAGAGATTTGCGCGAACGCATCCGGTCGGGGCAGGCGCAGCTGCTCGATGTGCGCAGCCGGGACGGCGGATGGAATTATGGAAACCGGTCGGTGTGGGGGGTGAATCTGCCTTCCTATCCGGAGACGACGGCGGTGGCGCTGCTCGGGCTGCAAGGCAGCGGCGCGAACGATGCGGTCGACGCCGCGAAAAAAATAGCGCAATCGCCGGTCTCGCCGCTGGCGCGGGCGTGGTTGACCGTCGCGCTGAAACTGTACGACGCCGGCGCGCCGGAACAAACGGGCGAGCCTACGCCGGACCTGATGCTGACCGCCGTGGAGGCGTTGAGCCGGGCGAATTATCGATTCTTCAAAACCGGAGGCGAAGCGTGATTTCACGCCGCGAATTTCTTCCTTTGGCGGGAGCGGGGGTGCTCTCCGGATACGCCGGGTTTAAAGGCGGGCGGAGCGGACGGCCGGATCGGACGGGCAGGGCGGCGGTGGCCATTGTCAAGGCCGCGACTTATTCGGTGGACCTGGAAAGCCGGATGCTTCAAGGCATTGCCGAACTGAAGCTGGATGTGCGCGGGCTGAAGGTGCTGCTGAAGCCGAATCTGGTGGAGTTCGATGCGCGCACCTGCATCAATACCGATGTGTCTATGGTCGCGGCGGCTTACGACGTTTTCACCAAGCTGGGCGCGGCGGAGGTGGTGATCGGGGAAGGCCCCGGGCATCGGCGGGACACCTACGCGCTGGCGGAAATGGCTCGGTATCGCGGGGACATATCGCGTTTCGATGCCAGGTTTGTGGATTTAAACCGGGACGATGTGAGTCCGGTGGTCGGGTTTGCGGATCGCGGGGAGCTTTATTTTCCGAATACGGCGCTACGGGCCGATCTGATCGTTTCCCTGGCGAAAATGAAGACGCATCATTGGGCCGGGGCCACGCTGTCGATGAAGAATTTTTTCGGGCTGGTTCCGGGGTGCGTGTACGGATGGCCGAAAAACGAGCTGCACCACATCGGAATCGAGGAGTCGATTGTGGAACTGTCGAGAATTTTCCGGCACAGTTTCGCGATCGTAGACGGCGTGGTGGGGATGCAGGGAAATGGACCGATTCAAGGTTCGCCCAAGCCGGCCGGCGTCATGGTAATGGGTTCGGATCTACCTGCGGTAGACGCGACGTGCTGCCGGATTATGGGGATTGATCCAGCTAAGGTCCTTTATTTGACGATGGCAGCGGACCGGCTCGGCGTGACCGACGAAACGCGGATCGAACAACGAGGAGAAGCCATCCGAGCCGTGCGGACCAACTTTGATTTAATGCCCGCTTTCGCGGATTACCGCCTGGTGTAGGGCAGCCGGTAAGGCTGACACCGTTTTACTGGTTCTGTTGCGGCGGGCGGGGTGGACGACCCATCGACCCCATCCCCGGACCGCGCATTCCGGGGCCCATCAGCATTTCGAGATTCGGACCGGCCTTCGTTTTTTGGTCCGCAGTCAAGGCGGAGTAAACCTTTACCATTTCCTTGGCGTGAATCGCCTCACGTTGCTGATCGAGCGCGGACATCTGCTGGGTGATCGAATCGATTTGATCGGAATTGCCAGCCTTAACCGCCGCGGCGAGCGATTGTTGAAGAGTGTGCCTCTGCTGCATCATCCCCTTGGTTTCGGTGCGCTCCTCTTCGAGCGCCGTATGCAGGGTGTTTTGCTGGGTGGCGTTCAAGCCGAGTCGCTTGGTAAGCCGCGTTTCCAGATTTCCGGGTCCCCGGCCTCCCGGTCCGAAACGTCCCCGGCCGGCCGGCGGTTGCGGCGGCTGCGCCCACATCGCAGCGGCCGTAAACAAAGAGAGGGCGATATGCCAAACCTTCATTGGGTTTGACCTCCTTCCCTCCCCAGACGCGTGCTCTCTCCGCCCGGATTACACGCTGAACCGTTTATTTTTAACGGCTGTTGGTGGCGGCCGGCGCATGGTGCTCAGGCGCCATCGGATGCATGAAATGAGCCATCTTCTGGTCCATTTTGGCCTTCTGGGCCGGATTCAGCATGGCGTAAAACTGAGCCATTGCCTTGGCGTGGATTTCCGCCGCCTGGGCATTAAGCTGCGAGTTGGCCTGAATCAGATGATCGATCTCGCCGACATTGTCGGTTTTGATTGCGTTGAGGACGGCTCCCCGCTCCTCACGCAGTTTGGGGGTCAGCGCTTTGCGCTGCTGCCAGGATGAATCGAAGATCTTTTTGGCCTCGGTTTGCTGCTGCGGGGTCAGATTGAGATCGGCCGTCAAACGCCGCATCATCATGGGGCGGCGATGCTCGGTCTGCGTCTCGGTTTTGGCTGGGGTATTCGCCTGCGTGTTCGCGGGAGGGGTGGTTTGGGCCACCGCCATCCCGGCCGCCAGTACCGCAGGTAGGAAAAGTCCGAATTTCATGTTTTTTCACTACTCCTACTTCATTCGACGAGGTTCCGCCGGTTAGAACGCTAGCCTGCGGAGGGTAAAAGAAGGTCGGGAAGTGGCGTAAGCCGCCAGGTTTGCGCACCTCGAAGGGCGGAACACGAACTTTGGAGCAGAAACGGGCAATTAACGCTGCATCGATTGCGCTAATTTTTCAATGGCGCGTTCCAGTTGTTGGGGATTTTTCAGAACGCCTTCGAATAAATCGCCGACGCGGTCGAAACGGGCTACGGCATTGCCCAGGTGAAACTGCTCGGGACGGAGACGCGGGGTCAGCTCGCGCCAGGCGAGCGGCGTGGCGACCGGGGCGCCCTCGTAAGCTCGCGCAACATAAGGGGCGGAAATTGTTTTGGATTGGGCGATCTGCGCCCAGTCGAAATAGACCCGGTTTTTTTCCCGCTTTGAGACAGAACGGGCAGTGGTGAACAGTTCGGGACGGTCCATCAGGGCGAGCTCGGAAAGAAGGCGCGCGAATTCGCGGACCTGTTCGTAGGTGTAGCGCGGTTCGAGCGGAATATAGATGTGCAGACCGTCGCCGCCCGTGGTTTTGGGATAGCCTTCGAGGCCGGCCAGTTCCAGCTTCGACCGGACCAGCAGCGCGGCTTCCACGATTTTTTCGAAAGAGCACTCGACCGGATCGAGATCGATGAGCACGTAATCGGGAAATTCGTAGGAGCCGACGCGGCTCATCCACGGGTTCTGGTCGATGCAGCCGAGATTGGTCAGAAACAGCAGCGTGGCGCGGTCTTCGCCGATGACGTATTTAATCTCGTCGGGCGCGACTTCGGTACGCAGCCATTTGGGAAATGTATCGGGCGTGTTTTTCTGAAAAAACGCTTCGCCGGCGATGCCGTCGGGATAGCGGCGCAGAGACAGCGGACGGTCTTTTAAATAAGGCAGGATCAGCGGCGCGACCGCGTCGTAATAATTCAGCAGATCGCGCTTCTTGTAGCCGTCCTTGGGCCAGTAAACTTTGTCGAGATTGGTGAATTTGAGGTTGCGGCCGTCGATGGCGAGTGTGGCTTCTTTGGCCGCTGGATCGAGCAGCGGAGCGTGTTCCGGCTCCGCCGATTCGCGGACGCAATCGCGCGGGTCGATATCGGGGCGCAGCGCGACGAAAACGGGAGCGCGCAGGCGGCCGTCTTCGGTCCAGTTGGAAAATTTCACTTCGCAAACCAGTTCCGGCCGGACCCAGGTGATCTGGCGCGGAAGATTTTTATCGGCCTCGATCGGGCGTTCGCCGGTGATCAGCGGCTCAAGCTGCGCGTGAATCTCACGCATCTTTTTTTGATCGAATCCGGTGCCGACGTTTCCGGCCCACACCAGTTTGCCGCGATCATAGATGCCTAGAACCAGCGCGCCGAACAGCTCGCGCTCGCCTTTGGTGAATCCGCACAGGACGAATTCGGCGGATTCGGTGATTTTCCATTTCACCCAATCGGAGGTGCGGCGCGATTCGTAAAAACTCCTGCGGCGCTTGCCGACAATTCCTTCGAGGCCCTGCGCGCGGGCGGCCGCGAACAGCTCGGCTCCCTTGCCGGTGAAGTGTTCGGAGTAACGCACCAGATCGCCGGGCGTGAGAATTTCCTTGAGCAGGCGCTTGCGTTCCTCAAGCGCGACGCCGCGCAGATCGCGGCCGTTCAAATAGAGCAGATCGAAGGCGAAAAAAACGACCGGCTCCTTGCGCGCCATGGCGGCGATCGCGGCCGCGTCGGCGACGGTGATGCGGCGTTGCAGCAGTTCGAAACTGGGCAGGCCGCGTGCGTCGAGCGCGGCGATTTCGCCGTCGAGAATCGCCGAGTTCGCGCGGATGTGATGCGGCAAAATGGACAGCTCGGGATATTGTTTGTCGATGGAAATTCCGCGGCGGGAAACCATGCGCAGCGCGCCGTTTTCGATAGAGCAGAGCGCGCGCACGCCGTCCCATTTGATTTCGTAGAACCACTCATCGCTCGCCGGGGGCGTGCCGCGGCCGATTTCGGC
>DATJNW010000039.1:0-3589 GCA_035507655.1 Bryobacteraceae bacterium | reverse complement strand
AGCAGCGAAATCCCCTCGTCTCGCACGATTTGAGCAGCGAGATGCATGGTTTTCACCGCCGCTCGCGCATCTCCTCGCGGAACGCGGATGTGGCCCGCGCGGCCCAAGTGCCATCCGAGAAACGGGATTTGAAACAGGCCTTTCTTCGCAAGAAAACGGAAACGCGCCGGAATGTTTGCCAGCACCACCGGCGTATCCATATAGCTCAGATGATTGGCGGTAAAAACGTAGGCCGCGTCGGGGTCGATTTTCTCAAGCCCCTCTACGGTGACGCGCACGCGCGCGATGCGCACCAGGCTTCGCGCCCACACCCGCGCGACGGCCATCATGGTGCGGCCCGATTTATCGAACAACGAAAAAATCACACTGAGCGAGCCGAAAAAAATAGTGGAAACAATGATCAGCGGATCGACCCACAGCAGGGTCCAGAGCAGGGCCATCGGTTCATTGTACTGGGACGCGCCTCAGCGGTAGCCTGGCCAACCCCATCCCCAGCCAAAGATCCGGGAAAGAACCCACCAGATAATCAGGATGATGAGAATGGACCAGAGGCAGCCGCAGCCGGAATAGGGGCGATTATAGGCGACCCAAATGCGGCGATGCGGCGGAAGATTGGGGTCGTTCGGGGTCAATCAATCTACTGGATTGCACCGAGGTTCACGCCCCGGACGGCGCTATCGTCAAATGATCCAGGATTCGCGCCATCGGGGGGACGATCATGGGCGCTGAACGCGGGCACGCTTCGAGCGACGGGGCGGATGCGTCACAGTGAACGGCGAAACAAGCTGGCTCACAATATCAGCTTCGGGCAGCATTCACGCCGGCATCCATTGGCGCAACGATAGGTACATGTTGCTGCTGACCTCACCAAGCTCGACGGCACAGTCGCGACGATTAGCAACACGGGTCATCCATAGCCGGCCACCATTCCCGCCGCCAGGACGAAATCGCCAGAAACTCGACCGTTTCGATCCGATAGCCGCGCAGATCCGCCCAAAGCGCACCGGCTCGCGGTCCCGCCAGATCTGCGTAGCCGGTTCTGTCGGACGTGCACTGCGCAACATCCACGTCGGGCCTGGTTGAATGATAAAATAAGTTGTTCGTTTTGGCCAGGTAGCTCAGTTGGTAGAGCGCAGCCCTGAAAAGGCTGGCGTCGGCGGTTCGATTCCGTCCCTGGCCACCTTCTGTTTTCAAACACTTACAGCAACTTTTTGATGTTCAGACTCGTTCCGTGGAGTCCAAACGGAGTCCAATTTGGACTCCAGTCGCCGATGGTGACCATGGTGACCAGCTCGATTCTTGTGGTCACCACCGCATCTGCCTGATGCGAAATAAGTTGACGCCAGATGGTGACCATGGTGACCATTTTTTTTCGTTTTGTTGTCTCGTGTATCGCGAGACAACTTGATTTTTCCTATATATGGTCACCACCAGCGCGAGTCCTGAAAGCCGCACAATGTTTCGGCGATCAATGCTCTGACGAACCCGGATTCGAAAACGTGAGTCCCAGGGCCACCTCACTTCCCACGTACTGAAAAAGCGGTGGTCGGGCGCCGCGCTGCCAGGTCGCTCGCGCTTGAAGATATGCGGAAAACGGCGCGATGAAGGTAATGCGCGTGTAAGGACGCCCGCCAGCAACGACTTCTTCCGGAGTATTGAACCTGAAAGGATTCCTGCTGACATCGAAGAAGGGCTCCGCATAGTATTGCCACCTTACGCGGTACGAGAAATCGATCGTTAGCGGACGGTCGCCAAGGAAGGACCGGGTGAAATTATAGGGCAGACGCGAACTGGCATCCACTCCGACGACGCCGCGAAAGATGAAATTGGGAGGCGACACGCATGGTGTTCCGGTCACGGTCTGGCTTGCGACGGGCCTTCTCAACCCGGCCCAGATCCAAGAGTATTTCGGCGTGCCGGCGGCCGCGCCGGTCCCGATCATCGTTTTGTATCGCGAACTGGTGTGCTGCGATGTTGAAGAACCGGACCTGGCGCGCGCGATCGTTGCGCTGACGGATCCGGCTGAGCGGCGGGAAGTGCGCCTGCACTTCATGGGGCATGATGCCTGGGCGAAGCGCGGGAGTGCGAACACCGTAGTCGAACAGATGGAGCCGATCCTTTTGGCCCATGGACTACGCGCCTTCGATCGCGCAGATATAGACCGGGTGGGCGGCTGGCGGCTACTTTACAACGCCTGGGCGAGTGCACGGCGTCTGCGGAAATGGCCGGCCTCTGCTGGGCCATACCAGCCGCAAGCTGCTGACCCGCCGGCGCTGTTCATCAGCGCGGCATGCCCGGATACGATCAGCGCCGTTCCGATGCTGATCTGTGATGAGAAGAATCCCTTGGATGTTCGTAAGATGGCGGGACAGTTTTTCGATGATGTCATGGATGCTTTGCGCTACGGGGTGAAGTCGCATCTCAACGCGGAGACGGCCGATCCGGCCGAGGTTAGGGCGCGCGAGATTTGGCAGCGCTACCCGAACACGGCCGAAGGAAACACCAACCGCGCGATGGCGATGCTACGGCTACAGGCCGAGCAGCAGCGTAGCCGATTTATTCGAAGGAGGCCGCGAGCGTGAAGGACCGTCGCGGCGATCCCGCGCTGGTCGAGACCTTTGTGCTTCGACTGAGCTTCGCAGCATGATCGGAAGCGCGGCTCGCGCCTGCGCGGTCGCTGTTCAATCCCGGTAAGCGTTCGCTCGCGTGGGAGAACCGGCGCCAGGGTCAAGAGCAAACTTAGCCAGCCGCACCGATCAATTTTGCGGAGAGACTCTCCTAAACGGTCTGTTTTTGAGCGCGCGGAACTGGTCGCAAAATGTGCAAGTTAGCGATGGGCCCGACGCAAATCGATCGTTTTTTGATCGTTAATTAGCAGTTTTAAGCCATTTTTTCGCCCTTCAGGCCGACATTCTCGTTGAATGTGCGCCCCTGCCTGGCTAACATGTGACCGATGAAAACAGTCGGCTACGTTCGTGTTTCCACAGAGCGCCAGGTAGATTTTGGCGTCTCGCTCGAAGCGCAGGAAGCCAAGATCCGCGCCATGGCAATCGTGCGTGGCGGCGATTTGGACGAGGTCATCGTGGATGGCGGGGAGTCCGCGAAGGACCTGAACCGTCCCGGCGTCCAACGGCTGCTGGCGCTGGTTGACGCTGGCAAAGTAGACGCCGTAATCGTCGCCAAGCTGGACCGTTTAACCCGTAGCGTCAAGGACTTATGCGGGCTGCTGGAACTGTTCGAGAAGCGCAAGGTGGCGCTGATCAGCGTGGCGGAATCGCTCGATACGGGTTCGGCGGCGGGTCGCCTGGTGATCACCATCATGGGCGCGGTCAGCCAGTGGGAACGCGAAGCGATCGGCGAACGGACCCGCGACGCCCTACGCCACAAGCGGAGCCAGGGCCGACGCGTGGGTAACATCGCGTTTGGCTCCCGGCTGGCGGCAGACGGTGAGCACCTGGAAGCGGACGCCGGCGAGCTGGCGGCGCTCGCAGAAATTCGCCGGCTACGAGGCCAGGGAACCACGCTTCGTGGGATCGCCGCCGAGCTGAACCACCGGGCGTATCGCACGCGGCGCGGAACGCCGTGGCGG
>DATJNW010000038.1:0-2784 GCA_035507655.1 Bryobacteraceae bacterium | reverse complement strand
CGATCGCGACGCGATTGAGAATTATTTAAAGGTGACGGCGGACGCCCGCGAGGTGGACTTGATTTTGACGAGCGGCGGCACGGGTCTCGGCCCGCGCGACGTGACGCCCGAAGCGACGATCGCCATCGCCGACCGGTTGATCCCCGGCTTCGCCGAGCAGATGCGCGCTGAGGGCAAGAAGAAGACGCCGCGCGCAATCCTTTCCCGTGCCGTCGCTGCGGTTCGCGCCAAGACGATCATCATCAATTTGCCGGGCAGCCCGAAGGGCGCGATCGAGTCGCTCGACGCCATCGCCGACCTGCTGCCCCACGCGGTGGACATCGTCAACGGCGCAGGGCATTGAGCGGCAAAGGAAACAGATGGCGGATCCTCAAAAATCAGACGGTGGAATGAAGGCGGCCGCCGTCGCCTGGACGCTTCCGTTCAGCCTGGTGGTTCCCATGGTGGTGGCTGGAGCGGCGGGATACTTCCTCGATCGCTGGCTGCACTCGAAGCCTGCCTTCATGATCATTCTCGGATTGCTGGGCCTCGTCGTCGGCGTAAGGGATGTGATCAAGACCGCGAGCCGATTGGACAAGTGATGCCGAACGATACAGACGCGCAATCGGATTCCGTGGAAGTTCGCATCCAGAACCTCGTCCTGATCGCGGGCGCAGGCATCACGCTCGCCGCGGGCATCGGCTGGGGTCTTAAGGCGGCGGTGGGCGCTGCAATCGGCACGGGCCTCTGCTGGCTGAACTTTCGCTGGCTTAGGCAAGGCGCTGAAGGCGTGATCCGGCTCGGAATGGCGCAGGCTGGCATTCAGAATGTGCGTGTTCCGAAGACCACACATGCAAAATTCCTGGGACGCCTCGCGTTGCTGGCGCTGTGCGTCTATGCTATTCTTGCTTGGCTGCATTTGCCTGTTGTCGCCGTCTTTTGCGGGCTTACGGCGGTGTTTCCGGCCATCGTGATCGAGCTAGGATACGAGATGGCACGCGGACATCATCGTTGGAACGCGCAATAAACTCGATTCATACCAACTAAATTGCAATCCCCGGTTCCGGAGAGCCATGGGTGAAGAGCGCATACTGGCGGTGACGAAGGCAGTGAACTCGCTTCTGGCGAAGCCGGTGCTGGCGCTGCTGGGGTTGCTGCATATTCAGCCGGCCAATCCCGAGTATCCCATTCCGAACTTCCTGGCCGCCGAAATCGTGGTGGTTTTGGTCGCCATGATTTTCTTCTTGTGGCTGAAGGGCCGCATTTCGGCCGAGAGGCCGGGCGCCACGCAGCAGACGATGGAGTTGCTGCTGACGAATTCAATGGGCGTGGGAATCAAGGATCTGCTCGACGAGATCGTGGGGCACGGCGCCGAGCGTCACTTGCCGCTCCTCGGAACGATCGCCATCTTCATCCTTTTCTCCAACATGATCTCGCTGATTCCAGGAATGGTGTCGCCCACAGCCGCGAACACGGTGCCGCTGGCGTGCGCGACGATTGTGTTTCTCTACTACAACTGGTTTGGTTTCGCGAAGCATGGTCCGGTGGGATACGTGAAGACCCTCATGGGGCCGGTGCCTGCGATTTCTCCGCTTATGGTTCTGGTCGAAACCGTCAGCCACTTCGCGCGCGTGCTTTCGCTCACGGTCCGCCTTTGGGTCAACATGATGGTGAGCGAATTGATCTTCGCGTCGTTCCTGGGATTGACTGTGGCTTTGTTTGTAAGCCTGACGAAGTGGAATCCGATTGGCTATATTGCTGGCATCGTTCCGATCGCAATCCCCGGATTGCTCGCGGGATTTCATTTGTTCGAAGCCGTACTGCAAACGTTCATTTTCGTTATGCTGTCAATCGTTTATCTCGGATTCGCGGTTGCCGAAGAACATTAGTCCGGCATTTTCACCGCCAGCGTGAGCCTACCGCCTCCCAAGGCGGCCAGGAACCACCCACCGGCGGCAAGTTGATAAAAAGGAGAAACAATGAGCAAGAAAGCAGCTTTGTGGTTTTTGCTGGCCATCGTGATTGCGATGGCGTTCGCTCCGGTCACCTTCGCGCAAGGCACAGAGAGCGCAGCGAAGGGAGTGGACTGGATTGACTTTGCAGCGGCGCTCGCGCTTGGCGTCGCGGCAGCCGGCTGCGGTCTCGGCCAGGGCAAGGCCACCGCGGCGGCTTGCGAGAGCACGGCGCGGAACCCCGGAGCAGCCGGTCCGATCCGAAACGCATTCATCATCGGCGTCGCGCTGATCGAGTCGCTCGTGCTTTACGCTCTGCTGATCGTGCTGATCAAGTAGCGCACAAAGGAAAAATTGCAAGAAGTCCGGCCCGGGCTCGCGCCAGCGAGTTCCGGGCCTTTGTGTTTTGGGAGCGCCAGTGAACCGGCGACGGTCGATTACCGCCGTAAGAGGCCGTGCATCCGAGCGACTGGAAGATATCGCAGAATTGCCGGATTAACGCAGCGTGAGCGACTGCGCGGCGGCTCTTGCGAGGTTGTAGACGTGCGACGGAAGTACGCCGAGATACACTGTGCCGGCCGCGGCGAGAATTAGCGCAAGGCTCATCGCGGACGAGACGGACGCCGGCGTGTAGTCCTGCGACGGCTCCCAGAAATACATCGCAATAATCACGCGCAAATAATAATAGGCGCCAATCACCGAGTTGATCGCCGCGATCACCACGAGCCACACGGCGCGCGAATCGAGAGCCGCCTGGAACGCGAAGAATTTCCCGAGGAAGCCGCCCGTGGCGGGCAGTCCGAGTAGCGCCAGCAGGAAGAGCGAGAAGCAAGCGGCGAGCGCCGGCTGTTTC
>DATJNW010000037.1:0-4884 GCA_035507655.1 Bryobacteraceae bacterium | reverse complement strand
TCCTGCGTGCCGCATCGACATTCTTGTCGATGCCTGGGCGCGCGAAGATGCGTCGCGAAGAGTCGCGACGCGGCACGCAGGAGTGCGTGCGCCACCAGAGAACGCTAGCGCGTGGCGGCCAGTTCGGGTTGTTCGGACGCGGCCCGCTCCGGATGCACCAGGTACCAGCAGATCGAGGAGAAAAAATACAGGCCGGCCATCACGTATAGCGGCGAGGCCCAGTTGGCGCTCCTTTGCACCAGATACGCCGGAACCAGAGGACTGGCGATGCTGGCCAGCTGGCCGGTGGTGTTCATCGCCGCACTGAGTACGCCCGAGTGTTCCCGGCCGATATCGATCGCGGCGGCCCAGCTTGCGGCCAGAGCGAGCATGGATGAAGCGGTCGCGACGGCGATAAGAACCGCGGCCAGGCGCGCCTCGACGGCTCCGGCGGCCAGCACGGTGGCCAGCGCGGCCAGAAAATAGGACACCACGCCGACCGAACAGCGGCCGATGCGCAGTCCGAAGCGGCGCGAGAGCGAATCGGTGGTGTAGCCGCCGAACAGGTCGGCGAGAACGCTGAGCACCAGAGGTAATCCGGCGAAAAACGCCAGCGCGCCGTGGTGGAAACCGCGCCGCTCCTCAAGATAAGCGGGCAGCCAGGTGATCATGAAATAAGAACCGTAGCTGTTTGACGCGTAGCCGAGGCACAGCCACCACGCGCTGGGATTTCTCACCAGCACTTTCCACGCGCCCGCGCCTTTGTGTTCGCCGCGGTCGCGGCGTTGCGTCCGGATCAGCGCCAGCTCTTCGGGTCCCACTTGCGCGTGCTCGGAAGGATCGTCGCGATACCAGTGATACCAGGCCAGGGTCCACAGCAAACCGAGCACGCCGAGAACGGGAAACACGGCGCGCCATCCCAGGTAGGATTCGAGAATCAGAACAATTCCCGGCGCGAGTCCGCCGCTCAGGTGCGCGCTCATGAAAAACAGGCCCTGCACGCGGCCCATCTCGCTACCGGGAATCCAGCGGGAAAAAGCTTTGGCGGTGTTGGGCCACGCTCCCGCTTCGCCGGCGCCGAATAAGAATCGCACGGCAAGCATGACGGAGTAAGACGTGACGGCTCCGGTGGCGGCGGTGAAGGCGGACCACCATCCGACGATGCGGGTCAGCACGCGCCGCGTTCCAATGCGCTCGCCCCACCACGCGGTGGGAATTTCAAAGATCGCGTAGGAAATTGGGAAAGCGGTGAAGATGTAGCCCATCTGCACCCGGCTGAGGTGCAGATCGCGCATGATGGCCGGCGCGAGCGTGGAGATGGAGACGCGATCGAGGTAAGTGATGGCGGCCATCGCCACGGCGAAGCCCACCACTTTATACCGCACCCGGCCGGGGCGAGGATTCATCGAACGAAGTATAGCATCGAGCGGTTTTCCGGCCCGCGAAGATGAAGCATAAGATGGAGGAATGACGAGAACCGCGATTCTTCTCACATTGGGGGCCATGGTCCTGTGGCTCAGCGCGGCCGGCGCCAAGGAACGCGAGGATCTGCGGGGGCGAGTTCGCGACGGCGTGCAGCGCACCGACAAAGACTTGGGAACCTGCGTCGATCGCGCGAAGCTGAACCCGCAGCAGCAGCAGGAACTGGACGCCGCGGTCAAAAATCTGCACGAGATTCGGGACGGCGTGGAGAACGGAAAGTGGACCGACGATCGGCCGCTGTTGGAACATGCCGTGGACCACATCGATTTTCTGGTGAAGAACGCGCCTATCGACGACAGCAACAAACAGACGCTGGGAATCGATTTATTCACGCTGCGGTCGATTCTGGACGCGTGGAAGCAGCAGCCGTAGTTACCTACGGGTTATTTGCGGCGTTCTTCCAGCTCTTCAAGCGTGCGCGGCCAATCCTCGCGAAGCAAACGGCTGAGGGCGCGGTCGGCGAGAAGTTTTCCGCCGGTCTGGCAGCGGGCGCAATAATTGGTTTCATTCGAGGCGTAGCGGATGCGCTGGACCTTCGCGCCGCAGCGCGGGCACGGTTCGCCGTAACGTCCGTGGACGGCCATGCCTTCGCGAAATGCGGTCACTTTTTCGGGAAATTTTCCGCGCGATTCCTGGCGAAGTTTTTCGGTCCAGTCGCGGAGGGTTTCGCGAACGGCGTGGCCGAGGCGCGCGATTTCTTCCGCGGTCATGCGCTGGGTGAGTTGAACGGGAGAAAGCTGGGCGCGAAACAGAATTTCGTCGGAATAGGCGTTGCCAATGCCGCTGAACGTTTTGGGATCGGTGAGCGACCGCTTCAACGTGTGGTTTTCGGCGGTGAGCGCGGCGGCGAATTCCCGGGGAGACGCGGCGAAAACATCGATGCCGCCGGGGTCGAGCGCGGCGAGGCCGGCTTCGCCTTCGACAATGTGCAGCGAGGCTCGCTTCTGTGAGCCGGCTTCGGTGAGGGTGAGCGTGCCGGAATCGAAATCGAAGGCGGCGAGTACGCGGCGGCCGTCGGGAATCTTGCGAACCGCAAACCAGTGCAGACGGCCGGCGATCATCAGGTGCAGCACCACCCAGAGGCCGTTATCGACACCGATGGCGATGCGCTTCCCGACGCGGCGCAACGCGGTGACTTTGCGGCCGGCCGCGGCTTCCGGCGGAGGGTCCGCGGTGCGCAGTAAGAATGGTCCGGCGATTTGAATTTTCTCGAGAACGCGGCCGAGAATGCGGCTCTCCAGGGCTTCCAGATAGACCGCAATATCGGGCAGTTCGGGCACTTCGTTTCATTTTAAAGGAGCTTTCGTTAAAATCTATCGCACGGGGGCGGCGGAGCTAGCCTCCCGTCCCAGCCAATAAGGGCGAGTGGGGCAGGCTCCCAGCCTGCCTGGTCGGCTCAACAAGAGGCGTTTCAGCACCCTGCTAGGCCCACCTGGTCGACTCAACAAGAGGCGGGCGGCGCGCCCGCCGCAGGCCGTGGGCCTGCCCCACAAAACACTGCTAGGACTCACAGGCCTGTTTCGATAATTCGAGTTTGGCGATGGCTTCGGTGTGAACTTCGTCGGGGCCGTCGGCGAGGCGGAGGGTTCGCGAATTGGCCCACATCGCGGCCAGCTCGAAGTCTTGTGAGACGCCGGCGCCGCCGTGGGCTTGAATGGCGCGGTCGATCACGCGCAGCGCGAGGTTGGGGGCGATCACTTTGATCATGGCGATTTCGGCGCGCGCGGCTTTGTTGCCCACGGTGTCCATCATTTGCGCGGCTTTGAGGACCAAAAGACGGGCCTGCTCGATCTCCATGCGGGAGTGGGCGATATCGGCGCGGATGGTGCCCATTTCCGAAAGTTTTTTGCCGAACGCGGTGCGGCGCTGGACGCGGCGGCACATAAATTCGAGGGCCCGTTCGGCCTGGCCAATGAGCCGCATCGAATGATGGATCCGGCCGGGACCTAAACGGCCTTGCGCGATTTCGAATCCGCGGCCTTCACCCAAAAGAATGTTCGAAACAGGAACGCGGACGTTTGTGAAGCTCATTTCGGCATGGCCGTGCGGGGCGTGATCGTAGCCGAAAACGGTGAGCATCCGCTCGATTTTGACGCCGGGAGTGTCGAGCGGGACTAAAATCATCGACTGCTGTTTATGTTTTGGAGCAGTGGGATCGGTTTTGCCCATGAAGATGGAAATTTTGCAGCGCGGATCGCCCCCGCCGCTCGACCACCACTTGCGGCCGTTGATCAGGTAATGATCGCCGTCGCGAACGATGCTCGATTGAATATTGGTGGCATCGGAGCTGGCGACCTCTTTTTCGGTCATCGAAAAACAGGAGCGGATTTCGCCGGCGAGCAGGGGTTTGAGCCATTTTTCCTTCTGCTCTTCGCTGCCGTAGCGGTGCAGAACTTCCATGTTGCCGGTGTCGGGCGGGGAACAGTTGAAGACTTCGGGAGCCATCAGCGATCGGCCCATGATTTCGCACAGCGGAGCGTAGTCGAGATTCGGGAGTTCGAGGAAAAGATTCCAGAGTCCGGCGGCCCGGGCTTTAGGTTTCAGTTCTTCGATGATGGGAACGGCGCGCCAGCGGTCTTCTGAAATCTGTTGGTGATAGCGTTTTTCGTTCGGATAGATGTGGTCGTGCATGAAGGAGGTAAGCAGCGAGGGAAGGTCACGTGTGTCGGCGGGCATCGAAGGTTATGTTATCGCGGCGGATACTGTAGAAGAAGGACCGTGGGCGATTCTTTTGCGAACATTTGCCGGGACCTGCTTGAAGTGGCGCCCGGCCTGCACCGCGCCGGCACATTCTCGGCGCAGGCGTTCCAAGCGATTGCTGATGCCGCGCACCAACTGCACATCCAAAACTCCGTTGAAACTGGTTCCGGTGCGAGCACGCTCCTGTTCTCTCACCTAAGCGAACATCACACCGTTTTTGCCCTGGACGACGGGCGCGGCAGCATTACGAATGTGCGCCGGTCACCCCTGCTGCGCCAGGGGGTGGTCACATTCGTCGAGGGGCCCACACAGGTCACCTTGCCCAAGCACCGCTTTACCGGGAAACTGCAGTTGGCTCTTATCGACGGGCCGCACGGCTACCCATTTCCGGATCTCGAATACTATTATCTTTATCCGCAGTTAGAGACCGGGGCCCTGTTGATTGTCGACGACATTCACATTCCAACCGTCCATAATCTCTTTGAGTTCTTGCGGCGGGATGCGATGTTCCAGCTGAACAAGGTGGTACGAACAACCGCATTTTTCACGCGCACCAGTGCTCCAGTATTCGATCCATGTGGGGATGGCTGGTGGCAACAGAAGTATAATGCGAGACCACTTCTGCGGTATACATGGCGGGACGCGATAACAGGGCTCCTGCCCACATCAACCCAACGAGGCCTGGCGCGAATCAAATGGAGAGCGCTCCGTGGATTCTCTCGA
>DATJNW010000036.1:0-46863 GCA_035507655.1 Bryobacteraceae bacterium | reverse complement strand
AGTCGATGATCGTAACGCGACTCCTCAGAACGTTGGATCTCCTGCTGCAAACTCAGGACGGACGTGGCATCGGATATCGACAGTGGTCTCATAAGTACAGGAGAACACTTTCCGATTAGATACGCAATTACTTATGACGTTGCGTTTAATTCCGCAATGGTCCGCCTTGGTTTCCTCGGGACGCGGTGTTTGGCTGTTGTGGTATTTGCGCGACGCCGACGATCCCACGAATCCGCCCAGAGCATGGCCGGAAAAGGTGAGGCTCTATCGAACGGTTCAGGAAGCGATTATCGGGCGTCTTCCTGAACTGGGAATCGACTCGGCGGGAAAAGATGCGGCTCGGTACATTAGGGTGCCCGGCAGCTTCAACACCTCGGCGGAAGATGCAGTCCGATGGATAATGTGCCGCAATCCACAGGGTGAAACGGTTCGGTATACCCTCCAGGAACTCGCCCTCCGGTTCGGGTCAAATCCGCCGAAGAACAGAAGGCGCACTCAATCAGCCCGGAAAGAGCTTGAGAACCCGAACAAGCGCCGCGGATGGATCGCGCTCAATCAAAAGCGCCTGAGGGAGTTCGAGCTGCTCCGGGAGCTGCGCGGTGGTTTTGCGAAGGGGTGTCGCAACCACGCGGCCCTCTTGTATGCGTTGCTGCTTCGCTGGAACGGTGTTCAGGGTGCAGACGCCGAAGGAAAGCTCGCGAGATTTGCTGCCGAGTGCCGACTACGCCTGACAAGAGATGAATCCCGAGCGGCGCTACGCTCAGCTTTCGCGCGGAAGATCACCAAAATTAGTGATGCCACTATCGAGCAATGGCTGAAACTAACGCCGGCGGAGAAAGAATGCCTGAAAAACCGCAGCCTTGCAAAGATCAATAAGCCACTCCAGCGGGGATCCTGACGGGTAAGCTCGACGGCGGCAGCGCCGATGTTCTCATCGAGTCGATGCAGCTTCGTTGTTCCCGGAATGGGAACGATCCATGGTTTCTGCGCCAGCAGCCAGGCGAGCGCGATCTGAGCCGGCGTTGAGCTTTTCTTGCGCCCGATCTCTTCCAGCAGGCGGACCAGAGGCTGGTTCGCTTTCATCGCTTCTGGCGTGAACCGCGGCAAGGTCGTGCGATTGTCGTTGCCGCCGAAAGTCGTGGTTTCGTCCATCTTCCCGGTAAGAAAGCCCCTGCCAAAGGGGTTGAAAGGAACAAAGCCGATCCCCAGTTCCTCGCAGGCTGGCAATACGTCCGCTTCGGGCTCGCGCCACCAAAGCGAGTATTCGATTTGTACGGCAGTGACGGGCTGCACAGCGTGCGCGCGCCGGATGGTGGAAGCGCCAGCCTCGCTTAATCCGAAGTGCCTGACCTTGCCCTGGGCGATCAGGTCCTTCACGGCGCCGGCAACATCCTCAATCGGCACCGCCGGATCGACGCGGTGCTGATAGAAGAGTTCAATGGCATCAACCCGCAGCCGCTTCAGCGACTCTTCGGCGACCTGCCGGATGCGCTCGGGCCGGCTATTGGGCGCGCCCGATCCGCCGGGACCGAGGTCGAAGCCGAACTTGGTGGCGATGACGATGCCCTTCTTGACGGGCGCGAGCGCCTCGCCGACCAGCTCCTCGTTCGTGAAGGGGCCGTAGACCTCGGCAGTGTCGAAGAACGTGACACCGCGCTCGACCGCGGCGCGGACCAGCGCGATCATCTCTTTCCTGTCGGGAGCCGGGCCACGGTGATAATTCAGGCCCATGCAACCAAAGCCGATGGCCGAGACTTCGAGGCCGCTTTTTCCGAGTTTGCGTTTCTGCATGCCTCTCTCCTTACTTTCCAGCTTCGTCGAAAACTTTCCGTGCGATCGATAAGGCGGAACTCGCCGTCGGCCAGCCGGAATAGAAGGCGAGATGTGTAATCGTTTCGATGATCTCGTCCCGCGTCACGCCGTTCTCCAGCGCCTTCTTGAGGTGAAAGGGAAGCTCGTTCGTCCGGTACAGCGAAATGAGACAGGCGACAGTGATGAGGCTCCGGTCGCGGGGTTTCAGGCCCGGCCTTTCCCACACGTCGCCGAACAAAACGTCGTCCGTATATTGCGCCAGCGCCGGCGCGATGTCGCCGAATGCTTTACCTCCATTGTCTGGCATGGCTGTTACTCCTTTGTTTTGGTTTGTGGCCCGGCGAGGTATTGCTCGTCGGTGACCTTTTCCATCCATTCCACGGCCTTGCCGTTGAGCTGCTCCGTGATGGCGATATGCGCCATTGCTGTAGTGGGCGTCGCGCCGTGCCAGTGCCTGTGGTTCGGCGGGCACCAGATCACGTCGCCCGCGCGGATTTCGACAATGGGTTCACCCTCGCACTGAGTCCAGCCGACGCCTTGCGTGACGATCAGGGTTTGACCCAGCGGATGAGTATGCCAGGCCGACCGCGCGCCGGGCTCGAAAGTCACAAGGCCGGCGGTGACGCGGGACGGCTCCGGCGCCTGGACAATAGGGTCGATCCGCACCGTCCCGGTGAAGTATTGCTCAGGACCTTTTGGGACGGTCGTGACCCGTTGCGATTGATTTCCATTTTTCAACTCCTTACTTAAGTTCTTTGGGTTAAAACTTTTGCATAACGTCCATTTGCGATTGGCTTAAGGCCATCCCCTGGCTAGCTGTCGGCGCCTGCAGAGTAGCGGGTGCGTATAACATCGAGATCCTCGCGCACGCGCTGCGGTTCATCCGCCAGGGCCATGTTCGCCATGTCATGCACCCCGTCCAGCGTGTCTTGCGGGTCCGCTTCGAGAGGCGCGAACAGCGCGTCGAAATCATCCTGGGCCGGGCCTTTGCTCGCGATGAGTTCGAAGGTCTTGCGCAGCGCCTGAGAGGAGCTGAGGCTGTGGACGAGGACCTGTGCGATCTGACGGCGCGCCACAACCCCGTCGCTGCTATCGCCTTTCTGGCGTTTATCTCCCTGGAGGAGGACGAGACGGTGCTGGTCTGGAGCATTATAGTCAAACCACCCGGGCCGAACGATCGTGTAGGGCATCCCACTCGCGCGCACAAGCCTTTCAGAGCGCCGCTTCCAGTCATGCGCCTCGGTCTTGCGGTTATAGTCACCGGTGCGGTTCGTGACGCCGATAGATGTCATGAGCGCAATGCGCACAGTCCGGGAGCCCAGCGCCTGCAGGACGTTGCGCACGCCACCGTAGTCGATACTCTCTGCTCCGGCCTTGCCCGCGCCGTCGGAGCCGAGGGTGAAAACGACCGCGTCCACGCCGTCCACCGCCGGGGCGAGCGTGTCCGGCCGGGTCACGTCACCGGTGACGAGCTGAACGTCACGCGGAAGTTGATTCTTCTTGCTGGACTTCCGCACGAGAGCCCGAACGGCATGGCCCTGCCGAAGCGCTTCATCAACGACGAGGCTTCCGATCGAGCCCGTGGCGCCGACAACCAGTACTGTCATTTTGCTCGTGCTCATGATGTTTCTCTGCTTCTGCGCGGCATTGCTGGCCTGTCTTCCATCATTTTGGTTTCAGGTCACCGAACCAATATGCGGCGGTAACTCCGCCATCGATCAGGAAGTCGCTGCCGGTGATGAAAGCGCCGTCAGGTCCCATGAGGAGTGCGGCCACGGTTCCCACTTCATCGGGAGTCCCCGCGCGTCCTGCGGCGGAGAGTTCGATCATGCGCCGGTAGCCCGGTCCCCGTGGCCCTGTCAGCTCATCCTTCGCAAGCGGAGTAATAATGATCCCGGGGCTGATCGTATTGACGCGCGCGCCGCGCTTGCCCCAGCGCACAGCTTCGGCCATGACGCGCAATGAATTCCCGCGCTTTGCGAGCTGGTAGGCGTTGAGGGAGTCGGTCACCTTATCCGGCTGAAGGAATGGAAGACGGAGCAGTTCTTCCACCGGCGTCGTCGCGAGCGCCTCGTTCTGTTCGACCGACAGCGGCGGCAGGCGGTGACCGGATTGGGACGCGATCACGACGCCAGAGCCTCCCTTTGCGATGACCTTCCCGAATTCCTCCAGCAGAATCGCTGTTCCATAAAGATCGACCTTCAGGATTGTTTCAGGCGAGGCCTGCGTCGGCGAGACTCCGGCAGCCTGAATAAGGCCGAATACCTCTCCGATCGACGTGGCCTTCTGAACGAGAGCTTCGACCGAGGCGCGCGACGATACGTCTACTGTCGCGGTACTGACATCGAAACCCGCCTCGCTCAGGGTTTTCGCCGCCGTAGCGGCATTCTCCTGCCGCAAATCGGCCAGCAGGATATGTTTGCCCGCGCCGACGCGTCGCGCGATGGCCTGTCCGATCGATCCTGCGCCCACGAGCACTATTACACTGGTCATCTCAATCCTCCATTAAATTTCTGTTTCGTTTGTTAGCGCCCGACCAGCTTCTGGAGATGAGCGGGATAGCGCTCGCCTTCAATCGTGATCTGCGAAAGGGCGTCCTCGATCTTCTTCAGATCATCGGTGCCCAGAGACAGTTTTGCCGCGCCGATGTTTTCCTCAAGCCTGTGCAGCTTGGTCGTGCCGGGGATGGGCACGATCCAGGGTTTCTGCGCCAGAAGCCATGCGAGGGCGACCTGCGCGGGCGTTGCGCGCTTGCGCGCCGCGAGTTTCCCGAGCAAATCGACCAGCGCCTGGTTCGCTTTGCGGGCTTCCGCCGAAAAGCGCGGAACGATATTGCGGAAATCGTTCTTGTCGAAGGTCGTGCTTTCGTCGATCTTGCCCGTCAGAAACCCTTTGCCGAGCGGGCTAAAAGGGACGAAGCCGATGCCGAGTTCTTCGAGCACCGGTAAAATCTCGTCTTCCGGCTCCCGCCACCACATCGAGTACTCGCTCTGCAACGCCGCCACGGGCTGTACCGCATGTGCGCGGCGAATGGATTCAACACCTGCTTCCGACAAGCCAAAATGCCGAACCTTGCCTTGGGCGATCAGTTCCTTGACAGTGCCGGCGACATCCTCCATCGGCACACTGGGATCGACCCGGTGCTGATAGAACAAATCGATGCGGTCCGTCTTGAGACGCTTCAGGGACGCGTCGGCGACTTCGCGGATGCGTTCCGGCCTGCTATCGACGCCCTCCGAAGTGGTGCCGTTCTTGAAGCCGAACTTGGTTGCGATGACGACCTGGTCGCGCATCGGGGCGAGCGCTTCGCCGAGCAGTTCCTCATTCTTGAAAGGGCCGTAAGCTTCGGCTGTGTCGAAGAAAGTGACGCCCTGCTCGAAGGCAGCGCGGATCAGCTTGATGCCGGCGGCCTTCTCAACCGCAGGGCCGTATCCGAAGCTCAATCCCATGCAGCCCAAGCCGATGGCCGAGACTTCGAGGCCGCTTTTTCCAAGATTCCGTTTTTTCATAATTTCTCTCCTTTGCATGGGCCTGACCACAGGCCTTGTTTAACGCTTGAGACCGCAGCGCGCCTTGACGGACATCATCAAACGCTTGTTTCCGCTTGCCTGACTGCTCCCTCTCACGGTTACCTCTTTCTTCCTGCCCACAATTCCAAGGTATGCCCAATGAGTGGTTTTGAGTAGACTGAATAAAAGACAAAGGCTTATGAACAGGATTCATCAATGGTCAGCAGTGATCTCAACATCCTCGGCGCTTTTTTGATTGCAGCGGAGGAGCGCAGTTTCACGAAGGCCGCCAAACGGTTAGGCG
Organism: Bryobacteraceae bacterium; assembly: GCA_035507655.1. Classification (GTDB taxonomy): domain Bacteria; phylum Acidobacteriota; class Terriglobia; order Bryobacterales; family Bryobacteraceae; genus Palsa-187. The sequence goes on along the minus strand of DATJNW010000036.1, from coordinate 41,238 downwards.
TGTCGCCCTCCGCCGTGAGCCATGCGATCCGTGGACTCGAAGAGAGTCTGGGCGTCCGCTTATTGTCGCGGACGACGCGCAACGTCTCGCCCACCGAAGCCGGACAGGACTTGCTCGTCCGGCTGCGGCCTGCCTTCACGGATATCGAGGATGCGCTCGACAAGCTCTCAGGCTTGCGTGACAAGCCGGTCGGCCGCGTCCGGCTGGTGACGCCGCGGCTTGCCGCCATGATGGTGATTGCGCCCAGAATGAAAAGCTTTGCGCATGACTACCCCGATATTGTGCTCGACATTACGACAGATGAGAGTCCGATGGATATCGTCGCGGGCGGCTTCGACGCCGGCATTCACTTTGGCGAGTACATCCAGAAGGACATGATTGCGGTCCGCGTCTCGGGCGACCAGCGCGCGGCGATTGTGGGATCTGCCACCTATTTCAAATCCAATCCAAAGCCGAAGACGCCGCGCGATCTTACAAGCCACCGCTGCATCAACTACCGCCACGGAGCTGGCGGCGAAGTCTATCGGTGGGAGTTTGAGAAAGGAAAAAAAGAATTGTCCGTGGCGGTGAATGGACCGCTTATTGTGGATGACGTGGAGCTTCTGGTCCGCGCCGCCGTAGAAGGTCTCGGACTTGCCTTCATGTCAGAGGAGCTCGCGGCCCAACATATGGCGAAAGGGACGCTCGTGCGCGTACTGGAGGACTGGTGCCAGCCATTCCCTGGATTCTTTCTCTATTACCCGAGCCGAAGGCAGCAACCGGCGGCGCTATCTGCGTTGATCCATACGCTGAGGCTGTGAGTGTTGGCCCTGCTGAGCATGGATTTATGCACCGAATCCATCCTCATCGTTTCTGCCTTGGAGATTCAAGAACTTCTGTGGGTCCAAGACAGCGTCCACGTACAAAATCCGTACAAAAACGCTTCACTGATTCCTTATATTATTGAATCTAAAGGTTGGCTCCCCGGCATGGATTCGAACCACGATTCACGGCTCCAAAGGCCGCTGTCCTACCATTAGACGACCGGGGAAAGTGCAACGGATGAGTGCCGCAGGTTACTCCCTCAGTCTATCACGCCATCGCGAGCTCTCCGCGAAAATGCCATGCTATTTCTGAGGAACAATATTCATGAAGATTCTTCGCTGGCTGCTTCCCGCCGGAATCGTTCTCCCGGGAATCTGGATCATCCAGGCTTCCAACAATATCGATTCTCGCACGGTCGTTACCGGACCAGCGGCTTTCGCCGATTCCGCTTCGCTTAAACCGGGCATCGCTCGCAAAATCACGCCGGCCGATCTGCCTGCGCCGTACGCGACCGAATCGGCCCGGCTCTCGCCGCTCGCGCCGCGGCCCGACGGCGCGATGCCCATCGCGCCTGCCGGCTTTAAAGTCGAATTGTTTCTCACCGGCCTCAGAAACCCACGCCAGATCCGGGCCGCTCCCAACGGGGACCTGTTCTTCACTGAAACCAACGCCGGCGAAATCAAAATCATTCGAGGCTACAAGAACGGCAGGCCGGAGAACGTGTCGACGTTCGCGACGGGATTGCCGGGCGCTTTCGGCATCGCATTTTATCCGCTCGGCGGTCATCCGCAATGGCTGTACGTCGGCAACACGCAGTCGCTGGTGCGCATTCCTTATCACGATGGCGATCTCAAGGCCACCGGACCCGCCGAAACGCTGGTCGGCGGCATTCCGCGCGGCGGCCATTCGACCCGTGACATCGTTTTTTCCAAAGACGGTAAGCGACTGTTCCTGGCCGTCGGATCGGCCTCCAACGTCGACGATCCGGATACCACCCCGCGCGAGTTTCATCGCGCGAATATTCTCGAATACACGCCCGATGGTAAATTCGTGCGCGTCTATGCTTCGGGAATTCGCAATCCCGTCGGCCTGGCCATCAATCCCACTACGGGGGAGCTGTGGTGCTCGGTCAACGAACGCGATGCGCTGGGCGACAACCTGGTGCCCGATTACATTACGCACGTCACCGAAGGCGGTTTTTATGGCTGGCCGTGGTATTACATCGGCGGCCACCAGGACCCGCGCCACGCCGGCAAGCATCCTGAGCTAAAGGACAAAGTCCTGGTTCCCGACGTGCTGCTGACGCCGCACAACGCCTCGCTCGGCATGACCTTTTATGAAGGCACGCAATTCCCGAAACAATTTCGTGGCGACGCGTTCGCAGCCGAGCACGGATCGTGGAACCGCGCCCACCGGTCCGGTCTGGAAGTGATTCGAGTCCCGCTCGATAACGGCCAGTCCAGCGGAATTTATCAGGATTTCCTGACGGGATTCACCAACTCCGACGGCGTTGCGTGGGGACGTCCAGTTGGCGTAGCCATCGGCCCCGATGGCGCGATGTACGTCACCGACGATGGATCAAATTCGATCTGGCGCGTGTCCTATATCGGAAAGTGACATGCTGGAAAATACGATGGGCTACATCCTGTTTTTCGCTGCTTGTGTTTCGCTCGCCGCGCAGTCTTCGGATACGAATCTCTATCGCGCGATGCGCTGGCGGCAGATCGGACCGTTTCGCGCCGGCCGCGTGACCGCGGTCGCGGGCATTCCCGGCAACGCGACCACTTATTACATGGGCACACCCGGCGGCGGCGTTTGGAAAACCACCGACGCGGGCACGGAATGGAAGCCCGTCTCCGATTCGGTGCCGATTTCTTCCATCGGCGCGGTCACCGTGTCGGAGTCGAATCCGAATATCATTTATTTCGGAACCGGCGACGTAAGCCTGGTCGGCGGATCGGTGAACATGGGCAACGGCATCTACAAATCCACCGACGCCGGCGCGACGTGGCAGCACATCGGCCTCGATGAAACCGAGCACATCGGCAACCTGTGGGTCGACCCGCACAATCCCGACGTCATGTTGGTCGCCGCGCTGGGCCGCACGTACTCGAAAAATCCGGAGCGCGGAGTTTTCAAAACCACCGACGGCGGAAAAACGTGGCGCAAGGTTCTGTATAAAGATGATACGGTCGGCGCGGTCGATCTGGTATTTGCGCGCGGCAATTCGAAGATCGGCTACGCCGCGCTGTGGACCCATTACACCGCACCCGGCACGCGCACCGCGATCGAATCGGCGGGATTCGCCGGCGTTTATAAAACCAGCGACGGCGGCGATACGTGGACGCAGCTCACCGACGGCCTTCCCACGGGACGGCTGGGGCGAATCGGCGTCGCCACGTCGGCCGATGGACAGAAAGTTTTCGCGATCGTCTCCGGCGGAGGCGCCAATCGCGCAGCCGGCGGCCTGTATCGTTCCGACGACGGCGGCGCGCATTGGACGAAAATCACGCACGACCCGCGCATTCAGGGCAGCGGGTATTTCGGCCGCGTTTTTCTCGATCCGCAAAATTCCGAGATCGTTTACGTCGCGCAAACTTCGCTGTATCGATCGACCAACGGCGGCCGCACCTTCGATTCCTACAAAGGCGCGCCCGGCGGCGACGACAACCACGCCTTGTGGATCGATCCGACCGATTCGCATCGTATGATCATGGCCAGCGATCAGGGCGCGACCATCAGCGTCGACAGCGGAAAAACGTGGAGTTCCTGGTACAACCAGCCGACCGGCCAGATTTATCATCTGTCGACCGACAATCGATACCCGTATTGGGTCTACGGCACGCAGCAGGATAGCGGTTCGGTGGCGACGCTCAGCCGCGGCGATTACGGCGAAATCACCTTCATGGATTGGGACCCGGTGGGCGGCTACGAATTCGGCTACATCGTTCCCGATCCGTTGAATCCGAATCTGGTTTACGCCGGCGGGCCGAGCCGGGGCGTGGTTCGCATCGATCGCATCAATCGCCAGGTCGCGACCATTTCTCCCGACGTGATGCGCGACAACGAATATCACGTGGCGACCAATCCTCCGCTCGGATTTTCGCCGCAGGATCCGCACGTTTTTTACATGGGCACGCAGTACCTGCTGGCCACGCGAGATGGCGGTGTCGACTGGCGAAGAATCAGTCCCGACCTGACCAAACGCGCCGATGAAGAAGCGCCGAAGCCTGCGGAAATCGCCGCCGCGACGCCCGCCGTTCCCGCCCGCGGCCGCGCGCAGGAACAGCAGGAGACCGTCAATCCCAACAATCGCGCGGCGATCAATACCTTCGCGCCATCAGCCGTAGCCGCGGGCGAAATTTGGGCCGGAACCAACAACGGCGTGATTCAACTCACGCGCGATAACGGCGCAAGCTGGCAGAACGTGACGCCCCCGGGCTTCGCCGCGCTGACGCAGGTCAGCATGCTCGAAGCCTCGCATTTCGACGCCGCCACGGCTTACGCCGCCATTGACCGTCACGACGAAAACGATTTTCGCCCGCATTTTTATCGCACCCACGATTACGGCAAAACCTGGCAGGAAACCGACTCGGGCATTCCCGACGGCGATTTCGCCCGGGTGGTCCGCGAAGATCCGGTGCGCAAAGGACTACTTTACGCCGGAACAGAAAACGCCGCTTTTGTTTCCTTTGATGAAGGCGATCACTGGAGTTCCTTGCAGCTCAATATGCCCACCACCAGCGTCCGCGATATGGTGGTTCACGGCGACGATCTGGTCGCGGCGACGTACGGCCGCGCTTTCTGGATTCTCGATGACGTGACTCCGCTGCGCCAGCTCGATCCCAGTCTTTCGAGCACGCTTCTCTTTAAGCCCGAGCGCGCTCTGCGCGTGCGTCTCGACCTGAATCAGGACACGCCGATTCCGCCGGAAATGCCGGCCGGCCAGAATCCGCCGAACGGGGCGATTCTCGATTATTATTTGCCGTCGCAGCCCTCCGATAACGTCACGCTGGCCATCTATGACAGCGCCGGCCAGTTGGTTCGCCAATATTCGACCAAGCCCGAGCCTGAATCATCCGAGCCTCCACCGAATGTTCCGGAATATTGGCTGGCGCATCCCGAGCCGCTCACGAAAAACTCCGGCATGAACCGCTTCGTGTGGGATCTGCGCTACGCGCCGCCGCCGGTTCTGCGCCACGAATATCCAATTTCCGCGCTGTATGAGGACACGCCGGGATTGCCGCTCGGCGCAATTGTCACGCCGGGAAAATACACGGTTCGCTTGACGGTTGAGGGCCGGACGTTTGAGCAGCCGCTCGAAGTCGCCATGGATCCGCGCGTCGACGTGACGCCTGCCGCGCTTTCCGAGCAACTCACGCTGGAGCAAAAAATCCTCGATCTGGTTGCGACGAGTTACGATTTTTATCGTAAAGCCGTCGCGCTGCGGCAGACCGTGGCCGCGGACCAGAAACAGGTCGAAAGACACACAGGCGGCGATGCCGCGCTGCAGGCGATCAAGGATTTTGACGCGAAAGCGCAGCGCCTCCAAGGCTCCGAGGCCGGCTTCGGCGGAGGAGGTGGACGCGGCGGCCGGCAAGCGCCGGCGTTTGCGCCGCTCAATCGCTCGATCGGCTCGCTCGCATCGATCGTCGATGGTCAGGACGCCGCGCCGACGCCGGTGATGCAGAGCGCGTACGACACTTACTGCCGCGATCTCGCGACGGCCGCGCAGGGCTGGAATGAATTGATGAAGACGCAGCTGGCCAATTTGAACGGCGAGCTTGCGAAACAGAAAGTCAGCGCCGTGCCGGGCGCAGTGCTTCCGGTCCCGCCGTGTGCCGCGCGATGATCCCGCTTCTGGCCAAACTTTTTCGAATGGTTCACGGCGTGATGGGCATCACCGCGCCAGAGCCCGGCAAAAATGAACGGACCTTCGTTTTCATGTGGCTTGTGGGTCTTGTTTTTTTTGCGTTGTTCTGCTGGTTCCTCTTTTATTTAATGATGAACGTGTTTTGAGCGACGGTCGGGCAGGTCCCCGACCTGCCGTCCCCCGGCTACGGACGAATCATCTTCGCGGGATCCACCAGCCGGTCGAACTCCGCCTCGCTTACGCCGACCTTCAAGGCCGCCTCTTTCAGAGTCACATCATGCTCCATCGCATAGTGTGCGATCTGCGCTGCCTTGTCATAACCGATCGCCGGCGCGAGCGCGGTCACCAGCATCGGCGAATGCTGCACATGCTCGCGGATCTTTTTCAAATTCGGCTTGGTTCCCTCCACCAGGTATTTTCGAGAATTCGTGCATCCATCCGTGAGAATCGCGATCGAGTGCGTCACATTGAAAATGATCAGCGGCTTGTAGACGTTCATTTCGAGATACCCGCCTGCCCCGCCGAATCCCACGGCGACGTCGTTCGCCATCACCTGCGCCGCCACCATCGCCAGCGCCTCGGCCTGCGTCGGATTCACCTTGCCCGGCATGATCGACGATCCCGGTTCGTTCGCCGGAATCGACAGCTCGGCGAACGGACCACATGCCAGCAGTCGAATATCGTTGGCGATTTTGTACAGCGAAACCGCCAGCGTGCGCAGCGTTCCGGAAAGCTGCACCAGGTCGTCGTGTGCACCCTGAGCCGCGAATTTATTCGGCGCGCTGACGAACGGTAATCCGGTGAGCCTGGCAATTTCCGCCGCGGCCATCGCGCCAAACTCCGCAAACGCGTTGATCCCCGTCCCGACCGCGGTTCCCCCCAATGCCAGCCGGTAAACTCCTTTAAGCGCGTCCTCGATCCGTTGCAGATCGTCGTCCAGCATCGCCGCGTAGCCCGACCATTCCTGCCCCAGCGTGACCGGCGTTGCGTCCTGCATGTGCGTCCGGCCGATCTTAATGATGCCGTCCCACTCCCGCGCCTTCGCGGAAATCGCATCGCGCAGCGCCGCCACCGACGGAATCAGCCGCCGCTCCACGGCAATCGCCGCGGCCATGTTCATCGCCGAAGGAAATGTGTCATTGGACGATTGTGATAAGTTGACCTGATCGTTCGGATGCACCGGCGTCTTGCTCCCCAGCGGCGTCCCGGCGAGCTGGCAGCAGCGATTCGCGATCACTTCATTCACATTCATGTTGAACTGCGTGCCGCTCCCGGTCATCCACACGTGCAGCGGAAACATCTCATCGAATTGGCCCGCGAGAATTTCGTCGCACGCCTGGACAATCAGGCGGTGCCGTTCGGCATCCAGCTTCCCCGCCGCGAAATTCGCGTTCGCCGCGGCTTTTTTGAGCGTGGCATACGCCGCGATCATTTCGCGCGGCATCAGATCGCGGCCGATGCTGAAATGCTCAATCGAGCGCTGCGTCTGCGCGCCCCACAGCTTGCCCTCCGGTACTTCAACCTCGCCCAAACTGTCGGTTTCCTTGCGACTCAGCATCTGCTGAACCTCCGTGTTAACGCGAACGCCGTAACGTTGTAATGCGCGACGCGTCCAACATAGCGTGTAGGATTATGACTGACGGTGCTGCAACGTTTAACGCGGCCGACTTTCTGCGGAAGCTGGATGAAGGTGTTTTCGACGATCAGCTTCATGAAGTGGTTCACCAGCTTCCCTGCGAGCACCTGCGAGAAGTCGCGCACCTGATGATTCAGCGATCCGCCGCTCGGCCGGTTCCCAAACCGCACGCGGTATCCCGCGACGGAGCGAACTCCGGAGCGCGAGACTAATGCGCCCCCGGTCCTTCGCCCTTCAGAAATTTTAAAAGCGGCGGAAAAAACATCTGCGGCGCCTGAATGTGCGGCACATGCCCAAGTCCCGGCAATAAAACCAATTCAGCGCCGGGTATCGTATCGGCGATGTGCCGGGCGCGCTGGGGAAAATCGGGACCATCCAATGTACCGCCGATCACCAGCGTCTTCACTTTGATCTTCGGCCAGTCGTCATCCACCGGATCGAGATAGGTGATCTGGTGATAAATCGCGCGCACCATGGCCCAGCGCGGAAAATCGGCGGAAAGCGTCGGCGCATAGAGAATGCGGACGTATTTTTCGTATTCCGGCTTCCACGCTCCCGGCGGAAAATAACGACGGATGTTCGCGTAGAAACCCTGCCAGCGCTGATCGTTGGTCTGCGCCATCACCGCTTTGTATTCGTCGTCGGCCGCGTGCCAGGGGTGTTCGTAGCGCGGATCGTGTAAACCGATCGGGTCGTAAATCACCGCGCGATCGATAATATCGGGAAACGAGGCCGCGAATCGCGTGGCCAGCATGCCGCCCATCGAATGGCCGACAATCGACACGCGGGAAATTCCCAGCGAGGTGAGCAGCTTCCGCGTGTTCAACGCCATGTCGTGAAAATTATAGGGAATGATCGGTTTCGATGACCGGCCGAACCCGATCTGATCCGGCACCACTACGCGGAATCCTTCTTTGCGCAGCACGTCGATGATCGGCCCGAAATAAAATCCGCCGAAGTTCATCCCGTGAAACAGAACCACCGTCCGGCCATTCGACTGCTCCGCCGGAGCCACATCCATATACGCCATCCTCACGTCCTGCCCGTACATCGTGAGCGGGAAATAATGCACTGGATAGGGATACGGAATGTCTTCGTAGGTGATGCTTCCAGGTTGGATGTCCGTGGGAGCTTTCCGCGCTTCCTCACCCTGCGCGAAGCTCAAAACCGCCGACGCCAACAAAAACCAGCAGGCCCGCATGGCAACATCATACGCCGTTTCAGCGGCGGGGAGGTGATTCACTCTTCGATGGTGATGGAGGGAGCCGCGCTTTGCGATTCGCGGACTCGCGCTTCCACCCGTTCGGCTAAGGCATGAAAGGGCGCGGCGTGGGGATCGTCCGGGGGACGCGCGGTCACCGGACGGCCGCTATCGCCGCCGATGCGAACTTCGGGATCGAGAGCCAGCTCACCCAGAAACGGGATATTCATCTGTTCAGCGGTGCGCTTGCCGCCGCCCTGGCCGAAGACGTCAATGCGCTCGCCCGATTGCGGGGCGATCAGGTAGCTCATGTTTTCGATCAGGCCCAGAATGGGGATGCGGACCTGATAAAACATATTTACCGCTTTTCGTGCGTCTTCGAGAGAAACATCGGACGGGGTGGTGACGACAACGGCTCCGCTGATGGGCACGGTTTGGGCGAGTGAAAGCGCGACGTCGCCGGTGCCGGGCGGCAGATCGATCACCAGATAGTCGAGATCGCCCCAATCGACGTTGCGGAGGAATTGCTGCATGGCGCTGTGCAGCATGGGTCCGCGCCAGACCAGCGGTTTGTCGCCGGGGTTGATGAAACCCATGGACATGAGCTTCACGCCATAATTTTCGACGGGTTCGATGCGCTCTTCATTGGCGCGCGGCGGCCGGTTGATGCCCATCATGAGAGGGATGTTGGGACCGTAGACATCGGCGTCGAGCAGGCCGACCTTTCGTCCCAGGGCGCGCAGAGCGAGCGAGAGATTTACGCTGACCGTGGTTTTTCCGACGCCGCCTTTTCCGGATCCGACAGCGATGATGTTGCGGACTCCGTCGATGGGCAGCTTGGGTGGGGCTTGTGGGTGCACGTTTCTAAGATAGCGAATGTAGACTGAGGGAATGAAGATTTGGTGCTTTTTGCTGGGCACGGCACTGTGGGCTCAGGGTCCGGAGTTCACGAAGGATGGCCGGTTGGTGCGGCCGGCGGATTATCGCGAGTGGATATTTTTGAGCTCGGGATTGGGGATGACGTATGGCTCCGAGGGTCCCGCAACACCGCGCTTCGATAATGTTTTTGTAAATCGCGCGTCTTATAAGGCGTTTATGGCGACCGGGAGCTGGCCGGAGAAAACGATGTTCGTGCTGGAGGTCCGGGATTCGGCTTCGAACGGGTCGATCAATCGCGGCGGGCATTATCAGGCGGAGGATTTTCGGCTGTCGGCAGAGGTGAAAGATTCGTCGCGATTTAAGGATAAATGGGAGTATTTTGCGTTTCCGGCGTCAGGCGAACCGGCGCAGGCGCTGCCGAGGTCGGCGGGATGCTTCGCGTGTCACTCCGCGCACGGGGCGGTGGAGAATACGTTTGTGCAGTTTTATCCGACGCTGCTCGGCATCGCGAGAGAGAAGGGTACTCTGAAGAAGTAGGCTGGGTTCACTGCGCTGTCATCAGCGAATCCCATCTTGCGGACGCTTTCTCTTTAATCCTTTCGGCGTCGCGAGCGAGGATCAGGTGTTGGGCGATCAGCGGCTTCGTCGCGGCTTCCACCTGCGCAAGATAAGCTTCCTTCGATTTGTAGCGCTCTTCAATCGATGGCCGCGGGTCGCCAATGCGCTCTCGTTCCGCTTTGCTGCGGGCGAACGGAATGAACGACCCGATCATGCTCTGAATTTCATCAGGAGCGCCGATCTTCGCGTCGCGCAGGTTCCAGCCCGTGTAAGTCGCAAGAGGAACGGCGAGCTCCGGTAGGCGAATGCCGGCCGTTTCGTTGCCGTCGGAGTTGACCTGCGGAATCAGCGTCGGGAACGGCTTGCCAACTTTGGGAGGCTCGAACGCGACGATACCTTTGCTACGGAAATCGGGGCCGAAATCCAGACGCCAGGCGTAGGCCGGGATTTTCGGCACATTAATCCCGGGGATTTTCGGGAAATTCAAGGCGCTTACCGCGACCAGCTGATCCTTATTAATGTGCGGAATTTCGGATTGGGGCGGAGCCGCGCCGTCGCTGATCCAGTTGTTCATGTCAACCAGCAAGGCTCGCAGAACGTAACGATTATCGTTGGGATTCGATTCGTTCTGCGTGTTGTGCTTTACCGGCTCGGCCGAGGGGCCGTGCTGCGTGCCGGCGATGTAATAAATGCGCGTCGATGGCGCCGGCGGAATGTCTTTTCGGCCGTCGGGACTGATGTGGATCAACGCGGCTTCGCGGCCCCAATATTCATACGATCCGTTGGTGTAGAAAATTTTGGGGACGACATGCTCCTCGGTCGCGCGGGCCAAAAGAGCGGCGGTAATGCCGTCGTCGGTTTCCGGTTCGTCGGTAAAGGGGAACAGATCGGTGGGATAGAAAAAGTTCATCCAGGTGTGGCCGTCGCGCGACGGTTGCGCGAAACGATGATTGAAACTTCCCTGCCCCGCTCCGGCGACATGCGCCCAGACGCCGTCGAAAACGATATGGCCCTGTTCATCGGCGTTGAAACCGTCGTAGAGATATTTGCGAAGAAAACGGCCGCTCTGCGAGACGCCGAAGGCGATGGCTCTTTTCACTTCGCCGTGCTGCTTCATATAAGAGATGTAGTCGCGGATGGCCGCGGGGCCGAGCCCGACGACGGCGGGGTCTTTGCCGGTGTAGATGCATTCGTAGATTTTTCCGGGTTCGAAACCGCTGGAATATTCGACACCGGTCGCTTCGGCGTTGAACTTCCATTGATCCCGCGGAATCGTCGTGGCTGGATCGGCGGGGCGATTGCGGACGGTCAGCGTGGCCGTCGATTCGTCGGCGACGGCGTAGGGGATTTGCGCGCGGTCGCCCAGCGAAGCCGCAGTCGCGCGATGATCCACCATGATTTCGCTGCGCACCGGCCCGGTGAGGCCGCGAATAACCGGCGCGTAGAGTTTCATGTGGGTGCGATCCGGAACGTCGAATTCCCAGCCGACCCAGACCAGGGTGTAGCCGGAATCGAACAGGAAGGAATCGCCAGGGTCGTTCCCGCGGGTGAAGTCGAACGTGCTCATAAGGCCTTTGCCGCCGCGGTTGGAGACTTCAAACAGCGCGGTGCCGTTCGATTTTTTGGGATCTTTCGGTTGCAGAACGTAGAGATCGGCGGAAAATTCGACCAGACCTTTGGCGTCGCGCGGGGCCCGGTCGACGTCGACAATGATTTTATTCGCGGGAAGATTGGGATCGACCGCGAAATAAATCTTTCCGGCGATTTCTTCGTAGTTGCCCTGCGGGTAATCGGCGCGATGGGTGATTTCGACGCGGAGGACGGCGGCGTGCGCGAGAATCGCGAAAAAGAAAATCGATCTGCGAAGCATGGGGTTATTCTACTGCGAATTCGGGCGTCAAACGAGTATGGCGAACAGGACCGGCGAGTCAAGCGAACCTTTGAAGGCGGACGGGGAACGCGCAGGATCGGTTGCCATGACCGTCGGGGCTTACACCGCGCCCATGCGAGCTCGCGGCCGCTTAGTGGAAGTTAGCCCGCACTTACTGGCGGCGCTGTCCGGCGGCTACGGCTTCAATTCGGAGGCGACTTTCGCGATTCCGGCCCTGGCGCAGATTTCGTCGTTGGCGCCGCCGACGGCTCCGCTCACGCCAACCGCTCCGATCACTTCGTTTCCGGCTTTGATCGGCACGCCGCCGGCGACGCCGACCGTTCCTTCCACGTTCGGCATCGGCGAACCGAGGGTCGAGTGCCAGGCCTTCGCCGCTTCGCCGGAGGAATCCCAGCGATTGGCGAAGGTGAGCGCCGTAAAGGCTTTCTTGCGGCTCAGTTCGATGGTGTGCGGGCCGGTGGGTTCGTCGCGTAGAAAAGCTTGGAGCAGACCGCTCGCATCAATGACGCTCACGCTGACATGAAAGTTCATGGTGCGGCACTGCGCGATGGCGGTGTGGGCGATGGTCTCGGCCATCTCGATGGACATGGCTTTTTTGGTGATCAATCCCTGGGCGGCGGTGGGCCAGGAGGCGCAGAGCGCAACGCACAGGAGCAAGGATGAACGGAGCATCCGGGGAACCTCCTTGATCAGCATAGTGGAAATTTATCGGCATGGGGAACGTCGTGGCGGGAGTCCCTCGGCAAGTAACGCAAGCCGTCAGGCGCGCGATGTTCGCGGCGCGATTTCGGCAGCCGTCGGTTGCCCAGCCCTGGCGGCTTACGCCACTGGTCTGAACGCCGTGTATACTGGACGCCGGAGCGAAAGACGATGAGCGAAACTTCGGATCTGGGACGCAGAGATCTGGCCAAAGTGGCGCTGGGCGCCGCGGCCGTGATCGCGTCACAAACCAGCGGACGCGCGACGGTGGTGCCGAATCCGCCGGGAATTAAAATCGCGACCACCTACAAGACCGATCCGACCGACGACGACCTGCTATTTTTGCAGCAGATCGGCGTCGAGTACGTGAGCCTTAATCCGAGGCCGGCGCAGGCTACCGCCGACGCGTTCACGGCGATGCGCGAACGCTACGAATCGGCCGGGATCAAAGTGTATAACGTCGGCAGCGGCGTCGGTCCGAGCGGCAGTCTGCACAACATGCCGGAGGTGACGCTGAACCTTCCCGGACGCGACCAGAAAATTGAAGAGTACAAAAATTATCTGCGCTACGCCGGTCAGGCGGGGATTCATTATACGACCTACGCGCATATGGGCAACGGCATCTGGAGCAGCGGGCGCGCGCGGATGCGCGGCTGCGATACCCGCGAACTGGATCTGAACAGTCCCAATCGGCAGGGCGTCTGGTACGGCAAGGTTTATAAGGAGCCGCTGTCGCACGGGCGCGTGTTTTCGAAAGAGGAGATCTGGGAGAACTACACCTATTTCATCAAGCAAGTCGCGCCGGTGGCGGAAGAAGCGGGGGTGCGGATCGGGATTCATCCGGACGACCCGCCGGCGCCGGTATTGGCCGGCGTGCCGCGCTGCATTTTCGCGAATTTCGAGGGCTATAAACGCGCGATGGAGATCGCCGATAGTCCGAACGTCGGACTGTGTTTATGTTGCGGAACATGGCTGGAGGGCGGGAAAGCCCTGACGGGCAAAGATCCCGAGGAGATGATCCGCTATTTCGGCGCGCAGAAGAAAATCTTCAAAATTCATTTCCGCAACGTGAGCGCTCCGCTGCCGCATTTTGTCGAGACCTTCATGGATAACGGCTATTACGACATGTACAAAATTATGAAGGCTCTGCGTGAGGTGGATTTCGACGGGATCGTGATTCCGGATCACATCCCCAACATGCTGACGCCGGACGGGAAAATTGCGCCGAACCAGTTCCGGTCGCCGGCGCTCGCCTATAGCATCGCGTATATGCGGGCGCTGCGGGATCGGGCCAATCGGGAAGCGAAGGGGTAACTTTGTGGGGCAGGCCCCCGGCCTGCGGCGGGCGCGCCGCTTGTTCAGCCGGCCAGGCACACTGGGAGCCCGCCCACCTGCCATGTCGTCAGAAACTAAGGCAATTTGAACGCGATCAGATTTTCCCCCGAGACGACCGCGATGTACTGCTTGCCGCGGAAGGTGTAACTGATTGCGGGGGCGTGAATTGCCGCGCCGGTCGGGAAGTGCCACACGATTTTCCCCGTTCGCGCGTCCAGGGCCATAAAATATCCATTGGAATCGCCGGCAAAAATTAAGCCGCCGGCGGTCGCCAAAAGTCCGGAAGGAGTGCTCACCAGTTCGCGCTTCCATTTCACCGTTCCCGTCGCCGGATCCACCGCATCCACCGATCCGGTCTGCGGGTCCTTGGGCACGCCAAATGCGTCGCCGGCCTGATATTGCTTGCCTTCGACGTATTCCTGTTTTTCCACATCGAACAACTGGCAGCCGTCAGTGGAGGAGAAATAATAAAATCCGGTTTGCGGGCTGAACGCCGTCGCATTCCAGTTGTGGCCGCCGCCGATGCCGGGGCAAACGAGGGTTCCTTTGGGCGTCGGTTCGCGATTGGCGATCAGGATCGGCCGGCCATCGGCGCCGATCCCGTCGGCCCAGTTGACTTTCGTGTACGGTTTGGCAGTGATGTATTTGCCGGTGGTGCGATCGAGCAGATAATAAAACCCGTTGCGATTGGCCTGGCCGAGCGCCTTGATTTTCTTGCCGTCGACGGTCACATCGAGCAGCACCGGATCGGCGACAGCATCCCAATCATGAACATCATGCGGGGTCATTTGAAAGTACCACTTTAATTTGCCAGTATCCGCATCAATGGCCACCACCGCGCAAGTGTACAGATTGTCGCCGGGCCGAACCTCGCCATCCATATCCGGGCCGGGATTGCCGATGCCCCAGTAAATCAGGTTAGTTTCTGGATCGTAAGTGCCGGTGATCCAAGTAGATCCGCCGCCAGTCTTAAAGGAATTTCCACCCCAGGTTTCGATCCGCGGCTCGCCTGCGGTGGGGACCGTGTAGAAGCGCCAGCGGCGTTTGCCGGTCTTGGCGTCATAGGCGTCGATGTAGCCGCGGATGCCCCACTCCGCGCCCGCCGTCCCAACCACCACCATATCCTTGACCACCAGTGGCGCGACGGTGTTCGAATATCCTTTCTTATAGTCGTCAATGGCGGTTTCCCACAGCAATTTTCCGCTTTTACGATCAAGCGCAACCAGCGTAGATTGAATGTTTACCTTGAACAGCTTGTCGCCGAGGATCGCGAATCCTCGATTCACGGTGCCGCAGCACAGTCCCAGGCCGGATGGTACGTAATCGGAGTAGCTCCACACTTTTCGGCCGGTCAGAAGATCGACCGCCCAGGCATTGTTCGAGGGTCCGGTGAGATACATCATGCCATCGATTACCAGTGGAGTGGTTTCGTTGTTGCCGGGCACGCCGGTGGGAAGAATCCAAGCGGGCGCGAGCTGAGCGATGTTCGCGGCGGTGATCTGCGCCAGCGGACTATAGCGCCATCCGAGATAATTGCGGCCGTAGCTGAGCCAGGTGTTGGGGTCCTGCTGGGCGTGGAGCAGGGCGTCGTTGGTCACCTGCGCGTTTGCGGCGAACGTCGCCATAAAGATCCAGATGATTTTTTTCATTGCATGTTCGCCTTGCTCTGGGTTTTAAGAATGTAAGCGACGATGTTGTCGATGTCCTGGGGGCTGAGGCGTTTGCCGTAATCAGCGGGCATCATCGAGCGGAACTGGCGCGTCACCGATTTGATTTCATCGCGCAGAAAACTTTGCTCGTTTCCCGAGGCATCGACCAGCCGGACGGAAAAATTATCGAGCCAGCGCTCGACTCCGGTGATGGTGCGGCCATCGCGCGTCACCACGGTCACGATCGCATAGCCGGGTGTGATATCGGCATTGGGATCGACAATCGATTCTTTCAGCTTGTCTGCGCCATTGCGACGGCTGCCGTGGCTTAAATCCGGCCCGAGCGTTCCGCCGCGCGCTCCCATGGCATGGCATCGGCCGCACCCGGCGCTGCCCCAGAACAGCGCTTCGCCCGCCGCGGGATCGCCGTTAATCGGCGCCTTCACCTGCGAAAGCGACCGCACGAAAGTCACCAGACGCCAGATCTGTTCATCGCCAAGCGATTTGAACGACGGCATCAGCGTCCCGCGCACGCCTTCCGAGATGACGCGGAAAAGATCGCCGTCGGTTCGGCCGGCACGAAACTGGCCGCGCGTCAGATCGGGCGGATGCATGCCTTCGGCCTGGCTCTGCGCGCCTTCCCCGTTGGAGCCATGGCAGGGAGCGCAGGATTGCAAGAACAATTTCTGACCATCGGCGATCGCTTCCGAATCTCCCGCAAAGGGGTTGACTTGCGCGAAGCAGATCGCCGAAAACAGCAGGAGCGACGGACATATTGGCGGCATTCGTTCACGTCGGATTTTATCAGAGCCGCGGCGCTGATTTTTAATCGGCGCATTTCGCTTGAAAATTCGCCACACGCTGAAAGGGGGCGCCGAAAAATTCCCGGCTCCGGGCCGGCCTTTTGTCAGGGAGCGCTGCACGACAGAGCCGTGGCTGCCAGGGAGTCGGTTTTCGAGTTTTCAGCGGCCTGCGCGCTCCCGAAGCCAACGCGGCGAATCAGGTAGGACGCGCGGCGACGGTCCCGCGCAGACAGCGGAAGCGAGTTCGCGGCGCGAATCTCGATGCGATGCCTGCCGGAGGGAACCGGCGCGCATTCGATCGTGAAGTTGCCGGCGCGAATCGTTTGATTCGCCGCTATGCGCCCGTCGATCGAAACGTCGATCTGCGTTTCGCCGGCCGGCAGCATGCCGTCCAGGCGGAATCGCGAGGAGCCTGCGAGCACGATAACCGCGTCTTCCGATGCCCAGCCGTCTTCATAAATTCCGGAAAATTCGAGATTCGGATTGCCGAGAGCGGCGGGAAAATGTTGCAGCGCCGCGGGCGCGGGCAAAGCGTCGTATTGATCTTCGGAGATGACCGAAATATCGCGCACGAACCCGGTGATGCGCCGCGTATCCAGGCGCACGGCGCGGCCGTACCATCGCATGAATCCCGATTTATCGTTGGGCATCTGAAACGGCGCTTCACCCATATCGAGCATCAGGTAAGAATCGCCGCCGATGCGCTGCGGCGCCAAGACCGGCGAGAATAATCGTCCCGCGCCGCGAACTCCCGCGGTGAAATGCACGCGTTCGGAGCCGATGGCCGCGATCGGAGGAATGCGATTTTCGCCGTCGCTGTTGAGACTCGCGGTGTAATCGACAGCAACGCGCAGGCGCGGCGACGGGTTCAGCACCTGAAACAGCAAATAGCGTCCCACGGAGGTCATCGCGCCGGGGAAGAAATAATCGGGCTCGGAGGGATAGAGCGCGACGCCGCGGTCCGGGCCGAATCGGCCGGCCAGCGAAATGTTTCCGCCCAATTCGGAGGCGACCGCGATCAGGTGATTCGAAACCGATTCGGCGGGACGCAAACGCAAATCAGGCACGGCCTCCCGATGGTTCAGCGGACTCATTTCGGGACCGCTTTCGAGTACGTCGTAATGGGCGGCTTCGGCTCCGTTCCAGCGGAAAAAAATGTCCTGCTCCGGACCGGAACCGCCGGGCTTCATGTCGAACGCCGCCGAGCCGTCCTTTTTCTGACGTGCTTTGGCCAATGCAAGCGCGCGATCGGCGAGCGCCGGCGACAGGCGATGGCCCATGCGGAACACAGCCGAATCGGGGTCGAGATTCGCGGGAACTTGAAAAAAATCAGCAGCGGGATAATCGAGCTGCGCGGGATTCAGGTACACCGCTTCGACGCTAGAGAGGGTCGGGTTGTTGGCGTCGGAGACAATGTTGTCGCGATGCGGAGCGGCGCGAAGGCGCGCGAGCTGGTCCAGCAGTTTGCGATCGGAGGCGTGCGGGAGATTGGCGAAGCTGCCCGCACTGCCGAGGCTGCGGCGGACGTAGAAAATCTGGCTGCGAAGTCCCACGAGGGCGATGAGCATGATCGGCAGAAGTCGCCAGGTTGAATACAGAGCCGGTGGCGCGGGCGATCGGGCTGTGTCCCCTGCGAACCGCGCGCGAAGATTCGCAGGCCACAAAAGCCGATGATCCGCGCCACCGGCAACGTCGCCGCTCCTCACAGAGAAACACGCCAGCACCAGCGACCCGAGCAGGAATGGCTGAATATACATCGCCAGCTTGAACAGGCCAAAATCCCCGCCGCGAAAGAACAAATCCGCGCCGGCCGCGAGCATCGCCGTCGCAACCACGGCCGCCGGTTGCGCGTTCCACGCTTGCCACAGGCTGGCGGCGGCCGCAGCCAGCAGCAGCACCGCTCCGGCAGCGATCGCGGCATTCATCGCCAGGCCGCGGATCGGTCCGCCGCCGATTGGAACCAAACCCCACAAATTGGCAAGCCCGCTGGGAACCAGATAGTAGGGAAACACGCTCAGGTTGGGATCAGCCGCTTCGAAACTTCTTCCTGCCTGGCGCTCCAGAAACGGAGTAATGGAAAAAATCCAGCTTCGCAACACAATCGCGGCCACGAACAGCGTACCGATCGCGCACCGCGCCAGCAATCGGGTCGTCTCCTGGCGGCGAAACAACTGCAACGCATGGTAAAGCACGATGGCCACGATCAGGAACGGGAGAATTTCGTAATAAACGATCACCAGCGCGGCCATCAATCCGCCGGCGAGCAGAGAAAAGCGCAGCGCGGGAATTTTCAGCGGTTCGAGCACGATCGCCGCCGAAATCGCCAGCAGCGTCACGCCCAATACCTGCGGCATCAGCTGATACATGGTGCCCAGCGTGTTCAACGGCGAAACGGCGAGCCATGCGCAAAGCACGATGGCCGCGTCGCGCCAGGCGGAATCGCGCAGCACCAGTGCTCCGGCGGCCGCGATCAGCGCCAGATGCAGCGCCAGCAGCAGCGGCATGTAAATTTGAAATCCCGTGAGATGGGTCAGGCTGATCAGCCAGGCGAGCAGCAGATCGGCGCCGCAGCGCGTTCCTTCAATCGCGTAAGAGAACCAGTAGCTGGCGCCGAGATCGCGATTTTCGAGCATCGCCGTCGTGCCGGGGAGCTGATGGTAACCGTGCGCGGCGAAGTGGTGCGCGGTCATCACGAAACTGCACATGTCGTTGTTGCCGTATGCGATCCAGTTGAATCCGTAGAGCAGCAGCGGATAACCGGTCAGCAGGGCCGCGCCGGCCAGGATGATCAAAAACGGCCGGATCTGGCGGAACGCGATCGCCGGGCGATTGCGCCACAGGATCGCGGCGGCCGAAAACGCGAAAAGAATCGTCAGCGGCAGGGCAAAGTCGCGGACCGGAATATTGAAGCGGTTAAGAAGGAATACCGGCAGGACAACGGTGGCGGCTCCGACGCCGGGTGCGATCAACACACTGCGCAGCGGATCGGGCCACGGCCGGAATATCTGAACGGCCGCAGATCCCAGGAAGGTAAAAAAGAGGAAAAGCGCAAAGGAAAGAAGTAATGCCGGCAAGTTTCGTATGAATGTAGCACAAAGCCGTTACCCTTGCGCGGTTCGCGGCGCCGCTTCGGGCCGTGTCACAGCGCAAGCCTGGCGGCTTACGCCACTTGCGGTCGCTGTAATTCGCGGAACATCACCAGCGCATCCGTGTAGCCGATTCGCGGATGCAGGAACGCGCCGGGCAAACTTCCCACAATTTCAAATCCGAAGCTCTGCCACAGCCGCACCGCGCGCTCATTGCTGCTGACTACGAAATTGAACTGCATGGCGCGAAATCCGCGGCGGCGCGCCTGGTCGAGCGAATGCGCGCACATGGCCCGCGCGACACCGCGTCCAAAGGAATCCGCGGCCGTCACGTATCCGCAATTGGCGACGTGCCCGCCGCCGCCGGGCTGATTCGCGCGAAGAAAATACGTGCCGGTCAGGCGGCCTTCCTCTTCAGCGACGAAAACTTCGTGACCATTCTCGAACCAGTACGCCAGCGCCTCGTCGCGCTTCATGTCTCGCGGCAGCGTGTAGGTTTCACCGGCGCGGATGGTCGGCTCGAGAATGGACCAGATCGCGTCCGCGTCGGCGGCTTGCGCCGGGCGAATCGTCATGAATCTCAGAATAAACCCGCGGGTCGCCACAGTGGGCCAGGTCCCGGACCGTTTCAGTGGCCTTCAGCCGGTTCAGCCCGCGGCAGCTTGCGTATGGGACGAGAGCAATTCCGTCGCGCGCTCGCGCAGCCAGCCCGCTTCACTGCGTTTGCGCAGTAGATCGAGCAGCTCGGCGCGATGCTCCATGTTGGCCGCCAGCTCCCGCAGACGGCCGCCCGATTCCCAAACCTTCCCGGCCCGGGCCAGATCGGCAATCGCTTCCAGATACCGTCCGCAGCATTCTTCGACGTGCGCCGCGGTCTCCAGCGCCACCGCCAGCCGCGGACCTTTCTTGCGCTTGAACGTCCCGATCGCCTCCGCCAGCAGTTCCCGCGCGCGGCCATAATTCGACCATCCGATGTACATACCCGCCAGACCGAACTGCATCTCGGCAAGCTCGTCCAGATCGCCGCCGACGGTCCGTTCCTTGAGCAGCAGCGCGCGCTCGTACAGGCCCGCGGCACCTTCGATATCGCCCGACTCTTCGAGCGATCCGGCCAGATGATACAAATCGCGCAGCGCTTCCTCGGACAGATAACCGTGCTCACGCTCATGAACGCGCAAGGCGCGGCGCAGCGCGGTTTGCGCGTCCGCATGCGAGTCCAGCGCGCGATAGATTGCGCCCAGCTCGCTCAGCAGGTTTGCGGTTTCCAGATGATCTTCGCCGAAGCTGTTTTCGTGCAGCTTTAAAGCTTTTTCGAGCGCGAGCACGGCATCCTCCGGCCGGCCGTTCTTCAGGCGCGCCGTTCCCAAACGATGCGTTCGCCGCGCCATGCGCAGCGGGTCGGGATGGGGAATCGAGGCTTCAATGCGGACGCCTTCCATCAGCGCGGATTCCATCGCCGGGAAATTCTGCGATTCGTGGAAAACCTCGGCCAGCGCATCCAGGCATTGGAGATAACCCGACGGATTCGAAACGCGCGCGGTCAGCTCCAGCGCATCGCGGACGGTTCGTTCGGCTTCGGCGAATTTGCCTAGCTTGCGCTGTGCTTCGGCCAGCTCCAGCCGGGACTGCACGCGGCGCACGGTGTGGCGGCGCACGTCGGCTTCGTCGACGGCCTGGGTGAGGAATCGTTCCGCCTCGCCGTAGTTGCGGATTTTGAGATTGCGCTCGCCTTCACTGCTGTTGCGGCTGCGTTCGAGACTCCAGGCATGGACGTGCGGCGTCGCCAGCGCGGCCACCCGCACCGACCAGCGAAACGCGGTAAAAATCGAAAACACCTGAGAATCCTCTGCAGGAAAAATCGTCGGACTAAGGGCGATACTTTAGCCTGCCGTAGTGCTTATTACCGGTCTTAGGCGATGTACCTGAGGGTCGTACGTGCTAGGATGAGCGCAATGACGCGGCGCGATCTGTTCGCTGTGGCGCTCGCCGGCCTGGCGCCGCCAATTCCGCGGCGAAAAATGGTTTTCGTCGAAATGGCCGGCGGCCCCAGCCACGTCGACACGTTTGATCTCGAAATCGGACCGTGGACGCCTTCGTGGATGTGTCCGGTGGCCTTGGGCGACGCGCTTTTTCCCGCCGGGTTGATGCCGCGGCTGGCGGAAATGCCCGGCCGGTTCCGCTTGGTGCGTGGCCTTGAAGCTGATTCTACGCGGCATCATTCGATGGTTCCGGCAGGCGCCGGTCCCCGGCTGATCGCGACCACGGCCTCGTTTCCCGGCGCGTGCCGCGATTCGCTCGAACTGCTGCGCCACCACGATTTCGTCCACATCCGCTTCGGCAACTGGGACCATCACGGCAACATCTATGAAAGGCTTCGGCCGATCTGCCGTTCCTTTGACGAGGGGGTGGCGTGGCTGATTCGTCGTGATGTGCGAATCGCCGCCATGGGCGAATTCGGACGCAAACCGGGTCCGCTCAACCAGAATGGCGGACGCGGCCATTATCCCGTCCACGCCGCGCTGGTCGCTTGAAAAACCCGAGAAAGACGCAAGTGCCAGTTGCCCGAGGTCTGCTATTGCCTGAAATCTGCATCGATCGGGCACCATTCACTCCCCGAACATCTTGAGCTGCCCTTCTTCTTTTTCGACCTTCTTCGTCGTCTGGCGGCGTAAGGGACTACCGATGACCCCCAAAACCTGCACATCCGCCAGCGCGGCTCTGGGGACGAAAATTCGCTGGTTCTGGAAGGTCGGGTCCGGCGGGATGATGCTGAAACCAGACGGCTCAACCAGCATCAGGTTGTTGCCGAGCATTCCTTCGAGCGAATCGCCGTCGCGGAATCGCAGCCGGACCCATAAACCGGCCGTTTTGGGACGCGTCGAAAAGGTGCGGTGCTCGCGCCAGGTTTCGCCCGCATCGAAATCGCGAACAAAACAGACCACTTTCGTCTCAGAATACGGGATTTTGAGCAGCGCGCCTTCGGGCGTCAGCAATTCCAGCCGGTCCAACTCGAATCCGCCGGGCGATTGCACGAAACCGCGCAGCGTTTCCCGGTCGAAACGCCCCACAAGCACCTTTTTGTTGGCCGTTCCAGCCACTTATCGCCCTTTCTTCGAGGATTTCCTTTCAAACAATTTTGCAAGTATTGTATCATTAGCCTAATGAACGGGTTCGCCGCCGATTCGGCTCGGTTCGAG
This sequence comes from Bryobacteraceae bacterium, assembly GCA_035507655.1. Lineage (GTDB taxonomy): Bacteria > Acidobacteriota > Terriglobia > Bryobacterales > Bryobacteraceae > Palsa-187. The sequence continues at coordinate 18,627 of DATJNW010000036.1, read as the reverse complement.
TCTTTCCTCAACTTCTGCCGGGTTGAAAAAGGACTGGCAGCCAACTCGATCGCATCCTACCGATTTGATTTAGAACGATTTAGCTCGGAAATTAAGCTTCCGGCCAGCGAGATATTAGCGGAGCACGTTGCCAGCTACGTCGATTCCTTATACCGCGCGGGATTATCAGCACGGTCGATCGCACGCCACATTACGACCCTGCGCAATTTTTATCGTTTTCTAGCTCGGGAGGGCCAGATCGACCGCGACCCGACCGAATTTCTGGCCGCCCCGAAACAATGGTCAACGCTGCCTAAGTATCTTAATCATCAGGAAGTTGACCGTCTGCTTCAGGCTCCGGCGGCGGATCGGCCGGCCGGTTTGCGGGATCGCGCGATGCTGGAGCTGCTGTACGCCACCGGCCTGCGCGTCAGCGAATTGTGCCGATTGGAGCTGGCCTCGGTCGAGCGCGACCTGGGCGTTCTGCGCGTAATAGGCAAAGGCAACAAACAGCGGCTGGTTCCGTTCGGACAATCGGCGCGGCGGGCGATCGACGGGTATCTGGCCGACGGGCGGCCTAACTTGCTTAAAGGGCGCGCCAGCCGGTATTTATTCGTCACCGGACGAAGCTCCAAAGCGATGACGCGTCAGGGATTCTGGAAACTGATCCGGCGCCATGGACGCGCCGCCGGGATTTTTCGCAACCTCACGCCGCACGTGGTGCGGCACAGTTTCGCGACGCACCTGGTGGAAGGCGGAGCCGACCTGCGCAGCGTGCAGGTGATGCTCGGGCACGCCGATATTTCCACCACGCAGGTTTACACGCACGTGGCGCGGCGCCGGCTTCGGGAAACGGTCGATCAACATCATCCGCGGGCTTAATGCCGCCGCGGCAGAGGATTTGAGGCGGGTTCGAATGAGCGATTACATGTTCATGCTGGAAAGCCACTTGAGCACGGAGCAGTTCCGGGTGGTGGGCGAGATGCAGAAGCTCGCGGCCGCGGCTGGGTCGAACCTGTTCCTGACCGGCGGCGCGCTGCGCGACATGCTCGGCGGCTTTCCGGTGCGCGATCTGGATTTTACGATTGAAACCAATCCGCTGAAGCTGGCCAAGGCGATCGAAAAGACGGGCGGGGAGACCACCGCGACCGACGATCTGCGCAAGTGCCTGGAGCTTGAATTTCCGGGCGGCGTGACCACATCGCTGGGCATGGCGCATGCGGAAAAATTCGCCAAATCGGGCGGGAAACCACAGATTTCGCCGGCGACGATTCATGAAGATCTGCGCGCGCGCGATTTCACGGTGAACGCGATTGCGCTGAGCTTGAATCGCGCCTCGCTGGGACTGCCGATCGACCCGACCAACGGCGTCGGCGACATCGAGCGCAAGGAACTTCGCGCGATTCACAATTATGTTTTTTATGACGATCCGGCGCGGATGCTGCGGCTGATCCGGTTCAAGATTCGGCTCGGCTACGCCATCGACGATCGGACGCGGCTGCAATATGAAAACGCGCGCGAAGCGGAGATGCTGACGAAGATTACGCCGGAAGCGCTGGGCGCGGAATTGCGGCACATCGCGGCCGAGCCGCTGATCGGCGATCTGATCCACGCGCTCGAAGAAGAAAAACTGATCACGCTGTATTCGCCGGCGCTCGAAGGCGACAAGCTGAATCTGGCGACGTTCCACAAACTGCAAAAGGCGCGCCAGATTGCTCCCAGCGATTATCGATTGCAGGCGATGCCGCTGTTTCTGGCGATTTTGATGGAGGAGCTGAATGCCAAGGAACGGCCGGCGCTGATCAAGGCGGCGGAGCTGACGCGACAGGAAATCAATGCCTGGCAGAAGCTGGAAGCGGCGGCGAAGAAGTTCGACAAGGATTTGCGCAGTCCGAAGCTGCAAAAGCCGTCGGCGCTGTACCAGGTGCTGGTGAAAGCGCCGGGCGAGGTGGTTTTGTATTTACTGGTTTATTCCGAACAGCGGCTGGTGCAGGATCGCATCCGCAATTATTTCCAGAAATATCTGCCGGCGTCTTTGGAAATCACCGACGAGATGGTGGCGGCTACATTGGGCACAGCGGGCGTGCAGCCGGGCACGCCGAAATTCGCCAAGGCGAAAGAGGAGATGATTCACACCCGCCTCGATTCGCGTCCGAAGAAGGTTGCGCCGGAGCCGGAACCTGCGCCGCCTCCGCCGATGTCGAGTTTTGCCAGGGGTCCAGGGCCGCGGGTGCAACGGTGATTTATCCTCGAAGTAGAGGGATCGGCCGATGCAGGTATGGGCTTGTTCTCGCAACTCGTGACCGGCATTTCCTGGAAGTTGACGACCTGCCGATCGCCAACTGGTGAATTCGCTAATCTCGTAAATCCAGCGTTCTCGCCTTCGACTCCAGCGCGAGTAATGTTTCTTTGATCGGCAAGCCGCCTCCGAAGCCGGTCAATTTTCCATTCGCGCCGATTACGCGATGGCACGGGATCACGATCGGGATCGGGTTCTGGCCGTTCGCTGCGCCGACCGCTCGCGACGCTTTCGGATTGCCGACACGCTTCGCCAATTCTCCGTACGAAATTGTTTCGCCGTAGGGGATCTCCTGCAACCGTCGCCAGACGCCGCGTTGAAAATCGGTTCCCTCGGGAGCGAGCGGCAGATCGAACTGCTCGCGCTTGCCGGCGAAATATTCGCGGAGCTGGCGCACCGCTTCGGCGACCGGTCCGCGCGAAGATTCCCGCCAGCCTGCTTCCGGCCGCGCCGCTTTGCCGTTCTTCGGAAATTCGATGCAGCGCACCGCTTCGTCATCTCCCGCGATCAGCAAGGTGCCGATGGGAGTTTCCAGATACGTGTAGTTCATGAACAATTCCTCCAGAAATACATGGCCGCGTAGGCTCGCCAGGGGCGCCACGCTTCGGATTCGCGCGCCACCGGACGCAAATATAAATCGCCGGCCGGAAACGCGTCGGGTTCGCCGAGACGCATGGCGATGTATTGCGCGGTCCAGGGTCCGATGCCGGGGATTTCGGTGAGGGTGCGCTCGAAATCTTCCGGTGGAAAAGAGCCGTCGAAGGGAATTTTTCCGTTGGCGACGGCCGCGGCAAGCGCACGGATTGAGTCCGCGCGTTTGCGCGGCAATCCGACCGGCGCGAGATCCGCTTCAGCTAAAATTTCGGGGGCGGGAAATAAAAAATCGCCATTGAGGGGTGAGCCGTACAGGGCGGCCACGCGGCCAGCGAGCGTCGACGCTCCTTTCACGCTGACCTGCTGGCCGAGAATTGCGCGGACGGAAAGCTCGAATCCATCCCAGCAGCCGGGGACGCGCAAGCCGGGATACGCGCGGACGATCGGTTTCAGGCGCGTATCGCGGCGCAGGTGCGCGGCGACCTCGCTGGGGTCGGCGCCAAGATCGAAAATTTTTCGCACACGCTCGACGATCCGGACCAGCGGAGCGGGATTGGCGTACTGAATGCGAAGTTCCAAGGAATTTTTCTGCGCTGGGCGCACCGCGATCACGCCGGGGCGGCCGTCGACAAAAATCGTGCGGCGATATTCTTCGGGTGTGACGGTTTCGACGCCGGGAATCGCGCGCGTGGCCAAAAACGCCGCCAGCGAATCCCAATCATACGGCGGGCGATAGCCGAGCCGGAACGTGTAAACGCCCGGCTCGTGACCATTTTGCGGGTTCGATCCGCGCAGCTCGCGCGGCGTGCGGCCGTATAATTTCTGGAACGTCGCGTTGAAGCGGCGGATGCTGCCGAAACCAGCGGCCAGCGCGATTTGCGTCATCGGCAGATGGGTTTCATCGATCAATTTTTTGGCGAAATGAACGCGCCGCGTCTGCGCGACGGCGACCGGGGTCGCGCCAAGATAGCGCAAAAATAATCGCCGCAGATGACGCGATCCGATGCCGAGCCGATCGGCGAGATCGTCGACTCCGGCGTCGTCGAGCGCGCTTTCGCCGATTAATTTGAGCGCGCGCGAAACGGTGGCGCTGGCGCCGAGCCAGGCGGGCGTGCCGGGCGACGCTTCAGGACGGCAGCGCAGGCAGGGGCGGAATCCGGCTTCGGCTGCCGCGGCGGCGGAGGGGAAATAGCGGATGTTTTTTTCTTTCGGCGAGGGCGCGGCGGGGCAGATGGGCCGGCAATAAATCCCGGTGCTGACGACGCCCATGAAGAAGCGTCCGTCGAAACGCGGATCGCGAGTGAGGCGGGAGCGCTGGTAAGCTCGGGTGTCCATCTGAGGCAATTATCGCTCGAATGTGCGGCGCAGACTGGCCGTTTTCGGACGTGGACGGTCAGCGGGCCCATGGCCCCGGGCTCGACAACCGCCGCCATGACTGGCGGGGCTTCGGTCAACAATTTATGAAAGCCCCGGCAGTCATGCCGGGGGTTGCACGGGTAATCGCGGCCGCAGCCACAGGAACATTACGGCCGAGGCGAATTGCGCCGCGGCGCCGAGAATCACCAGCGCCAGCAAAGAATGCGCGTAGAGCAGTCCCATGGATACGCTGCCGGCGAACCAGCACACGCCCCAGACTCCGTTGAACGATCCGAACGCGCTGCCGCGTTTATTCATCGATACGACTTGCGAAATTCCGGAGCGCAGGCACGCATCCTGCGATCCCATGCCCGTGGCCCAGCAGCCCACGCTCGCGTAGGCCGCCAGGTGTCCGCCTAAAAATCCCAGGGGAAGCGAGGCGATGGAAAACAATGTTCCCAGCACCAGAGTCACGACGCCGTAACGATCGAACATTTTTCCAAACACGAACGCCAGCGCGCCTTCGAGCCCCATGGCGATGGCGTAGAGCATCGGAATTTCGACTTCGCTGGTGAGATGCGTCTGCGCGAAGCGATACACCAGCAGCGGCCAGTCGACGAAGCCGAACGCGAGCATTCCGGCGGCGATGGTGTACAGCCAGAAAATCCGCGGAATCGGCTGCGGATTCGGATTGCGCGCCGATGCGCCTTGCGTGGGGAAAAGAAAACGCGCGGCGCTCAGCGCGATCAGCGTTCCCACGGCCGGCGCGGCCAGCCACAGAAACGGCGAATGAAAATTGCCGGTGCGCATGACGCCGAACATCATCAGCAGCGGCCCCACGACGGCGCCGGTCTGGTCCATCACCGAATGCAGGCCGAAGCCGAAGCCGTGGCCGACTTCCTGCGTGGCTTCGGATAGCAGCACGTCGCGCGCGGGGCCGCGCAGCGCTTTGCCCATGCGCTCGGCCGCGACCAGAACGGCGGCGACCTGCCAGCTTCCGGCAAACGCCAGCGCGGGCACGGCGATGACGTTCATCGCGTAGCCGAAGAAAGTGATGGTCCAGTAGGCGTGGGTGCGGCTGGCGAAGCGGCCGGAAAAATAGCGCAGGCTCTGGCCCAGCATTTCGCCGAGACCCGAAATAAAAGCGACCTGCGCCGCGGTCGCGCCCAGGTTGAGCAGCAGCGGACTGATGCTCGAATGCGCGCCTTCATACGTCATGTCCGCGAACAGACTGACGACGCCCAGGCAAATGATGAATCCGATGGCGTGGCGGCGTTTCTGCCCGGCAGCCGTCATCCTCGTTGACCTACGGCCGTTCTTCCCGGACCTTCGGTCACGCGTGGTCCCCGCCGGTCAGAGTTTCGATCACGGAGAGAACGCCGAGCAGCAGCAGCGCGCTGACGCCGGCGTAGCGGACGATTTTCGGCGGCACGTGTTCCTGAATCCAGCCTCGCACGCCGGCGCCGATCGACGCGGCGAGAATTCCTTTGGTCACCATGGCGCTGACCGCTCCGCCCCACACCACCAGCGGCAGGTGATATTTCGCCGACATGGCCGCGGCGGTGATCTGGCCGACGTCGCCCCATTCGGAGAAGAAAATCGCGGCGAAGGAAACCATGGCGGCTTTGGGCGCGGAAACTTGTTTCATGGCCGCGCGGCGCTCATCCTTGCGCCAGACCGCGATGGCCACGCCGATGAAGCTCGCCGCGGTGAGACCGGCGACGAACAGCGGCGGCAGTTTCGAAATCGCCTCGCCCACGGCCACCGCGACCCCCATTTTCAACATGAACGCCGCGGCCATTCCGCACATAATGGGAAGCGTCTTGTAGCGCGCCGCCAGCACGCCGGTGGTGTATAGCAGCTTATCGCCAACAATTTCGGCGACGAAAACAGCGCCATAGGTCGCAAGAAAGATTTCCGGGAGCATTTCTGATAGCATGCCACACGCGAGCGGCGGCGTTCAAATCTCAGTCGACAAGCCGGGGAAGCTCCGCGCGCCGCAGCCAGTAACGATCGAAATCGCCGACCAGATCCGTAAAGTCCTGCGTGGCTTTGCAGAGATATGAGTTCGCGCCGAGCTCATGCGCGCGGCGGACGTCCCGCTGATCGCGCGAGGAGCTCAGCATGATCACCGGAATGAGGCACAGTGTGGGGTGCCCGCGAATGGCCGATAAGACTTCGAAGCCGTCGATTTTGGGCATGTTGATATCGAGCAGAACCAGGTCCGGCGGCTGGCCGTCCCGCAGGCGGTGCAGGGCGAGCTCGCCATCGCGGGCGATTTCCAGGTCGTGGCGGATCCCCAATGCCCGAAAGGCTTCCTGGAACAACCACACATCTACTTCGTTGTCCTCAACCAGCAAAATCTTCATGAGGCGCGCAGGTGACGTTGCAGACGGAGAATGAAAATGGCGGGAGCGCGGGCGTTTTGGGATTGGCCGCCGGCGTGCAGCAAGCAACGGTGTAGAGATGCCGGACGATCGCTTCCAACTCATTGCGGCGACGGCAAAAAACGGTTCTGGATGTCACCGTGATGTCCAGAATAGCACAACCCTGACACCACAATGACCTCCATCGGGTCTTTGCTATGAGACGCCTCAAAGGAGGTAACTGTGTTATCACTTTGTTTCCACGTTCAAAATGGCCAAACGAGATTCAAAACCGGAATATCGGGTTAAACCCCGCTCTCCGTCACGCGACGAAAAGAACGGAACTGTAACCGTTTCCCTCCGCATTCCCATAGGGATGCTCAAAGAAATCGATGAAGCTCTCAAAAAACGGCCTTATCGGATGCCGCGCCATTTATGGCTGCTTGAAGCCATCCACGAAAAGCTGGCGGCTTTGAAAAATCCGCGCGCCGGTTCTACCGCAGATAAAGAGCGTTGAAGAAAAATTTGTAGGTCCCGTGCGACTGGCCGCGCCACTGCGGACGGAAGCCGAGCAAAATGACGTGTCCCTTTCCATAATCCACGTCGAGGGCGGCGATTTTTCCTTCAATGCGATCGGGACCGGCCAGATATCCGCTTTCAAGCGGGGAACGGTCCCGAACGTAGCGCGCGAGAACCGTACCTTTGAAATCGGGCCGCGTGTCAAACGCGGGACCGCGCTCAAACATGACGATGGGATCGGGCGATAGTCCGGCGACCAGCGGGTTTTTCGGATCTTCGAGCTGCACCTTCAACAGGCAGCCGGAGCAGAGAAACTGATTCGGATTCAATCCCGCCAGCGCGTTGGTCACCGGCAGATGAAACTGGTCGATGGCGAAGAGGCTGGCGTTGTTGAAAGTGATCAGCGTGCCGCCGTCGTTGACGAATTCGCGCAGCGCGTCCGCGCCTTCGCTGCCGATGCCGCCGGCATAACGGTCCGGAATGGTGCCGGGACGGTAGCCATCCATCATCGAGCGCTCATTCGCGTCGGGCAGCAGGATCACGTCATATTTATCGCGCAGATGGCCGGCGCGAACGTCGGCGTTGTAGAGATTGGTGAAGGGAAATTCGAACTGTTCGAAGATCCAGCGCGTCCAGCCTTCGTCGATGTTGGCCTGCCAGGCGCGATAGAGACCAAGGCGCGCGGGTTTGACCGGCGCGCCGCCCGATTTCGCGGCGGTCATTTTCAGATGATTTTCCGCAAGGATCGAATCGAGCCGCGACCGGTCCAGGCCCGCTGCGGAAATATCGTCGCCGTTGAAGCTGACCGAACCGTGGGCCGCCAGAATCTGATTCACCGCGCGGAAACTCGCATTGGCGTCGTGATTGAACGGCGCGGCCAGGCCTTTGATCGAGGTGACGCGTTCCAGGCTCTGGCGAAATTCGGGGGTCAACGGCGTGGTGACGGCGTGAACTTCAACGTCCATCTGATAGGGCAGCGTCCAGCCGGTGACGTCGTAAGGGCGCTGGGTGAGCTGCGGATAAACCTGCGGCTCGAATAATTCCTTTACCAGCCGGGCGAAGGGCTGGTCCATCGGGATCACCCAGTCATCGGGTTTCGAGGTTTGATAAACCTCGATTCCATTGAGCATCATTTTTTCCATCAGCACGCCGGCCGTGGGAGCGTCATGCTGCTCGCGCGGAATGATGTAGGCGAACGGCGGCTCTTTTTCGAATTTGTCGATGGTGTCGCGCGCGGCGCGATATTTGTTGTACTGCATCTGCTCGTGATATTTGACGGCCAGGTCGAGCACGGCCATGTCGGCGCCATACATATATTTGCAGGCGTCGGACAAGCGCCACCATCCGCCTTTCCAGGGGCTGGCGTAGAGCATCTCCGATTCGAGACCCTGGCGGAATTGCGGAAATTCATCGACGGTGTAGAAATGCGGGGTCGCATAGCGGTACAGCGCGGTTTCCGTGAAGAAGGAAATGGTGTTGCGGAAATTGCCGATGTTGTCGTTATAGCCGGGGTACCAGACGTCGAAACTTTCCTGGTGCATGGAACCCGGCAGGTTGTGCTGATCGAGATACTGGGCGATGGTCATGCCGATCACGTTCAACCAGCGCAGCATCAGCGGATGCATGTTGCTGGAGATGGGATCGGCGAACGGCGGGAGATAAATGCGTCCGGGGAACGGCGCGCTCTGGTGCTGCGAATAGAAGATCAGCGGCTCGGTATCGAGCGTCGCCTTGGTCTCCACGCGCGATTCGATCATGTTCAGCATGTAGCCGTCGCGATTGTTATCATGGCCCACGTATTCCTGCCACAACTCCGGCAGCGGACTGACTTCATATGGCGTGCCGACGTTCTGCCGATACCATTTGGCTACCATGTTCTGGCCTTCGGGATTGAGCGTAAACCACAGCTCCACGATCAGGTTGTCGCGGATCGCCTTGTATTCGGGATCTTCGCTCGCCACCAGATCGTAGCCGAGCTGAATGGTGTGCTGCGAATTGGCCACTTCGCTCGCGTGCATGCCGCCGTCGATGTGGATGATCGGCTTGATGTCGTGCGACATCTGATGCGCCTGCTCATCGCTGAGGCCGCGCGCCAGCGCGAGACGGCGCGACATTTCTTTATAGTGATCGAGCTGCGCGAGGTTTTCGGGACTCGAAATGAACGCCACGTACCAATCGAGGCCGTGCGTGGTTTTGCCGACGTCGACCAGCTTGATGCGATCGCTGGACGCGGCGAGTTTTTTGAAATATCCGGCCGCGTCGTCGTAAGTGGCCAGATAAAAATCGTCGCCGGGTTTGTGGCCCAGCACGGATTCAGGCGTCGGCGGCGCGGCGAACAACGTTGCGGCGGTGATCGCGACCACCACCGCGCGTTGCGCGGCGCGCGCTGCGTCCCAGGGTGAGATTGAAAGAAACTTTTTCACGGGATCACCGCCAGTCTGTATTGTTCAAGCAGATCCTCGATTGGCGTGCTGCTGAAATCCTTGGTGCGAAGATCCGCGGCGATTTTCTTGAGCTGCAAGGAATAGGCCGCCTCCCGGCGCACCGTAGCTTCATCGCTCACCTGCGCGCGCAGATCGTCGAGCAGGGGAATGCGGTCGCGCTGGAAGGCGTCGAGCATCGCATCGAGTTTTTGCCCTTCCTGGGCGGCTTGCGGTCCGCGAGCCGTGAAGTAGGCGCGATTCTGATTGTGCAGAACGGTCAGCTCGGTTTCGAGAGCCTGCGCCTGCGCTTTCCACTGCGCTTCCGGCGAACCGCCGCCGCGGCCACCACGGCCGCCGCGTCCGCGACCAGCGCCCGCGCTCACGTCCTGCGCCGGCGGCGCCATCGAGGGATTGTAATACAGCGCGTTGAACAGGAATTTATAGGTCCCGTGCGATTGCCCGCGCCACTGCGAGCGGAACCCGATCAGAACGACGTGGCCCTGGCCGTAATCGACGTCGAGCGCCGCGGCTTTTCCTTCCAGATGCTCCGGACCAAGCAGGTATCCGCTGCGCAGCGGGTTGCGATCGCGCGGATAGGACGCGAGAACCGTGCCGCGGAAATTCGGCTTGGTGTCAAAAGCGACGTTGCGCTCAAACATGATCACCGGATCGGCAGGCAGGCCGGCGACCAGCGGATGATTGGCGTCGTGAATTTCCGCTTGCAGCAGCGTGCCGGAGCAGAAAAATTGATTGGGCCGCAAACCCGCCAGCGCGTTGCTCACCGGCAGATCGAATTCTTCAATGGGAAACAGCGACGCGTTGCCAAGCGCCACCAGCGTGCCGCCATCCTGCACGAATTCGCGCAGCGCGTCCACTCCGTCGTTGCCGACTCCGCCGGTGTACTGGCCCGGCTCGGTGCCCGGCTGCATACCATCCATGATCTGCCGCGTGTTCTGCTCGGCGAAGACGATGGTGTCGAACCGGTCGCGCAGATGGCCGTCCCGAATATCGGCGTTGTGCAGACGCGTGAAGGTGAAATGGAATTGTTCGAAGATCCAGCGCGTCCAGCCCTGGTCGATGTTGCCGGACCACGGCTCGTAAATTCCGATGCGCGGCTTTTTCACGTTCCATGACGCGGGAGCTTCGCTCAGCGATTTCGCGTCCACGCCGTCGCGCTCTAAAATCGGCGCCACGCGGCCGGTGGCGTAAATCGTCGGCGCGGATTTATCGAAGCTGACCGTTCCGCCCGCGTCCAGAATATCGTTCACCGCTTTCAGGGCCGCGTTGGAATCATGCGAGAACGCGTAGACCGGTCCGCTGCCTTGCACCTTTCCGGGAATCAGATCGAGCTGGTCGATTTTTCGCAGCACGCGGCGCGAATCGTCGCTGACCGGCTCGTCCACCGAAACCACTTCGACGCCCATCTGCATCGGCAGCGTCCATCCGGTCACGTCGTAAGGAAGCTGCGAAAGCGTCGTCGGAGCGGCCGCTCCTTGTCCGCGGCCCCCCCCTGCGCCGCGTCCGCCGCCTGCGCCTCGACCCCCGCCCGCCGTAGCCGCAGCTGGTTCAGCCGCAGCCGCCGCGGGAGCCGCAGCCTGCCCGCGTCCACCACCTCCGCGACCACCTCCGCCAGCGTCGCCACGGCCTCCCGTGAGCGGTGCGCCGGTCGAATGAAAGGCGGGATAATTCTGCACCTCGAACAGTTCTTTCACCAGCGCGGCGAACGGCTGATCCATCAGCACCACCCACGACCCGGCCGGATAGGTTTCGCCATTGGCGCGGAAATGATCGGAAGCTTCATGCACCTCAATTCCGTCGATCAACAATTTTTGAACTAAGGTTTCGGCGGTCGGCAGATCGCGCTGCTGGCGCGGAATCACGTAGGCGTAGGGCGGTTCTTTCTCGAATTTCCCGATGGTCTCTTTGCCGGCCTGGTAGCGCGTGTATTCGATGTCCTCGCGATACCGCGCCGCGGTGTCGAGCACGCCCATCGACGCCAGCAGCATGGTGCGGCACGCGTCGCTCAGCCGCCACCAGCCGCCTTTCCACGGGCTCGAATAATAAATCTCGGCGCGCAGGTCCTGTTTGTCGCGCGGAAATTCGTCGACGGTGTAGAAGTGCGGCGTGGCGTAGCGATACAGCGCCGTCTCCGTCAGGAACGAAATGGTGTTGCGGAAATTGTTGACATGGTCGACGAATCCGGGATACCAGTCGTCAAAACGTCCGCGATGCATGGCGCCGGGCTCGCCGTGCTCGTCGAGATAGGCGGCCATCGAGACGCCGAATTTATTCACCCAGCGCCACATCAGCGGATTGGTTTCGGCCGAAATCGGATCGCCGAACGGCGGAATCCAGATGCGCGCGGGAAACGGCGCGGTCTGATGATGATTGTAAAAAACCTGGGGATAATATTCCAGCTCGTATTTAGTGATCACCTGCGACTCGATCATGTTGTTCATGTATCCGTCGCGATTGTTGTCGTGGCCGATATAATCCTGCCACAATCCCGGAAAATTGCTGACCTCATAGACCGTGCCGAGGTTCTGCTTGTACCAGTTCGCGACCATATCCTGGCCGTCGGGATTGATGGAGAACCACAGGAATAAAACCACGTTGTCGAGAATGTTGGTGATCTCGGGAGTGGCGCCGGTGACCAGGTTGTAGGCGAGCTGAATGGTGTGCTGGGCGCCGGCGACTTCGGTCGCGTGCAATCCGCCGTCGATGTGCACGAAAACCTTGCCTTCGTGCGCCAGTTCGTGAGCCTGCGCATCCGTCAGGCCGCGCACCAGCGCCAGCCGCCTGGCGATATCGCGATATTTTTCGAAATTCCGCAGATTATCCGCGGAGGAAATGATGGCGATGTACCAGTCGCGACCCTCGCTGGTTTTGCCCACCTTCACCAGCTTCAGCTTGTCGGTGGACGCGGCGAGTTTCTGAAAATAGCCGAGCGAATCGTCATAACTGGCGAGATAAAAATCGTCGCCCGGCTTGTGGCCGAGCACGGACTGCGGCGTCGGCACTTCGGCGAAGACAGCGGCAGCGAGCAGAAGCAGCGGAGCGAACCTCATAAGACAGTAGGCTACCACCACCGGGCAAGGTTTCGTGCACTTGCTAAGATCGAAAATGCAAGGGCGCGTAGCTCAGGTGGATAGAGCATCAGCCTTCTAAGCTGAGGGTCGCTGGTTCGAGTCCAGCCGCGCCTACCAGTTCTTATGCCGGTCAGCGCTCTTCCAGGTGTTTCAGCCGAGCATCGATCACTTCCTCGACGCGGCGCAGCTCACCACGCCACATGTCGCGCATGTCGTCGAAGCGGGCGTCCATGTGCGAGCGCAGATCGTTGATTCGACTGTTAACGTCCGCGATCCGGTTAGTGACGTCACCAAGGCGGCTGTTGTTGATCAGAATGCCGATCAGGACAGCCAACGTCGGCACACCGACCGACAGTGCGGTTTGGACCGTAGCGTCCGTCATCTGTCCCTCATGATACCTAAGTGCGGCATGCCGCCTATATTTCTCAAGTGGACTGAGATTCGCCCGCTCGACGAATCAGCTGTCCCGAAACACCCGTCCGACGTGCTGCACCGCGCTCATCACCCGGCCGTAATTCATCCGCATCGGTCCCAGCACGGCGACCACCGCGGAGATTCCGTTGGGCAGCAGCACCGGCAACCCGATCAGCGATAATTCGCCCATCGACGGGTGCGTTTCCGCCAAACCGACATGCACGCCGATCTCATCCGACGGCTGTTCCAGAAAACGGTCGAGCAAATGAAGCACCCGCGTCTTTTCTTCGAGAGCACGCAGCAACTCCCGCATTTTTTCCCGGGTCAGATGCAGATCCAGGCCCACCAGATTGCTGGCGCCTTCCATGTGCACTTCCGGATCGGCTTCGATATCAAGCAAGCCGCGTGAAAAAAGCGGCGTCAGCTTTTGCAGGATGTTGTCGAAAGCCGCGCTGGCCTGCTCCAGCCGCTCGGCGAGTTCCTTGCGCACGTTTTCGAGCGTCCAGCCGGAAAAACTGCGATTAATATAGTTGCGGATCGAGACCAGCTCATCCTGCGTCAAGGCGTGATCGAGCGCCACCACTCGATTGCGCACCTGGTGATCGCGCGTGACCACCACCATCAGCACGCGCCGCTCCGGCAGGGCCACCAGCTCAATCTGATCCAGTTCCGGCTGCGCCTGCGGAATCGCCGCGGCGATGCCCACTCCGCGCGTCATCTCGGTCAGTGTGCGTGAAGTATGCTCGACGCGGGCCTCCACCGAATCCAGCCGTCCGAATTCGATGCGCAGGCGATCCAGCTCTTCCACCGCCATGCGCCGTAGCGTCAGCGATTGAATATAGCTGCGAAATGCCATCGCGGTGGGGACCCGTCCGGCCGAAGTGTGCGGTTGGGAAAGAAAGCCTTCGTCGGCTAAGTCCGCCATAATGTTGCGGATAGACGCGGCGCTCAGGGGGTCGCGATGACGCCGCGCGATGGCTCGCGAAGCCACCGGCTCGCCGGTTTCGATGTACGCCTCAACGATCTCGTGCAGAACGTCGCGTTCCCGCGGAGTCATCCTAACTACAATCTTACGGAGGAGTTAACGCGCGGTCAAGAACCGGGGTACCAGTGTCACAGCCGCCTTTAACGCACCACCGCTCTGTTTCTCTCCGGTTAATTTGTGATAAGATCCTGATTCTGCAAGCTCACCACGTACATTTAGGGAGTCCTCTTTCGTGAGAATCTACGAAACCAACGACATCCGCAACATCGCCCTCATCGGACACGGCCACTCCGGGAAAACATCGCTCGCCGCGGGACTTTTATTCACCAGCGGCGCCACCAATCGCCTGACCCGCGTCGAGGAAGGCAATACCGTCACCGATTTCGACGAAGAAGAAATGCAGCGCAAGATCACCATTTCGACTGCGATCGCCGCGGCGGAGTGGAATAAGAAAAAAATTAACCTGATCGATACGCCCGGCTTCAACATATTTATCAACGACACCAAGGCGTCGCTGGCCGCGGCTGACGCCGCGCTGGTGCTGGTCGATGGCGTGGCCGGCGTCGAGGTGCAGACCGAAAAGGTCTGGCAATTTTCCGACGAGTTCAAATTGCCGCGCGCCATCGTCATCAATAAGCTCGATCGCGAACGGTCCAGTTTCGAGCGCGCGCTCGAAAGCGTGCAGCAATTTTTCGGACGCGCCGCCGTCCCCGTTCACCTGCCCATCGGTTCGGAGCGCGATTTTAAAGGCGTGATCGACCTGGTGCGCATGAAATCCTACAGCTACGCGATCGACGGCGACGGCAAAGGCAAGGAAGGCGACATTCCCGCCGAAATGGCCGAGGCCGCGAAGAACGCGCATGAAGCGCTGGTCGAAATGATCGCCGAAGGCAACGACGCGCTGCTGGAGGAATTTTTCGACAAGGGAACGCTGCCGGTGGAGCATATTCTCGACGGCCTGCGCGACGCCGTTCGCGGCATGCGCATTTTCCCGGTGCTGTGCGCCGCCGGACTGCACAACGTCGCAAGCGATCTCCTGTTGAATTTCTGCGTCGATGATTTTCCCGGGCCCGCCGATCGCGGAGGGTGGAAAGGATCGCTCAACGGCAGCGAAGTCGAGCGCGCGGCCAAGGATTCCGATCCCGTTTCGGCGTTCGTCTTCAAAACCATCGCCGATCCGTTCGCCGGCCGCGTGACCTACTTCAAGGTGGTTTCCGGCGTTTTGAAAAACGACGCGAACCTGGTGAACGCGCGCAACAATGTGGGCGAGCGCTTGTCGCACATCGGCTCGCTGTTCGGCAAGACGATTCAGCCGGTCAACGAAATTCACGCCGGTGATATCGGCGGCGTGGCCAAATTGAAAGACACGCTGACCGGCGACACGTTGGCCGACAAATCCTCGCTGATCGCGTACCCGGCGGTGAATCTGCCGGAGCCGTCGATCGCCTACGCGATCGCGGCCAAGACGCGCCAGGATGAGGATCGCATGGGCAACGCGATTCAGAAAATTCTGGAAGAAGACAAATCGCTGCGCTTCTATCGCGATCCGCAGACGAAGGAGTTTCTGCTCGCCGGAAGCGGCCAGCAGCACGTCGAAATTATCGTCAGCCGTCTGAAAAAACGCTACGGCGTCGATGTCGAATTGCACTCGCCGAAAATTCCATATCGCGAAACGATTCGCGGCAGGGCCGATGTGCAGGGCCGTCACAAGAAACAGACCGGCGGCCACGGCCAATTCGGCGACTGCTGGATCCGCATGGAACCGCTGCCGCGCGGCGAAAAATTCGCCTTTGAAAACGAAGTGTTCGGCGGCGCGATTCCGAAAAATTTCATTCCCGCGATCGAAAAAGGAATCGTCGAAGCGGCGGAAAAAGGTTACCTGGCCGGTTTTCCGGTGGTCGATTTCAAAGTCATTGTTTACGACGGTTCCTATCACGACGTCGATTCGTCGGAAATGTCGTTCAAGCTGGCGGCGCGCAAGGCCTTCAAGGCCGCGATGGAATCGGCCAAGCCCGCGCTGCTCGAACCGATCATGAACGTCGAGGTGCAGGCTCCGGTGGAATACGCCGGCGATCTGATGGGCGACATGAATGGCCGCCGCGGCCGCATTGCCGGCATGGATACGAAAGGCGGAACGCAGATTATTCGCGCGCAGGTCCCCATGGCCGAAATGCTGAATTATCAGAACGACCTGATTTCCATGACGCAGGGCCGCGCGTCCTTCACCATGGAGTTCGACCACTACGATTTCGTGCCGCAATTGCAGCAGGACAAAATCATCGCCGCGGCCAAGGCGGCCAAGACCGGCGAGGAAGAGGAAGAAGAGTAAAAGTCGGAGCGTTCCTGGCTGAGGAACCACTGATTCTTCGGATCGCCGGGGCAGAGCCGCGCGCCGGTAAGCGGCTTTTCCGGACACTGGAATTTGACCTACGTTTTTATGCCAGCCGGAAGCTGGGCAGCGTTGGTCGGGATGGTCCGCGCCGCAGGCGCTGGGCGCGGCACGATATAATCCATCACATGCGAGTTCTGAAATCGGCTTTGGCCCTGGTCCTGGCTCTGCCGCTGTTTGCCGAAACCAAAGTTTTCACCAATTTCACCTTGATCGACGGAACCGGACGGCCGGCGCAGGCCGCCATGTCGATGATCGTGGTTGACGGGCGCATTCGCGCGATCGGGCCGGCCGCGCGGATCAAAGCGCCTGCCGGCGCGGAGACCATCGACTGTTCCGGCAAATTCGTCATGCCCGGAATCATCAATTCACACGGCCACGTCGGCTCGACGCACGATATGGAGCAGGGGCCGCAGTTTTACACCAAGGAAAACGTCGAGAAGCAGCTTGCCGTGTACGCGTCCTACGGCGTCACCACGGTGATGAGCCTGGGCACCGATCTCCAGCCCGCCTTAGACGTGCGCGCCGAAGAGAGAGCCACCGGCCGTCCGCACTTCGCGCGTCTTTACGACGCTGGAATGGGATTCACGCTCAAAGGCGGAACTCCGCCGACCCAGGGATTGCGCTACGCCGTCGCCACCCCCGCCGACGTTCCGCCGATTATCGACAAGCTGGCCGCGGAAAAAGTCGACATGGTGAAGATCTGGGTGGATGACGGTTTCGGCCGCGGCAAAAAAGTGCCGCCGGAAATTTCCAGCGTGATCATCGCCGACGCGAAAAAGCACGGCCTGCGCACCGCCGTGCACATCGTCGATTATCAGGACGCCAAAAATGTGATCGATGAAGGCGCCTACGTGCTGGCGCACAGCGTCCGCGACCGTCCGGTCGATCAGGCCTTGATCGACGATATCAAGAGCCACCACGCCTGGCAGATCGCCACGCTCACGCGCGAGCTTTCCACCTACGTTTTCGCCGACAGGCCGGCGTTTCTCGAAGATCCGTTTCTGACGCGCAGCCTGTCTCCGGTGGTGCTCGAGACGGTGAAGAGCGAAAAATATATTTCGCACATGCGCAACAGCGCCGATTACGAGCGCGGCCACGAACTGCTCAAAATGGCGGAAAGAAATCTCAAGACCGAATCCGACGCCGGCGTACAGATCGCCATGGGCACCGACACCGGTCCGCCGGCGCGCTTCCAGGGATTTTTCGAGCACCTGGAAATGCAGTTGATGGTCGAATCCGGACTCACGCCGATGCAAGTGATCGTCGATTCGACGCGGAACGGCGCGGAATTTCTGGGCGCCAAAGATTTGGGTACCCTGGAGCGGGGCAAATGGGCGGATCTGCTGGTGCTCAACAAAAATCCGCTCGAAGATATCAAAAACACCCGGACCATTGAGGCCGTTTACATCGCCGGAAACAAGGTGAATTGAAGACGCGACCTTCAGCCCGTCCGCTGAATATTTAAAATGTTCGCGTGAGTCAGGCCGCCGCGGCGATCTTACGCAGCCGCAGCGTGAGCCGGCTCTTATAGCGCGCGGCGGTGTTTTTCTTGATGATTCCCCACTTGGCGGAGCGATCGATTAAAGAAAACGTCTTCGGAGCCAGCGCCGCGGCGGCGTTGCTGTCTTTTGCCTCCAGCAGCCGGCGCATGGCGCGGATCTGGTGCCGCAGACGAGTCCGTCGCGTCCGGTTAATTGCCGTCCGCCGCTCGGCGACGCGCACCCGTTTCAGCGCAGATACAGTATTAGCCATTAGAATCTTCAGAATATCGCAGCCGAGCCGCGAACGTCAACTCGGAGTTGCCTAAAATCAGCCCTCCTCTGTGAAATTGGCAGAGCCCAAGCGAAAGCTCACGGGCCCCTTGCGTCTTACAGCCCCGCCTGTGAAGGCGGGGGCAGATCGCGAGCCAACGCGGGTTCGATCACGCTCATCCCAAGCGGCTTCAAAAAATCTTTGCGCAGCGTCTCGCCAGGGCGCGGGAACGGAATTGTTTCGTTTGCGGTCATGCTGTCCTAACGATAATCGACAAAAAAACATGCGCGGGACTGTCGTAGACGTTACCGATCCCGGCGGATGCTATCGGACGCCCGCTAGAGTGCAGCTTCCGACGAGTCCCAACTGTACCGTCAGGAACGATCCTGCCGCGTCGCTGTTCGCTCCGATTCTCAAGGTCTCGCGAAGTGGCGTAAAACCGCCTCTGCTCACCACCAA
>DATJNW010000035.1:0-18560 GCA_035507655.1 Bryobacteraceae bacterium | reverse complement strand
GTGCTTCCACCAGTCGCCGTG
The DNA here is from genome assembly GCA_035507655.1 of Bryobacteraceae bacterium. GTDB lineage: Bacteria > Acidobacteriota > Terriglobia > Bryobacterales > Bryobacteraceae > Palsa-187. The sequence goes on along the minus strand of DATJNW010000035.1, from coordinate 18,539 downwards.
CGAACCGCTCCACAGGGCCTGCATCAGCGGCCCGGATTGCGTCCACGGCTGGCCGATGGTGACGCTTCCGCCATAGGGCCAGGCGGAAAACGGAAACGGCGGCCCGGAGACCGGCGCAGGGTCTCCGCGATACGGCGGCTGGGGTTCGTTCGATGCCGGGGAAGTCCAGTCATCGTAATAAGCTTTAAAAAATCGCTCGAAAAAGTTCCCGGAAGGCGCGACGTTGGCTGCGGCCGAATCGCCGGCGGGCTGCTGGGACTGCGCCGGCAAAGCCACGGCAAAGATCGTCAGACTTCCGGCCAGGCACATGTGTTTGCGCATTTCGTGTTTCTTTCCTGGGTGCGCCGGACGGGGGCGAGCCTGAATCTCAGTGGCCGTGGACAGAGTGGTCTGTCCCCTTTTTCAACAGCTAGCTAGAGTTTCGCCGGTTTGCGCTAAGGAAGTAGCAAAGAAGACGTAAAGATAATCTAAAGATTGGCCGCGGTGACCAGAATGCACTCGGCCAGATCCTGGCTGAGACGAATCGCGCCGGATTCCTGCGCCAGACGAACGGCCAGGGTGCCGCTGGCGTTCTTGCGATCGATCCTCAGCGTGATGCCGGGACGGAGGCCCAGCCGTTCCAGCTCACGCAGCGCCGCTGCGTTGCGGTCGGATACGCTGCTGATCGCCGCCGGCGTTTCGAGCGGCCACTGCGACAACGGAATTTCCTGACGATAAACTCCGGTCTCGTATTTTCGCGGGATGGGGTGCCCGTGCGGATCGGTTTCCGGATCGCCGAGAATGGCCGCCACGCGATCCTCAAAACGTTCCGAGATGAAATGTTCCAGCCGCTCGGCCTCTTCGTGAACTTCGTCCCAGGAATAGTTGAGCACATCGTGCAGAAAAAGCTCCAGCAGGCGATGATGCCGGACCAGCTCCCAGGCGCGCCGTTTCCCGGCCGCAGTGAGCCGCGCGCCGCGATGTTTTTCGTACAGAACCATCGCCGGACGCTGCGCCGCCAGCTTTTTGAGCATCCCGGTAACCGACGGCGTCCGAACGCCCAGCCGCTGCGCCAGAGCATTGGTATTGACGCGAGAATCCTGCGCGCCGCCGAGTTCCAGCATCGCTTTCAGGTAGTCGTCGACGGACTCGGAAATCGCCGGGCTCGAGGCTTTAGCGGTCACTAATCCAATGCTAAGCGATCGGCGGGACCGGCCGCAAAGTTACGCTCCCCAGTTGCGGCGGACCGCGCGTCACGCTAATATTAGTGGTGCCTAAATATTGGGTCTACGCCGCGCTCGTTCCCGTGCTGCTGCTGGCGCAGGGAGAAACCACCAGCGCCATCGTCGGGACGGTGCTCGATTCGAGCGGAGGCGCCGTTGCCGGGGCGGACGTCAGCCTGGTGAGCATGGCCAGCGGAGCCAAACGCAGCGCCAAGACCGACGCCGGCGGACGATTCGACTTTCCGCAGTTGCAACCGGGAGCATACGACGTAGAAGTGAACGCCGCCGGTTTCGCCCCGCAGAAAGCCGAATCGGTGTTTGCCGGATTAGGGCAGAAGCAGACCGTTAATTTTAGCTTGCAGGTCGCCGCGGTGAAGACCGAAGCGACGGTCACCGGCGCGGCGCCGTTGATCAATCCGGAAAACCCCAACACTTCGACCACGCTGAACGCGCCGGCCCTGGAAAATCTGCCGAATCCCGGCAGCGATTTGACGTATCCGCTGCAATTCGCGCCGGGCGCGCTGATGAACACGGCGGGAAGCAGCAACGATTTTGTCGGCAGCTCGAACGGTTATGGCAACGTGCAATTCAACGGTCTGCCCGCGCTCGCCAACGGCTACATTGTCGACGGGCTGGAGACGAATGACCCGCTCACCAACTTGAACAGCGGTCTGTCGACGAATCTGGTGCTCGGTCTCAACTCGATTGCGGAGGTGACGGTCAATACGCTTTCCTACACCGTCGATCAGGGGCGCTACGGAGCGGCGCAGGTGAATTACGTGACCAAATCGGGCGGGAACAGGTTTCACGGCAATCTTTATGAGCTGTGGAACGGGTCGCGGCTGAACGCGGCCGATTTTTTCACGAATGCGACCGCGGGGAATCATAAACCGCGCTCCAACGTGAATCATTTCGGCGGAAGTTTAGGCGGTCCTATTCTGCACGATAAGCTGTTTTTCTTTTTCGACAGCGAATGGATGCGGATCGCGCTGCCGATTGTTTCCGCGGCCACGGTGCCCACGCCGGCGTTTGAGCAGTACGCGCTCGGACAATTGCCGCTTGGCGGAACGGACTCGATTACCGGCGCGAAGTATCCCGCCGAGCCGCAGCTTGTGCCGTTTTATCAAAAAATGTTCGGGCTGTATCAAAGCACGGCGGGCACGCCGCTGGCGATTCTGGGATGTCCGCTTGCGAACGGCGGCGGCGCGGCCGCGGGATCTCCTCCGAACGGGAACGGGTGCGCGAATCGCCAGATCGTTTCCCGTTCGAGCGACGATCGTGAACAGGTGCAGACCGCGCGTATCGATGACAATATCAACGACCGCGATATCGCCTGGTACCGCTTCCAGGCCGACACGGGATTGCAGGCGGCGTATACGGATCCGATCAATCCGTTGTTCGATTCAATCTCGCCGCAGCCGTTGTACTCGTTCGCGTCCGGATACACCCACATTTTTTCGGCGAACCTGGTGAATTACTTCAATCCCGCGTTTTCCTGGTATGAAAGCCTGTTCGCGCCGCAAAATTTCAGCCGGACGTTAGCCGCATTTCCGATCGTTTTGCAAGGTGCGTTTACCACCATTGGCGGGCTCGATAATACCTGGGTGCAGGGCCGGCGCGCGACGCGGTTTTTTATCAATGACAACCTCGCGTGGACGCGCGGGCCGCACGAATTTCGCTTCGGAACCAACACCCGGATCTTCCGGCTGAACGATTACGATTTCGGCGAAGGCACCGTCCCGCTGGTGAGCTATGCGACGCTGCCGCAGCTCATTTATGGCGTGGCGTCGACGGCGACGAAGACCTTTCCGGCCGCGGATTCCGAGCCGTTCAATTTTCTCAACGTCGATCTGTACGCGCAGGACACCTGGAAAGTGTCGCGCACCCTGACGTGGACCTTTGGTGTTCGCCTGACGCACAATTCGAACCCGCTCGATCCGCATGATAATGTCGGGCGGCTGGGCGGTTCGTTCGGGGCCGTCGCGCATGACGTGAATCAGCCGCTCGATGCCGCGATTCAAACCGGGTTGGGGACCGTTTTTCAGTCGGCGCCGCTGGTGATTTTGCAGCCGCGCACGGCGCTTGCCTGGCAGCCGGCGAAAAATACGGTGGTGCGCGGCGGGTTCGGGGTGTTCAGCGATCTCCTGCCCGGCAGCGTGGTGGATTTAGTTGGAACTAACCCTCCGTATTCGCAGACCTTCACCGGCGGATTGCTGGGAACGGTGGGCGGAACGGCGCTTGCACCGGGGGTCCCGGCGAGCGCGATCGATGCGACGGCCGCGGCGAACCGGATGTTCGCGAGCGGCTTTGCGTCAGGGCAGTTATCGTGCGCTTCGCCGATGGCGAATCCCGCGGCGTGCCTGGAACCGGTGGCGATGACGGCGGTGCCGGATGGAACCTTGCGCGCGCCCTATTTTATGCAGTGGAGCCTCGCGCTGGAGCGGCAGATCGGCGATAAAATTCATCTGCGCGCGCAGTATGTGGGAACGCGCGCGGTGAATCAGCCTTATACCACCGAGGTGAACGGTTATCAAACCGTCTGCGCGGGATGCTTTGCGCCGTTCCCTTACGGCGCGCCGATCGATCCGCGGTTCGGCGCGGTGACGCAACTGGCGACCGGCGCGAACAGCCATTACAACGGTCTTCAGACCACCGCGGAAAAGCGGATGGGACACGGATTTCAAGTCCAGGCGCAATACACTTTCAGCCGCTGCATCGATACCGTTTCGAACGGAGGATTTCTGCCGTTTTCGGCGGGCGGAATTTTATCGCCGCTGCCGGGCGATCTCGAGCGCGATCGCGGGCCTTGCGATTACGATGTGCGGCACAATTTCACGGCGAATTACGTGTATCAGCTGCCGGGGCGATGGCTGCGCGGCTGGCAGATTTCCGGGTCGGTGCTGCGGCGCAGCGGATTGCCGTTTTCGGTGTTGAGCACACCGTATTCGGCGAACGGAAACGGGATCGTGAACGGGAGCGGTCCGCAGTTTGCGAGTTTGGTTGGGGGAGTTCCGGTTTACGACCACAACGCGATTGCGGGCGTGACGCAGGCGGGGACCATTCAGTGGCTGAATCCAAATGCGTTTGTTTCGGCCGTCGATCCGTCGACGGGCGCGTGCGCGGGCGGAGATCGCGCGCAGAATTGCCAGTTCGGAAATTTGGGACGCAATGCGCTGCGCGGTCCGGATTTTATCTGGAGCGATTTTTACCTGACGCGCTGGTTCACTTTGCGCGAGCATCTGAAACTACGCGTGGAGGCGCAGTTTTTCAACCTGTTCAATCATCCGAATTTTGCGTTTCCGTCGATGATTTACGCCGGGATTCCAGGAAAACCGGCGACCGAGACCGGATTCGGCGCGCTGACTTCGACCACTTCGCCGCCGACCGGGCTGCTGGGAGTGGGATTAGGAGGCGACAGCTCCCCGCGGATGATCGCCTTGCAGGCTCGTTTGGAATTTTAGGGCTGTTTTGAGAGTAGCGTCATTTTGCAAATCCATTTAAAGGAGCTCCCCGATCCGGATTTTACGCTTCCGGCGAAGCGACCGCTTGTTAACCCGCAACGGCGTGGAACCGGACATGTCCCGGCTGCCATCCATGACACGCACACCTCACCAGCGGGGTCTAGAACGCCGGCTCTTGTGGAATCGATTCTCTCATGACGGAGCATACGATCTCTTCGATTTCACGATAAGGGGCAAAGGCGGCGGTGAGTTGCGGGCTGATTCGGTAAGTTTGCGGAAAACCGGGAAATAAAAACATGGGAGCTGGGGTCAGCGGGCAGCGGTCAGTATGGCGCGAGACAGTTCGGCGGCGCGGGCCGAGCCGATCAGAAGCATGCCGGATTTGGCGGTTCGCACTTCGACGCCTTCGGTTCCGCCGGCGATATAGGCGCGTCCGCGGCGCGTGACGCGAACGCCGTAGCCGCCCCAATCGTGCACCGGATCGAAGGTCACCACCGTCGCCGAGAGGATCTCGGACAGCGGAATTTTGCGCGAGCGCCACAGCCCGCGCATGACCACGCGCAGCTGGCCATCGCGAATCTCGGTGACCAGTTTCACCATCATCAGGCGCCAGTAAACGAGCCACAGAAAAAGGGTCCAGCCGATCAGGCCGCCGTTGGTCTGTTTGCCCCAGTTCAAGCCGAAGCCGACCTGCAAAATCGTCAGCACGGTCATTCCCGCGGGAACGATGGCGGTGAGGATTCGCATTCGCGCAGGACGGAAGCTCTGCTGTTCGTAATAGAGTCTCTCCCGCGCCATCTCAAGCGCCGTCAGCGCAATGCGCCAATGGTGTATTGCAGCCCGGCGTACTGGTTTTCGTAATCATACTTGGCGTTCACATTCGCGATTTCGGCTTGGGTCAGATACAGCTGCGCCTGGGTCAGCTCGACAATCGACGACAAGCCCAGATTATAGCGCCCGTTCGCAAGATCGAGCGCCAGGGCGGCTTCGCGCAGGTATTGGGCGGTGACGTCAATGCTCTGGTACGCGGTCACCACGCCGGAATAGGAGACGCGAACGTCGCGCGAGATGCTTTCCTCCTCATTGCGCAGGCGCTGCTCGGCCTCGAGCGACCGCTGCCGCGCGGCTTCTTCTCGGGCCGAAAAAAGATGCCCGTTGAACACCGGAATGCTGACATTGGCCCCGATCCCTTCGTAACCGAGTGGGGTCGGCGAGCCCACGGACGAGTTGATGAAGGGAATCGCTCCGGCGACAGCCATCACGCTGACCGTGGGACGCTTCAGGTCGCGTTCGGCGAAATAGAATTTTTGCGCGGATTGCTCGTTGAGGCGCAGGCTGGCGAGCTCGGGACGCTGCTGCATCGCCTGCGCGACCAGATCATCGACCTTGGCCGGAGGACCGGACGGAAGCTGCTCTTCGGCCAGTTGATAGGTTGCCGGCTGATCGGAGCCCAGCGCGCGGCCCAGTTCCGCCTGGGCGGTGGCAACGTCCTGCTGAGCGCTGAGCAGCAGCAACTTGGCTTGCGACACCTGCACTTCGGCGTAGGCGACGTCCAGATCCGACTTTAATTTATTCTTGGCCAGCTCGTTGATCTGATCCGCGACCTGTTGGCGGGCCACCACGGTTTCGTTCGCAACCCGGACCACGGCCTGCGCTCGCAGCACGCCGAAATAGGCGTGATTGACGGCGAGGACAACGTCGTACTGGGTGGCGTTGAGGTTCTGCTCCGCGGCCTGGCCCTGCAAGCGCGCGCTGGCGATCAGGTTGGGCGTGCGGCCGGAATCGGTGATCAACTGATCGAGCACCGCGCCCTGGCCGAAGCGGCTGAACAGATGCGAAGCCTGCAATTCGCCGGCGCCGATCCGCGCGTTATCGTTGGCTTGGGTGCCGGTGACTTCGCCGGTGACCAGCGGATAATACGGGGCGCGGTTGATGACCACCTGTTGCGCGGCATAATTCACTTCGTTTTGCGCGGCCTGGATCTGCGGATGATTCTTGATGGCGATCTGTTCGGCCTGCTGCAAGGTTAGCCTTTGCGGGGCCGAAGGTTGGGGCGCCTGGGCCGGCGCGAACGCCGCGGCAAACACCAACGTTACACCGATGCTAATTTTGTTGAGCGGGAACCGCATGCTGCTGTCTCCTGTTTCGATAAACGAGCAGGTACGCGGCCGGAACGATATAAATGGTGAGCAACACCGACGAAGTCAGGCCGCCGATGATCGCGCGGGCCATCGGCGTATACTGTTCGCCGCCTTCTCCGAGCTTCATGGCCATGGGGATCATGCCGATGATGGTAGCGAGCGACGTCATCAAAATGGGACGCAGCCGCACCCGGCAGGCCATGATCACGGCGTCGGCCACCGAATATCCCTGCTCTTCAAGATTGTGCGCGAAATCGACAATCAAAATGCTGTTGGAATCGGCGATGCCGATGAGCATCAGCACGCCCATCAGCGACATCACGTTCAGCGTGGTGTGGGTAAGAAGTAAGATCACCAGGACGCCGACGAAACCCATGGGAATCGCCAGCATGATCAGAAACGGATCGACCCAGCTCCGGAACTGCGCCACCAGGATCAGGAACAACAGAACGAAAGAAATTCCGAAGCCCAGCGTGAAGCTGTGGAACGACTGCTGCATGGTGTTCACCTGCCCGCGCAGCGTCACGCGAATATTGGACGGCAGGTGCGCATCCGCAATGGTCTTGACAATCGCCGTGCGCAGCCGCTCCAGATCTTCGCCCTTGGGAGTCACGTAAACATCGACGATGCGCTGGATCTGGTAATGATCCACTTCCGTGGGGGCCTGGAGCGGCACCAGCTTCACCACCGTATCGAGCGTGGTCGGCTCCTTTAAATTCGGAGCGCGCAGCGGAATATTGGTCAGATCCACCAGGTTGTGAATGGTGCCCGTGCCGTTTTCCGGATACTGCACGCTCAGAAAATAATCGTTGCCGGTTTTATAATCCACCCAGTAATTGGGCGCGATCATGATGTTGGAATTGAGCGCGGTGATCACGTTATTCACCACGTCATCCTGGGTGAGGCCGAGTTCGGCCGCATGCACGCGATCGACATCCATGCGCAGCGACGGATAATTCATATCCTGCGGAATGTAAATCTGGCCGACGCCGGGCAGATCGTGAATGCGGCGGGCCAGATCCTGCGCGGTGTTGTAGGTCACCTGGAGGTCCCGCGTGTTCACCTGCACGTCGACGGGCGCGGGCTGGCCTTGATTCAAAATCGCGTCCTGTAGCGAGCCGCTCTGGAAAAAGGTCCGCACTTCCGGAAATTTCGCGTCCATGGCCGCCTGCACGCGATCCATATAATCGAAGCTGCTGCCCTTGTGTTCTTCGTTCAAGGCGACCTGAATGGTGGCCGTGTACATTCCGGCGTTGGTGGTGTAGAGCGAGGAAATATCGTTCACTACGCCGATATTGGACAGGATCATTTTCAGATCGGTTTTGGGAACGATCTGGCGGATCAGATCCTCGATTTTGGCGACATAATCGTTGGTGACTTCGATGCGCGTTCCCGTCGGCACCTTGATGTTCATGGTGAACTGGCCGGCGTCGGTCCGGGGAAAGAACGATCGGCCGAGGAACGGGAAAAGAAACAGGCTGCTGGCGAAAATCCCCACCAGAACGGTCAGCGTAACCACGGGAGCCTTCAGGCAAAAACGCACCGAGGCTTCGTAACCGTTGAGCAGACCATGGAATCCGCGATTGAACCAGGCGTTGAAGCGATCGCCCCAGGAAAGCGTCGCCGGATCGATCGGCTCTTCCTCGCCATCCTCATTTGGACCGTGGGCGCCGTGGCCGGGAACGGCGTGCAGGAATTTCGCGCAGAACAGCGGAATCACGGTCATCGCGACCACAAAGGAAGCGAGCAGCGCCAGGCAGAACGCCAGCGCCAGCGCGGAAAAAAGAAATTTGCTGACGCCGAACAGCATGGTGACCGGGAAAAAATCGACCACATCGACCAGCGTGGCCGCCAGCACGGCGAGATTCACTTCGGCGCCGCCCTGCTCGGCCGCGACCGCCGGCGAGGCGCCCATTTCCAGATGGCGGTAAATATTTTCGAGCGAAATGACGGAATTATCGATGACCCGCGAGAAGGCCAGCGCCAGTCCGCCGAGGATCATGGTGTTCACCGTGCTGCCCAACAGATAGAGCACCACGATGGTCGCCAGCGCGGAAATGGGGATCGATAAGAGCACCGCTCCGGTGGCGCGCATGCTGCCGAGGAACAGCAGAATCATCAACCCCGTGAGCACCAGGCCGATCAGACCTTCGTGCATCACGGTGTTCAGCGCCTGGCGCACGAAAACGGACTGATCGAAGACGATATCGGTGACCAGTTGCGGCGGCAGATCGAACAGCTTGGCGCGCAGCGCGCGCAGATCGTTGACCACTTGAATGGTGTTGCTGTCGCCGCCCGATTTCATCACCGGAATATAGGCCGATTTTTGTCCGTCGATGCGGACGATGTTGTACTGAAGCTGATTGGCGTCCTTGGCCTGGCCGATGTCGCCCACCGAAACCCAGCGCTGATCGACGGTCTTGATCGGCATCGATTCCAGATCCGAAACCTGGCTCACCATGCTGTTCGAATAAACGTAATAATCGTTGGGTCCGATCTTGACGTCACCCGCGGGCAGAATCAGATTGCCCTGATTGACCGCATTCACCACGTCCATCACGCTCAACTGGCGCGAAAACAGCTTGTACGGATCGACGTAGATCATCGCCTGGCGATATTTTCCGCCGAAGACCGCCGGAATTTCCGCGCCCTTGATCACCGCGATCTGGTTGCGGATGGTGAACTGCGAAATATCGTGCAGCTGCGTCTCGGTCAGGCCCTGCCCTTTGACGGTCAGCAGCGCAACGGGAAGGCTGGATGCGTCCATCTTGAGCACCGTCGGCGGAAGGGTGCCCGGCGGCAGACGCTTCAGGTCGCTCATGGCCAGATTGGAAAGCTGGGTCAGGTCGGAATCGGCGTTGGTGCCGGGCTGGAAATAGGCTTTAATGATGCTCACGCCCAGCAGCGAGCGCGACTCGGTGTGATCGACGCCGCTGGCCTGCGTGAACCAGCGCTCCAAGGGATTGGTGATGTCCGTCTCGATATCGACCGGCGGCATGCCGTTATAAAACGTCGCGACCACGACCACCGGCAGGTTGATCGGCGGGAACAGATCCACCGGCATGCGCGTGATGCTGTTGATGCCAATCACGGCCAGGGCCAGGCAAACCACCACAATGAAGTACGGATTCTTGATCGAAAAACGAGGCATGCCCTACACGGCCCTCCTTCGATACACCAGCAGATAGGCCGCCGGAACAATGTACACCGTCAACAGCACGGAAGCCGCCAGGCCGCCGATGACGGCGCGAGCCAGTGGAGCGTACTGCTCGCTGCCGGTCCCCATTTTGAGCGCCATCGGCACCATGCCGATAATGGTGGCGAGAGAAGTCATCAGGATCGGACGCAGCCGCACCCGGCAGGAAGTGATCACGGCGTCTTCCACCGACCGGCCCTGCTCCTCCAGGCGATGCGCGAATTCGACGATCAGGATGCTGTTGGAAGCGGAAATCCCCACCAGCATCAGCACCCCCATCAGCGACATCACATTGAGCGTCGTGTTGGTCAGCGGCAGGATCACCAGCACGCCGATGAAGCCCATCGGAATCGCCAGCATGATCAGGAACGGATCTTTGAACGACCGGAACTGAGCCACCAGAATCAGGAACAAGAGCACTACCGACAGCGATAATCCGATGCCGAAGCTGTGGAAGGACTCTTCCATGCTCTGCACCATGCCGCGCAAATTCACGCGGATGTTGGCGGGCAGGTGCTGCGCCGCCAGAAGATCGCGGATCTCATCGGCGACTTTGCCCAGATCCTCGCCCGCGGGCGTCACATAAACATCGGCGACGCGCTGGATCTGATAATGGTCGACTTCCGTCGGCGATTGTTCAAAATCCACGCTCGCCACATTTCCGAGCACGGTGACCGGGCGCTTCTCGTTTGGCGGGTCCTTCGGTCCTTTCATCCGCCGCAAGGGAATCTGCTTCAGGTCTTCAATGTTGTGAATGGCGGCCGGACCATTTTCGTAATACTGAACGGTCAGGAAATAATCGTTGCCGGTATTATTGTCGACCCAGTAATCCGGCGCGATCATGGTGTTGGAATTCAACGCGGTGATCACGTTGTCGACGACGTCCTTCTGGGTCAGTCCCAGTTCCCCGGCATGCACCCGGTCGATGTTCAGACGCAGCGCCGGATAATTCATGTCCTGGGGAATATACACCGCGCCGACCCCGGAGAGCGGACGGATGCGCGCCGCCAGATTCTGCGCCGTATTATAGGTGAGCTGAAGGTTGCGGCTGTTCACCTGCACGTCAATCGGGGCGGGCGCGCCCATATTCAGGACGGCGTCGACCATGGAGCCGCTCGAAAAGAAGGTGCGCACCTCCGGGAAGTTTTTGGCGATGGCTTCCCGCATCCGGCCCATGTACGCGAAGCTGCTAATGCGATGGGAATCGTTCAGTTCCACCTGGATGGTGGCGGTGTAGGGACCGGCGTTGCTGCTATACAGCGCCGAAAAATCGGAGTTAATCCCGATGTTGGACACGATCATGCGAAAATCGCCGGGGCTTACGATCTTGCGGGCCAGATCCTCGATTTTCGCGACGTAATCGTTGGTGGTCTCGATGCGGGAGCCCGTCGGGACTTTAATATTGATGGTGAACTGGCCGGCGTCCGTACTCGGAAAGAACGCTACCCCCAACGTCGGATAAATGGCGAGGCTGGCGGCAAAGAGCCCCGCCAGCAGCAGCACGGTGATCACCGGCGCGCGCAGCGCCCACCGGACCGATTTCTCATAACCGTCGAGGAGCGAGTTGAATCCACGATTGAACCAGGCGTTGAACCCGCCGGCGCTGTGCGAATCGTGATGAAAGCCCTTGAGGAACTGCGCGCAGAACAGCGGGATGACCGTCATCGCCACAAAATACGACGCGAACAGTGAAATCACCACCGCCAGCGCCAGCGCCGAGAACAGAAACTTGCTGACCCCGAACAAAAACGTCACCGGAAAAAACACCACCACGGTGGTGAGCGTCGCGGCCAGCACCGCCAGGCTGACTTCGGCGCCGCCCTGCTCCGCCGCGACCTCCGGCGAAGCGCCCATTTCCAGGTGGCGGTAAATGTTTTCGAGCGAAATGACGGAATTATCGATGATCCGCGAAAAGGCCAGCGCCAGTCCGCCTAAAATCATCGTATTAATGGTGCTGCCCAGCAGAAAGAGCACCACCACCGTTGCCAGCGCCGAAATCGGAATCGACAGCAGCACCGCTCCGGTGGCGCGCATGCTGCCGAGGAATACCAGAATCATCAGTCCGGTGAGCACCAGACCCGTCAGACCCTCATGCATCACTGTGTCCAGCGCCTCGCGCACGAATACGGACTGGTCAAACACGATATCCGTCTTCAGTTGCGGCGGCAGATCGAACAGCTTGGCCTTCAGCGCGCGCAGATCATTGACCACCTGAATGGTGTTGCTGTCGCCGCCCGACTTCATGATCGGAATGTAGGCCGACTTTTGTCCGTCGATGCGCACGATGTTGTACTGAATCTGGTTGGCATCCTTGGCCTGGCCGATGTCGCCGACCGAAACCCAGCGCTGATCGACGGTCTTGATCGGCATCGATTCCAGATCCGAAACATGGTTCACCATGCTGTTCGAATAAACGTAATAATCGGTCGATCCGACCCGGACGTCGCCCGCGGGCAGAATCAGGTTGCTCTTGTTGACCGCGTTCACCACGTCCATCACGCTCAACTGCCGCGAAAACAGCTTGTACGGATCGACGTAGATCATCGCCTGGCGGTATTTGCCGCCGAAGACCGCCGGAATCTCCGCGCCCTTGATCACCGCGATCTGGTTGCGGATGGTGAACTGCGAAATATCGTGAAGCTGCGTCTCGGTGAGGCCCTGGCCTTCGACCGTCAGCAGCGCCACCGGAAGGCTTGATGCGTCGAATTTGAGCACCGTCGGCGGCAGCGTGCCTTGGGGCAGGCGCTTCAGATCGCTCATGGCCAGATTGGAGAGCTGTGTCAGGTCCGCGTCCGGGTCGGTACCCGGCTGAAAATAGGCCTTGATGATGCTCACTCCCAGCAGCGAGCGCGATTCCATGTGATCCACGCCGCTCGCCTGCGTGAACCAGCGCTCCAGCGGGTTGGTGATGTCGGTTTCGACGTCCACCGGCGGCATGCCGCTGTAAAACGTCGCGACCACGATCACCGGCAGATTGATCGGCGGGAACAGATCCACCGGCATGCGCGACGCCGCATTGATGCCGATGACGGCCAGAGCCAGGCAACAGACCACGATGAAGTAGGGGTTGCGGATGGAAAAACGCGGCATGAAATCTACTTCGTGCCCTGGTATTGGAGCAACTCGATCACTTTCGGAATCACCGCCTGGCCGTCCTTTAAACTGCTGCGATCGCTGACCACCACCTGGTCGCCCTCCTGAAGGCCGGAAAGGATTTCGGCCTGGTTGGCGGTCTGAACGCCCAGCGTCACGCGGCGAATTTCAACTTTGTTTGCCGGGGTGATCACGTCGACGGTCACGTTATCGCCGGAACGGTCGACGGCCTGAAGCGGCACGGCCAGCGTGTTGGGCTTCCTTTCGAGCATGATGGTCGCGTCGGCATAGAGGCCGGGATAAAGCTCATGGGTGGGATTGAGAACGTCCACTTCGGTGTGCATGGTGCGGGTGTCTTCGCGCACGTCGACGGCGAAGCGCGCCACCCGGCCGGGAAATTTCTTGTTCAGCGAAGGTACGTTGACGTCCACCGTATCACCCAGCCGAATGAAGTGGACGTAGCTTTCCGGCACCGGAATCGCCAGGCGGAATTTGTCGTCTTCCGAGAGACGAACCAGCGGCAGAACCTGCGTGCTCGAACCGGTTCCGGCCTGCACCAGTGTGCCGAAATTGGCGTAGCGCTGCGTCACCACGCCCTCGAACGGAGCGGTAATTTTGGTGTAATCGAACAGCACCTGGTCGTGCGCGCGCTTGTCCTGCGCCTGTTCGAGCGCGCTCTGGGCCGATTGCAGGGTCGATTTGGTTTCTTCCACCTGCGCCTGGGAGGATAAGTCGCGCCCCTCGGCGTCATCCACTTCCTGCTGCGCCACTAATCCCGGTTTCGATTTGGCCACGCCATCGAGACGGGTGAATTCGAGATGCAGAACCTTGGCGCTTGCCTGACGGCGCTCCAGCTCATGCTGGGCGTGAACGATCATGTCCTGGGCGTCTTTGATGGCGGCGTCGTCCTGCGCCAACTGCTCCTGCAATTCCGGCACTTCGAGGATGGCCAGAACATCGCCGGTCTTGACGCGCGACCCGTAATCGACGTTCAGTTTTTTGACGTAGCCGGCGACTTTAGCGTAGACGTCAATTTCCTGGAACGGAATCAGCTCCGCCGATTCGGTCAGAGTGCGGGACAACGTGGTCCGGCCGATTTTGGTCACGCCGACCGAAACGCCTTCCGCGACCACTGGCCCGGTGTTGGCCTTGGCGTTCTGGTTACCGCCGCAGGACGCCGCCAGACCCGTCAAACCGGCCGCCAGCGCGGCGATCGAAGCGGGTAACAGAAATTTTTTGATTCGCGCCTTCACAGACAATCGCCCGCCACGTTCTTCAATTTCTCCTCCAGCGCATCGAGCGAAAAGCCCGGCGACCGGCAAAACTGCTTGAGGCTTTGTTCCGTGCACAGGATTTTTTCCGCCTCCGCCGGCACTTGCGCCGCGATCTCCTCGGGAACGTGCTGCACCCCGTGCAGATCGCCATGCAGCAGATCGCCCGGCGAAATTCGGAGGCCTCCGATTTCCACCGCGTCGCCGAAATCGACCAGATGCGCGTAGGCGTGGGATACGCTGACACAGCCGGAAAAAAGCTGGAATCCCAACGCCCGAACCGCCGGCAGATCGCGCACCGCGCCGTTGGTCACATAGCCGGCGCAGCTGAGCGCCTGGCCGATGGTGGCGTGCATTTCGCCCACAAACGCGCCCAAGCCGGGATGGGGATCGACGTCCTGCAAGACCAGAACGCGCGGGGCCGGAATGGTCGCGACGTAACGCCAGAAATCCATGCGATCGTAATAGCAGCGGCCGTGCATCGGCGGGACCGAGCTGCGAATGCGCCCCGTCACCGCGTAGCCGACCATCGGCGGCAGATTGGCGAAACGGCAGCGAACCGCGCCAGCGATGAATCCTTCATTGCGCAAACGGACTTTCAACCTTTCAACGGCGTTGGAGATGGTGCAGCCATCAAGGGCCCGCAGCCGATCCAGATCCACGCCTGAAATCATGCGACTAGCTTTCATCAAAACCCCGTCAAGTCACTCACCTTCGTCACGACGTCTCACTCGACACTATAGCCTGCGGGCAGCGATAGCTCACATACCAGAGAGTCGGTATTTTTATGGATTGTATCAGGTATGAGCCGGCGAGGACTGCGCGAAACCGCACAAACCGGGCGGCTTAGCAGGATGCTGAGAAAGGGGACAGACCGCTCTGTCCGCGGCCATGGTCGCACACGGCATGAATAACTTACGGGCGGGGACAGAGTAGTCTGTCCCCTTTTTCAGCACCCTGTTAGACCACCGTTATGCTGGAAAACGGTTTCCGGCTTCACGCCCGCGGCGACAGGGCACGGCGATTCGCGCTCATCCAATAGGACCACGCCAGTTTGACCGCGCGCGCCACATCCCGTTCTTGCAGTGGCTTGGTCAGCACATCGTAGCCGCCGTTGCGCACCACTTCGTTCCACAGATAATCGTCGAAAACTTTGGAAATCAACAGAATACTGGGCGCGCCCGAGGACATCACCAGGCGGGTGATGGCTTGGCGCCATCCTTCGCCGGCCATATCGCGGTCGAACAGCACGATTTGAAAATCGGTGCGCGCGAGCAGCCGCTGCGCCTGTTCGAGATCGCCGGCGAGAGAGACGTTCCAGCCGTTCCGGCGCGAGGTTTCCGAGATCAGGGAACGGTCCGCCGCTTCGCTCAGCAGGCACAGGATTGCGACTCCGTTGGCCGCCGGCGCTGTTTTCCCCGTCCACTTGCGCAAAAAACCGGAAATCACAGCCATGATCGGGTACACGCGCCGCTCCCCATCCATGCTAGCGGCGAACGCGTCGCGGCGAAATACCAGTGCCGTGGTATTTCGCGCGAAGCCGAGTCGGTAGTGCGATCCTTGAACCCAAAAAAACGACGGGCGACCTGGTGAGTGGAAAGGGTCGCCCGTCTGTCGTAACGAGGGTTTTGAGGTGATTTCAGTCTAAGCGAGAAAGCTCCCAATTCCCATACTGGCAATCTGGTATTCGGAAGCAGTGTGAGTCAGTAGTCCGCCCCTACCGAATTTCGACCACCGCGGCGCTGTAGCCCGGTACTTCGACGGCCAGTCGGCCTTTCTGCACCGGCAGACGCCCGGCCGGTTGGCCGAACGTCAAGCCCGATTTGGCGTCCACCGACGGCGCCGTCAACCGCCGCAGCGACGCGCGTCCGCCGTGATGGGTGTCGATCGAAAAAGACGCCGCCGCCGGTCCTTTATTGATGAGCGTGAGCAGCAGCGTTTTCGCCTCCGGCTGCGTGGCGTAGGCCTTCAGTTCCGGCGAGTCCGGGTCCATTTGCACGCCGAGCATCCGGCCCCGGGCCGCTCGTGCGAACGCGAGCATCCCAAAATATTCGGCCCGCGCGGAATAGTGGCCCTGTTCGTCATCCCCGATCGGCGAATAAGAGCTGATAAAGCCGAGCTGATTCACGCCCGTTTCCATGTTCACGCCGGAGCATCCGTTGGCCGCCAGAGTGAACATATAATCCAGCGCCCATAGAGCACCGGCCATGGTATCGCTGACGCCCGGGCGCCCGCCGCCGGAAAACGAATTGACCTCGCAAATCCGGTACGGCAGCCCGCAACTGCGCGAGGCGTCGCGGAACTGATCGAGTTCGGGCTGAAGCTTGGGATCGACGCCCAGCAGTTTTTCAATCGTGCTCGAGGGGTTCTGGCCCTCGCGATAATAATGATGCGTCAGCAGCACCGCGTCCTTGCCTTCATCGGCGGCGAAGCGCGTGACCCAATCATTATTGGCGGCCGCATCCGGACCGGCGAAGGGAATGCCCGGCAGCGCCGCGCGCAGTTTTTTTTTATAGCGCCGGTATTCGGCGAGCCAATCGCTGTAGCTGTAATCCGGCGGGCGATGTTTGGCCCGGCCGAACAGATCCGGCTCATTGCCGATTTCGAGCGCCAGCAGATTTTTTCCCGCCGCGCGCTGAACCGCTGTGGCTTCGGCGATCGCCTCGGCTGCCGATGCGGTGCCGAGATTCAAGCCCCAGATCAGTTTCCAGCCGGTGGCGTCGAGAAAACCACCCAGATCGTTGAGCACGGCGTCGTTGACGATGGTTCCCTTGGGGCTAGAAACCGGCTGGCCTGAAGGCGAATAGTGGGAGTAATCCGAGGTGTTTCCGCCGATGCGAATCACGCCCCGCGGACTGAGCTTTCGCACCATCTCCACGTAGACGCGGTTGTCGCGATGGAGCAGCCCGGGCCGTGCGACCGAGGAGATTTCATATCCCAGTCCCAGAAAATCGGACGCGACCGGACCGATCGGCCGGTCCGGCTGCACCGTCACAGAAATCGTTCGATCCGCGGCGAACGCGCTCGCCGCGGCGATTCCGGAAAGTACGAACTGTCGCCGATTCATATTCGATTCACGTAGCCATTGCAAGGGCTGAAGGCGGTTGCCGCGAATTTCCGGGACACCCTTTCAGCGTACAAAAAACATTTTCTTATCGACATTCGCGTCCACCGCGACATCGAAAAACCCGACCATCATCTCATCCCAGCTCTGATGGCCGTAATGCACTTCTTTGGCCGGGTCCGGATTCAGCGGATTGTTCGCCGAATTGTCGAACCATGCGGTCCACACCAGGCGCGTTCCTTTCTGGAGCAACAGCGGCCTGGCCAAATGATAATCGATCTGCCAGTAAAAATTGTAATGGACGACGCGCAGCATCACATCGGGGGTGCCGTCGGGAAGCAGGCGCATGAATTCGAAGGTTTTCCCGCGCAGGTGCATGTGCGGGAACATTCCCAGCAGCAGCGCGTCGTTGGGCAGCGTTCCCCACACGCTGACGCGATAATCCGGATCGCCCGGAGGGATGGCGAAATCGACGCTGTCCATCTGCAACGTCAGAACCCGTTTGGCCGGCGGCGCTTTGGCGAAAATGATCCCCACTTTCGTTTGATCGCGTTCCGGTTTGCCGTCGGGCGTGTAGTGAATTTCGAACACCAGGTCCGATCCGGCGGGAATCAGCTTCGCCATCCCTGGCGGCCAAACCTCGGGCGGCGTCCCCGGGCCGGAAACCTCCAAAATATCGTTCTTGGTGGGACCGTGAGTCCAGGTATCGCCCGGTTCACGGATATAAACCACCACGTGATGAACCGCCCTGCGGGCGCCCGGCTTGATCTCCACCGCCTGTACCCATTTATCCTCTTTAAAATGGGTTGGAATGATGAAGTATTGGTACTCGACGGCGCGTTTGGCGGGAACGTCGAAGGGTGGAATGGCGAAAACGGCGTCGGGTTTGGGGATGTTCCAGCCGTCGGTCCATTGGCGCGGCGGCGGAGCGTCACGCGGGTCACCTGCGGGAGCGCCCTGATCCACCCACTGCGCCAGCGTATCGATTTCGGCCTGGCTGAGCGACCGGTCGTTCGAAAACCTGCCGCAGCAGGGATCGGCAAACCAGGGCGGCATTTTTCTGGTGCGAACGGCTTCACGAATGGCCTTGGCCCACGGCCGCGTGTCCTGA
>DATJNW010000034.1:0-21789 GCA_035507655.1 Bryobacteraceae bacterium | reverse complement strand
GAACACGTCGGGCAAGCCCTCGATCGCCTGGCGTTTCCAAAAGCCGATTTGAGTCGGATGGACGCCATAGGTTTGGGCGATTTGCGCGGTGGTCTTTTGGCCCTTGATCGCCTCGATGGCCACTTTGGCCTTCAGGCTCGGGGGATGATTCTTTCTCGTTTGCGGCATTGTCTTCTCCTCATTTTCAATGCTGCCACACCATCTAAGAAAGGGTCACTTTTTTGTCCAAAAAACGGGGTCCACCACATAGCCCGAACGGCACTGCGCTCATCGCGGCCTTGCATGGTAATACGGCCGCGCAGACTGGAGCCTGAAGGCGGCGCATGGCCGGCGCGCGCACGGAGATCCCCGGAAGTACTGTAAAGCGAAGCGCAGCAGCGGTTCTCGGACTCGAACAACGGCCCGTCGCAAAGCCGAGAATCTGAAACACCATGCCGCGCGACACAGCCTGTCTGCTAATACGCGGCATCTCACTCCCAATCCTTCCGGTCCAGGCTCCGATACTCAATCGCTTGGGCGAGATGCTTCGCGCAAGTCCGTAAGCAAGATGCCTCGCGTGAGCCACGCCGTTTGCTCCCAACTAAACAGCCTCGCCCGCGGCGGCCCTTCGACGGCAAGTCGCCGGCGGAGCGCTTCGTCGCCGGAAATCCGTGCGAGCGCCCGCGAAATCTCTTCTTCGCTTGATGGATCGAAGTACAGCGCCGCGTCCGCGGCCACATCGCGCAAAGGAGCAATCTGCGAACAGGCCACCGGAATCCCTGCCGCCAACGCCTCCAGCACCGGAATCCCGAAACCCTCGAATGTCGAGGGGTAAACAAAGGCCTGCGCGCGCCGGTAAAGACTGAGCAGATCCTTCCGCGGAATCCACCCGGTGATTCGCACCCGCTCGCTGAGCCCGAGCTTGGAAATCAGAGCCTCGATCCGCGACGTCTGGAATCCGCGCATACCCGCCAGCACCAGCCGGGTTTCGCTGTTCCATGCTGCGTAGGCGCGAATCAGCCGCTCCAGGTTTTTGTGCGGATGCAGGGTCGAAACGCACAGGACGAAATTTTCGATTTGGGACCGGTCGAGGGAAAAAAACGCCGGCTCAACTCCTAAGGGAACCACGCGTACCCGGTCATGCATAAACGGATAAAACGCTTCAATGTCGGCGCGCGTCGACTCCGAGTTCGCGATCAGTTGCTGCGATGTCTTCGCCGCCGCCCACAACAACAGATTCCAGAACGGTAGATCGAACCAGCGGAAATGCTCGGGATGACGTTTATGCTGCAAATCGTGAAACACGGTGACGGACCGGCACGATGCGAAGATCGGCGCGGTAAAACCCGGGTTGAACAAAACATCCAGCCGGTAGCGCGACGCCTCCAGCGGCAAGACCATCTGTTCCCATAAGATGCGTGCCGGACGGAACCGCGACCGCACGAACTGTGGCTTGTCGTGGAAATTCGCGCTGCGTGGAACCAGATCCTCGCCCGTTTCCAGATTGCGAAAAATGAAATACTCGTTTTCCCGATCGAGCCTCGCCAGGCCGGCCAGCAACTCCCGCAGGTAAATCTCGGTTCCGCCGACCCCGCCCGGAATCAGATACAGCGCGTTGACACCGATCCTCGCCATTACCGTCTAATTGGTTCCAGCGACTCGCGCGCCGGCTGATTCTGCGCTTCAGCGCCAGCGCGTGCCGGTACTCGTGGATCGCCGGCTCGTGGTCCCCCGCCATCTGATAATGTTGCCGCGATAGAAATAAGTTCAGTTTTTTCGGCCAACAAGAGCTGCGCCAGTGCCTCCGGCACGTGCTTATGGTCGCATACACCGCGCGCGGCTGCTACGGCGCGACATGCGGCGCAGCCCTGACGGTCGCGGGCCAGTCGATGCATCGAACAGTGCACGCGGGCGCCTTTGAGATTCCATCCGTCAACCCTGGCGATCCTGCTAGACTGATGACGGTCTGATGTTCAAGAAGTCTCAGAAACGATGGCTTCTTATCGCGACGTGCGCGGCGCTGCTGGTTTGCTACCGTCACGTGATCGCCGGCATGATCGATCAGTGGAGCAACGATGAGGACATGGGTCACGCGTTCCTGGTCCCGGTGGTCATCGGCTTCATCATCTGGCGGGAGCGCGAACAGTGGGGCCGGGTACCGATTCAGCCCTCGGCGTGGGGCCTGGTGTTATTGATGCTGGGCGTGTGTCTTCAGGTGATTGGCGCGATTGGTGCGGGTCTCTTTGCCGGTTCGGCGGCGTTGCTCTGTTCGGTCGCCGGAATCGTCATGTGCCTGGGTGGCGTTCCGCTGCTCAAATGCTGGCGTTTTCCGCTCCTGCTCACGCTTTTCATGCTGCCGAAATTGGCGATCCTTTATAACCAACTCACTCTGCCGCTGCAGTTGTTGGCGAGCCGGATGGCGGCGGGTATGCTGATGGTGAGCGGTGCCGCGGTGCTGCGGGCGGGAAATATTCTTGACGTGAACGGACATCAGATCGCCATCGCGGAAGCCTGCAATGGGATCCGGTACCTGTTGCCGTTGGGATTCACGAGCCTGGTCTTCGCGTACCTGGCGGACGCCAGACCATGGATGCGAATCGCGCTGTTGCTGTGGGCGATTCCCGTGGCCATCATCGCGAATGCAGTGCGCGTCGCTGTATCAGCCTACTCGCCGAATTTGGCGGAGGGACGTCCGCACATGCTTCTGGGTGCGGCCATATTCATCGCCTGTGTCGCTACCTTCCCGTCCGTTCGCGCGCTTTGGGACAAACTTGCCGGATCGGTTGCGCATGCGTGAATTCCTGTGGCTGACGGTTCCCGTGATCCTGGCGACGCAAGCTCTTGTCGTCAGTTATGGCCTCTCCGCCGAGCATCTTCCGGCGTTAGCCGACCTCGCCGGTTTTCCAACGCGGGTGGGAACCTGGAGCAGAATTGCGGATCAGCCGGTGGATCCCGCGGTGAGGGCCCAGCTCGGAGCGGACCGGCTGCTGGAGCGGATTTATCAGAGTCCGAAGATGCCGTCGGGCCTGGATTTTTTCGTCGCCTGGTTTCAATCGCAGCGCGGAGGAAAGACCCAGCCTCACTCGCCTCAGGTGTGCCTACCTGGATCGGGATGGGTGGTCGACGATATCGCCAGGATCCACATCGACACGGCGGCGGGTTCCATCCCCGCCAATCGGTATCTGGTGACATCAAGTCTGGGGCAGCGCGCCGTGGTCATCTACTGGTATCAGACGCCCCGCAGAGTTCTGGCGGGTGAATGGGAGTCGAAGTTCTGGTTGATTCCCGACGCGTTCCGAGACCATCGCACGGATACGGCGCTAGTCCGGATCGTGGTTTGGAGCGCGGCAGGACGCGAGAACGAAGCGACCGTGAGTGCCGTGGATTTCGCCCGGTTGGCCTATCCCGTCCTGCGCCGTTTGCTGCCTTCCTAACGTTTAAGACAAACGAGACAAGCAAATGGCCGCTCGCCCGAAACGTTTCTTGTTTGTCTTCGATTTGTGATATGACAAATTCCCAGGCCGGACACAAAGCGTGCAGTAATGTTATTATCCCTTAAGAATCACCGGGTAATCATTTGACCGGGGGAAAGAGGACAAACAGGGATGTTCAGATCGCCCAGAGAGTTCCGAACACTCTTAGCGCCGGCTGCGGCAGCCGTCGTAATTTTTGGATCCAGCGGACTTGCCTATGCTTCGGGGGTTCAGGTCAGTCTCGCATCTAGTTTCAATGCGGATAACGTGCTACGTTACAGCGGAAGTTTCACGACTCCAACCATTTCCTACGATAATTCGACGCCAGGCGGCAGCGTCGACAATTGGCTGGTGACGCAGAGCGCGGCAAACCAGCTGGCGACAAGCCAGGGCTTGACTAACCCGGCGCCGGTAGGGATCAATGACAACGGCCTTTACCCGGCGAGTGGTCCGAGACTTTACGACGTGCAACTGGGATTCACGAATACAACGCCGACCGGCACGAATACGGTGATCCGATCGAGCGCCTCCGGGAATTTCACCTTCAGTGTGCCGAACAACATGTATTCGCAGTTCGCGATTTTCGGTTCCGGCGGAAGCGGGAACTCAACCCTCACTATCACGCTGAATTACACGACCGGCTCGCCGGGAGTATTGACGGGTGTCACATTGCCGGATTGGTACAGCGGGAATCCGAGTAGTACGGCGGCAAGCGCGGCGGGAACCTATTTCGCGCTCACACCGGCCATGGCGCGCCAGGCAGCCTACCGTTTCCCGAGCAGCGGATACCAGGTGCCGGACGCTCCGGGAGGCGCGTACATCTACGGGGTCAACCTGGCGCCCGATCCGACGCGAGTGCTCGCGAGCGTGCAGGTGGCCTATGTTCCATCGAGCCCGGGTTACACGGTCGCGAATTTCTTCACTGCGGCGGGAGCGGTGGCCACAGCCGCTCCGCCCTCGACGCCGGTTCCGGGGACGCTGCTTTTAGGGTTGATGGGGCTGAGCCTGGTTTGCTGGTTCTACATCAGCAGGCGACGCGCCGCGCATTGAACAGAATCATCTCGCCGATTCGAAACGTATTTCCTTGGACAGGGGTTTCGCGCGGAGGCATGCCTATAGGCGCGGGTACGCGCGGGCAAAATCGGCTGCACCTTTTGCGCGCATCGGTCCTGCAGAATGTCTACGAGCTCTTCTGAGCATCATATTATCAAGATTGTTATGGAAAAGTGCAGCAATCTCAGCGAGTGCTCCGAGTCTAATCGGCGGAGGCCTACATGCAATCGTTGAGAACCGGTTGTTGTGTCGTCGGAGGCGGACCAGCCGGCGTCATGCTCGGCTATTTACTGGCGCGCGCAGGCATACGAGTAACGGTCCTCGAAAAGCACGGAGACTTTTTCCGGGATTTTCGTGGTGATACCGTGCACCCGTCTACCCTTGACATAATGCACCAACTGGGGTTACTCGACGGCTTGCTTCAACTTCCGCACCAGCGAATAACATCGATAAGCGCGCGCATCGGCGATTTCAACTTTGACGCCGCCGATTTTCGGTTCCTACCCACGCGTTGCAAATTTGTCGCGCTGATGCCGCAATGGGATTTTTTGAACTTCCTATCCGACCGCGCGAGACGCTTCGATGGCTTCGAGCTTCGGATGCAGCACGAGGGCACTGGACTGATTCGCGACGGCCACCGAATCGCTGGTGTAGAGGCACGATCCTCTGCTGGCTCTTTACAGATCGAAACGGACCTGGTGGTTGCCTGCGACGGTAGGCACTCCACGATGCGGCAGTCCGCGCGACTCTCCGTGCAAGAGTTCGGCGTTCCCATTGATGTGCTGTGGTTTCGAATTTCGCGTCAGCCTCACGACCCACAACAGGTATTGGGCAACATCAATTACGGCAAGGCTCTGATTCTGATCAACCGGGGCGATTATTTTCAGGCTGGGCTGATCATCCGGAAAGGCACGCTTGAGCACATCAAAGCGGAAGGTCTCGACGCATTTCGTCAAAATATCGCCCAAATCGCACCGTACCTGCGCGATCGCGTGGGCGAAATCGAAGATTGGGATCAGATCAAATTGCTGACGGTGCAGATCAACCGGCTACGCCGATGGCATCGTCCCGGTCTGCTCTGCATCGGCGATGCGGCGCACGCGATGTCGCCTGCCGGGGGCGTGGGAATCAATCTGGCTATTCAGGATGCGGTGGCAGCGGCAAATATATTGACGGTTCCGCTTCGCGCCGGGAAGGTCACTGACTTGATCCTCAACCGAGTGCAACGACGGCGCGAATTTCCAACGCGCGTGACGCAGTTCCTCCAACTGAATGCGCACAAGGCTTTCGATGCCGTGTTCGATACGAACGGGCCAATCCAAGCGCCGTGGCAGCTGAAAGTCGTCGACGCCCTGCCCGGGAGGAAGTGGATCATGGGATATGTCGTCGGTGTTGGGGTCCGGCCGGAGCGTGTGGCGGCTCCTGAAAAGATGTGCACGCAGCGGTCCTTACAAAAGGCGGCGGTTCGATTCGGTGCTGCGATCGGCGCGATCGTGAAAACGGTGCGCGTCCTTCGAGCTGCCTAGATTTTCGCCGGCTCACGCGTGTCCTCCCTCCACAAGCGATTGAGGGCGCAGCGTCATAGCCGTATTGCCGGTGGTGCGTTTTCGAAGTTAGGAGCCGACGAGAGTCCGGTCGGATTAGCCAATCCGGAAGTTGCGCAGCGCAGTCAAGTAGACAGGGAACTCCCAAACCGGACTACCCAACTGCAAGATGTGCAACATTATCACCTACGACGGTTAGCGTCTTTCGTCGCGCTCCCTGTTATCGCAGCGCAATCATGACGGTGTTTGAAGTAACCCCGCCGATCGAGAGGACCAGTGGCACGTCGTTTCCCGCCGTGACCCCCGCCGGAACTTGGACATTGACTTGATACTCGCCAACCGTGCCCGGGGAGAGTCCAGAGAAGGCCACCATGGCCGGCACTCCAC
Source organism: Bryobacteraceae bacterium (assembly GCA_035507655.1). Lineage (GTDB taxonomy): Bacteria > Acidobacteriota > Terriglobia > Bryobacterales > Bryobacteraceae > Palsa-187. The sequence continues at coordinate 15,353 of DATJNW010000034.1, read as the reverse complement.
CGATCTTAACGATCGGTGTCTCGATCGTTGACGACAGGGTCGTGCTCGACGCCGCGCTCCCGCTGGCTGGAGCGTTCGTCACTGGCCCTAGTCCCGTACAATAGATTTGAATCCAGTCTCCCGCTGTAGCCGGATGATCGGAGGCCAGCAATTGGCCGGACGAGTTCACGACCGCTCCATAGCTGTCGGCAGTGAAGATCCCCGGAGCGAAAGGAGCCAAGAGCAGCGTTTGGCTGGGCCCGCTGTTGCCGTTCAGAACGGCGCGGATCGGTACTGAAGATTGTCCCGCCAGCTCCCAGGGTACTTGGATGGTGACAGCTCCGGCGGAAGTGTAGAACAGGGGCGCGCTGATTCCAGACTGCATCTGGATCGAAAGGCCAGTGAGAGAGGTCGGTAGGGGCGCTCCGCCCGCCTGCGCGAGCGAGCCGAATCCAAAGCTTCCGTAGATGGTCGTGATGCTGCCCGGAGCCACCGGAGCAGGCGCGAAGCTGGCGCTATTCTGTATTCCGCCGGAGGTAATGGCTGGAGCCGGAGGCGTGTAACTGAGTGAAGGGGTGAGCATCCGGAGGCGTTCGCTATTGTAATCGTTGAGGCCAGGAATGGAATTGTAATAGTTCTCGGTAAAATAGACCTTTCCCGAAAAATCCACGGTTAAGCCTCCGGCGCCGATTACGATTGTGCTCGTCGCGGGGTCTCCATCTCCCTGGTAAGTGAGATTGAAGCCGCCGGCGATTACTGTCGGGGAACCGGCAACCACTTTCACAATTCTGTAGCCGAGGACTTGCCCATCCTCTTCGACTTGGCTATCGACGAAGTAAAGTACGCCGGTCGAGTCGAACGTTAGCCGTGTCGGCCGAAAATCGGCGATCGGAGTTCCTCCTCCGCCACAACCGGGGAGTTGGCTGGCGAAGCCAACGACCGTCGTGATGATCCCGTTCGATACCTCGCGAACACGGCAGTTTCCAAAGTCGGCAATATACACATTGTCTGCCGCGTCTACAGCCACGCCCCACGCGTTTAGACTCGCGCTAGTGGCTGGTCCTCCGTCTCCAACGGGGCCGTTGGAGGTGAAGTTAGTCCCGTATGACGTGCACTGTCCTGCGAAGGTTGATATTATGCCCTGTGAGATCTCGCGAACACAGCCGTCCGCAAAATAAATGTTGCCTTTCGAATCAAGCGCCAGACCTTGCGGCCCGGATAGCTGAGCGTTCACAGCCGGCCCGCCATCACCGCTATACCCTGCGGTGGCACCGCCGGCGATCGTGCTGATGATACCTGCGGATGACACCATCCGAATCCGAGTGGATTCGGAAATGTACAGGTTGCCTTGGCCGTCGATTGCCAGTCCCACCGGGTTGTTCAAACTTGCCGACGTGGCAGCTCCGCCATCACCGCCGGAACCGCCTCCGGCAACGGTCGAGAGGACGCCGGCTTTGTTGATCATCCGAACTCGGTTGTTCCCTGCTTCCGCCACGTAAATATTACCTTTGCTATCCAACGCGACGTCCGCCGGGCCGGACAAATAAGCCGTCACCGCGGGAACACCGTCCGGCGAGACGCCCGGGGAACTCGATCCGGCGATTGTAGAGGTGGTATAAAGCAGCAGCGTGGTCGTAAATGACCACACTGGAGAAGCTGTCGCCCCAGCACCGTTTCGCGCCGCAACTTTCCAGTAATAGGTTGTGTTCGGCGCCAGCACGCCGGGGTAGAATTGCGTGCCCGTGACGTTTCCCCAAAAAGGCGGAGACAGAGTGGTGCCGAGATACACGTCGTATGAGTTGGCGAAGGGAACCGAACTCCACGCAAGTTCCACGCCGACGGAGACATTGGTCGCGCTGCTGGCCGGAGCATCCAAGGTAGGCGCATTGGGAGGAGCCGGGACGACCACCACGGTAACGGGCGCCGAAGCCGATTTAGCGAACCGGGAGCCATAGAACGGCGGCGAGAATGCCGCGACGATCGAATGAGTGCCGTTTTCGAGCAGAGCGGTTATACTGACCGTTCCGGAGGCATTGAGAGTGGTTCCACCATCGTTCAAAACAGAGCCGCCATTATCCACGAAGGTCACAGACCCTGACGGAACGGTTCCGGCATAGTCCTGAACTGTGGCCGTAAGAGTGACGGGCGCCCCTTCGGCAACCTGCGTTGCCGAGACCGTAAGGGTCGTAATCGTTTCGAGCGGAAAAGGGTAGTTAAAGAGCGAAACATCAATGGAGCCGAGCCCCGTGACAAGATCGTACCCAGGGCCGGCGTTGTAGCCGAGGGTCCCATTTGTGCAATCCTGGGTGCCGGCAGAACAAGGCACCGAATTGTTTCCGCTGAGGATGTCGTGGAAATACTCGTTTGCGAACGGCGAGCTCGCCAGTACGTAAAGGTCCGGGTTGATGTTTCCGAAAGCCGACGGAGGCAGACCGTCTTCGCCTGGCTCCACCAACGCCAGCATGCCGGCAAAGACTGGCGCTGCCAATGAGGTGCCGCCCGCGCCGTAAGTCTGACCGCCGCTGATCACGATATAAGGATCGTGTGTCGGCGATGCGGTGAACGCCAGGTCCGGTACATCCCTTGCACCATCGGCAGGCACACCGAGGCCAGTCTGCCATGAGGGTTTTGGAAAGAGTATGCTTGCTCCGCCACCGCTCGCGAGCAGCCCCATGGACAAGGCCGAGTCATTCCAGGCGATCTCGGGAAGGTAGCCGAAAACAGAGGTTAGGTTAGGGGAATTGACCGTGTTCCAGTCTGCGGGCGATTCGTTAAATTCTGTTCCGCCCACTCCCGTCACTTCCGGAAGAGACGCCGGGAAGGCGACCGCCAACCCATTGGTCGCGACGGACGTACCTTGGTCGCAGGCGGCCGCGCCGGCGTCACCGGAGGCGGCGATCCAGGTGATTCCTTGAGCATTCCCTTGCTGCGCGAGATCCTGAATGGCTGTCGCGTCACCCTGCGAGATGTTCGGCTCGCATTCGAGAAAACTAAAGGTAAGGATCGGAGCCAGGTTTTGATCTATTGCGTACTGTGCGGCGACGAACGCATCGGTAGCGTAAGCGTATTCGATGGTCGCCGAGGGCGCCACCGCACCGGCCCATTCCAGATCGGCGTCGGCCTCTAGAAGTGCGCCGTTCGTGGCCGTTCCCGGGTCATCCCCCGCTAAGATCATTTGCGGATCGTTCGGCGGCAATTGAAAGGTGCTTCGGAACAAGCGAAGATCCGTCAGGTCGACGTCGGATTCTCCGATGACCACGATCGTCTGTCCTTCACCGCCCGGTTGAAAGTCGTAGATCCGCGCGAGGTCTCCCGGCGCGAGAGCGTGGCTCCCATCCGTACCCGTGAACTGCGGTATCGGCCGCTTCGAGGGTTCCAGATAAAAATCGTCCAGGCCGCGGATCGTGCTTACGAACTTTTCAAACCTCGCCGGTATGGATGGCGCGGCGGCGGCCGCAAAATGCGCCTTCGATCCCACCTGATAACGATGAATCTCGGTGTGGAATGCGTTTTCTACCTGCGCAACCGTGCCGCTAAAGACGATCCACCCGTGTCCACGCGCCGTGGATTCCACCGCAAAGCCTTGCGATCGTAGCCAATCGGCGGCCTCCTGAAGATTTGCGCGGCCCGCGCCGAAACGCTCGCCAAACTCTTCTGGCGTGAGCCACTTGTGATAGTTCGGAGACGAAGTGTCTTGCAATTCCGCCAGAAGCCGATTGAGTTCCGCACGCTGCTCGGCGCTCCTCTTGAAGACCAGCGTCATATGAGACAGCGTGCGTGCGGGCTCCATCAGTCCGCGGTCGTCGGCGTGCCGCACTCTGGGACTGATCGCGCCGCTAAGAATGACTGTGTCAGCCGTTCGCTGGGATTCAATCCTCATCTGGCCGAAGAGTGCAGGCGGGGTAAGCAGGAGAAAAAGAAATCCGATTCGGAACTGCAAAATTCGACGGAGCATAATGATCATAAAGGGGCTAAAACATAAAGTACCGACCCATTATTTTCTTTGTATGCGATTTTACCAAGAATGAATCCGGCGTTTCTCGCATGGAGGCCGCGCCCTACGAAATCATCAAGCACCTTGCAATCAAGCACGCTGCGAGGTCCCGACACCGGTGCCACCCGACACGGGCCTGATGTGTGGTGATATCGGCAGTTCGATCCAGGTATAGATTTTAAGTGGCCAAAGGACAGGGTGGACGCCGCCGCGATCATCTGTTATATTTTGTAGCGGTAGAATGTTTAACGCAAAGAAACGACCAGCATCCCTCACGCCGCTTGAGCAGCTCATCATGGATTTTGTCTGGACGCATCCGGACTGTACGGCGGAAAGCTGCCGCGAAGGCATCGCGCCTCGGCGGGTACTAAAGGACTCAACCGTTCGCACCGTCCTGCGAAAACTGGAAGAAAAGAAATTTGTGACTCATATCGTCGACGGCCGAACGTTTGTTTATCGCGCAGCGGAAACGAAGCGCAATGTAGCCGTGCGGGCGGTGCATCAACTCATCGATCGTTTCTGCGGCGGGTCGGTCGAGGAGTTGCTGGTCGGATTGGTTGACAACCAGGTGATAGAGCCGAAACAGTTGCGACGGCTCGCCGAAAAGATCGCAACACGCAGGGAGAACAGGCCATGACTGCCATCTACTTTCTCTCGGATTGGGCGCTACGCTCTTCGATTCTCATCCTGAGCGGTGCGCTGCTGCTTTTTTTGTTTCGGGTGAAGGATTCCTACACTCGTCTGGCCGCGTGGACCGCGATTCTGGTTGGTTCGTTTGCGATTCCCGCGCTCACCGTCGCCCTACCCCATGTGCCGATTGCAGTGGTGAGAAAGATGCCGTTTCAACGGAGAACCGCAGTTATCGATGGGGATGCCCGCTCTTCCGCGTCCAGCGCAATGATGGGGCAGGCTGCCAACGGGCGAAGCCCCACTGCCGTTGAGAAGCCCGTGAATTGGGTGGCAACCACACTCGTTGTTTACACTCTTGTCGCGCTGGCACTCTTGCTGCGCATCGCTGTTGGGCTGGTCATGAGCCTGCGTTTGCGGAGTGCCAGTCGATCGACTGGACGAACGGCCGAGGGAGTTGACATTCGCGAATCGGACTCCCTGCAGGCTCCCGTGACCCTCGGAATCGTGCGGCCGGTAATCGTGCTTCCCGTCGATTGGAATCAATGGGGCGCTGCAAAACTGGAGGCGGTCGTGGCGCACGAGCAATCGCACATTCGCCGGCACGGTCCTGCGGTGCAGTTGCTCTCGGCGGTCCATCGGGCGCTACTCTGGCACAGCCCTTTAAGCTGGGTTCTTCTCCACCGCATCATACGGATCGCCGAAGAGGCGAGCGATGATGCGGTGTTAGCCGTGACAACGGATCGGGCTTTCTATGCTGAAGTTCTGCTCGACTTTATGCGCCGAGGAGTTCGCCGGGCGAGTTGGCTCGGCGTGCCGATGTCCCGCTATGGTCGTGCGGAGAAACGTATTCATCGCATCCTCGATGGAAAAGGTTCCTCGCACGGGTTAAGTCAACGGGCGGTTACGGCGATTGTAGTATTGGCATCGCCGGTTGTATACATAAGCGCCGCGGCGAGGCCGAGGGTCCAGCCACAGGGGTCAGCGGTGACTTCCGATGCGCAGATCGTCACGACGACGTTGGGGCATTCAAAAGCACTGGCGAGAGTCCGCAGGGCCTCGCTGCTTCAGCGAAACCGGGCGTTGCGAAGCAAGCGGCTGAGTCGCAACAGGCAGCAAAGACGAATTTTATTATGGCTCTTGGTTACGTCGCAGCCTACACTGTGACAATCCAGCCGCGGGTCGAAGGGCAGTTGTTGTCCGTGAGTTTTAAGGAAGGAGATCTGGTGCAAACCGGACAGGCACTGGCGTCGATCGATCCGACCGCCTATCAACTCGAACTCACCGAAGCAGAGGGCCAACTCGCACAGGATCAGGCGCAACTCGCCGAGGCCCAGTTCGCCAAGCCTACGACTCCAACCCAGGCATTCGAGGCCAAACTCGCACAGATCGAGGGCAATCTAAAGACCGACCAGGCCAAGGTGGATGACGCGAAACGCCGGTTGGCTTACACCCAGATCGTTTCGCCGATTACTGGCGTCGCCGGACTGCTGCGCATCGATCCCGGCAATATCGTTCATCCTGGCGATACCATCGTGGTCATCAACCAACTCCAACCCATCTCGGTTCTTTTCAATGTTGCTGAGGACCAGCTTCCTAAGGTGCTCTTGGCGTTGAAAGCTGGCGCATCTTTGCCCACCGAGGCATGGGACCGCGATATGAAAAAGAGATTCGCAATCGGCCGCCTGACTGGAGTCGACAATCAAATTGACCAGGCAACTGGGACCGTCAAACTCAAGGCCGTGTTCGATAATAAAGACCACGCCCTCTTTCCCAATCAGTTCGTCAACGTGCGGCTCGTCCTGACCGCCGAGTGATGACGAAAGATGGAGAAAACCGCATTTGAACGTTATCTCGCGTTATCGGTAGCTGTTTAGCGCGATTCGCGAGCCAACGTCGAGAACCGCTGCCGGCAAGACGTCCGCGATGCTCATGGGCTTGCCTTCCTCACGACAGGGTTTGCCCGAAAAACAAGGGAGGACCTTCGCCCTCGGCGATACAAAGTCGCCGCATTTTGAGGCCACTGTACTCGCCGGTGCGGCTACTCCATCGGCGTCCACCTTGAGATCAATCATCCCGCCACGTCGTGGGTCAACAACCATCGCGTCATCCCAATCTTAAATAGACGGTATAGATGCGAAAACCGCTTTGGCTCATTTCCATCGCACTGGTCGCCGCCTCGGCCGTCGCACAGGACCCCGCCGCCATTATCGCCCGCATCGAAGCGCCACAGACCCCGAATCATCAGGGGCTCGACGGTTACACGCTGGCCGAGATCATGCATCAATTCCACGTCCCCGGCGTGAGCATCGCCGTCGTGCGCGACTTCAAGATTGACTGGGCCAAGGCATACGGAGTCGCCGATGTCGAAACGAACCAGCCGGCGGAACCCACGACGCTTTTCCAGGCCGCCTCCATCAGCAAGCCGATCACGGCGATGGCCGCGCTCAAGCTGATCGAGCAGGGGCGCTTCTCGCTCGACGACGACATCAACACCATTCTCAAATCCTGGCACGTTTCAAATAACGGCTATCCGGCCGTGACGCCGCGCTCGCTCATGAGCCACACTTCCGGAGCCGATGACGGTTTCGGATTCCCGGGCTACGATCCTTCCGCGCCGCGTCCCACGCTGGTGCAACTCCTGAACGGCGAGAAACCGTCGATTACCGGCCCGGTGCTATTTGCGCGTCCTCCGTATCAGGCGTATAAATATTCGGGCGGCGGAGTCGAAATCATGCAGCTCGCGCTCGGCGATGTGACGCATCAGCCCTTCGCGGAAATGATGCGGTCGCTGGTGCTCGATCCGCTGGAAATGCGCGACAGCTCGTATGAGCAGCCGCCCACCGGCGATCGCGCCGCGCGCACGGCCCGCGCCCACAATGGACAGGGAAAATCGATGGGCGCGAAATGGCACGTCTATCCCGAACAGGCCGCCGCCAGATTATGGACCACGCCCAGCGACCTGGCGCGCTTCATTATTGAAGTACAGCGCGCGGTGCGGGGTCCCCAAGGCTCGGTCCTTTCCCAGCAATCCGCGATGGCAATGGTCGCGCCGGTCGGTGTCGGCCTGTTCGCGGTCGGACTCGAGATCGAAAAGCGGGGCGAAGGCTGGTATTTCACCCACAGCGGCGGGAACTGGGGATTCAACTGCGACTTGTTGGGCCATGTTCGGAAAGGGTACGGCGTCGCCGTCATGACCAACACTGACAACGCCGGCGCGGTCATCCACGAAATCGAAGCGCGCGTCGCCGCGGCGTATAACTGGGATTCGCTCGACAAACCGCTGCTTCGCTGAGCGGGTCCATCGTGGAATTCTGTAAAGTACCCCTATGCTCAAGGTGTTCTGTTCACCCAGCCGATACACTCAAGGCAGCAACGCTACCTTTTCCCTGGGAAATGAGATGGTTGCTATGGGACCGGATGCCGCCGACGGGACCGCTCAAAGCTGAAGAGATCGCGATTTTTAAGAAGTGGATCGATGAAGGCGCTCCGTAGGCCCGATGGGCTCGCAAACGAGCCGAATTTGACTCGGCGGACGCGACCGCGACTCGAATCGTGGAGGCGGGCGCGGGCGGGCAAGCCCGCGCGGATCGGCGATGCGATCGTCATCAATTAAGGTTCCGCGCAGGCTGCCTTCCGATTCAAAGGTGAGCAGCGCGCCGAATCCGTTCCCATTGGCTCCCGACGCGCTAGTAACCAGCAGGGGCATTGAGGGTCGTTGCGGCAGTCCGTTCAGACGGCGGTTCGCCCTCCGTCTACGGCGAGCTTTGCTCCATAAATGAAACTGGCACGGTCCGACGCCAAGAAGACAATCGCCTCGGCGATCTCGTCGGCTTTGGCTGGACGGCCCGCAGGTCCCTGGGCAGCCAGTTGCTCGAGACCCTCACCCATCGCTTCCGTGCCTTCCGTGCGCGTGGGCCCTGGACTCACGGCGTTGACGCGAACACCGCGCGGTCCATATTCCGCAGCCCATGTTTTTGTTAACAGATTGATGGCGGCCTTGCTCGAACCGTAGAGGCTCATCCCGGGTACCCCATAATCAGCGGCCATGGTGGACACGTTCACGATCGCGCCTTTGCCTCTTTTCGCCATCAAGGGAGCAAGTTCCGCCACAAGGAAATATGGCACTTTCACATTTATGGAAAAAACGCGGTCAAACTGTGCTTCGGTCATTTCATGCGTGGGCCCGAACGGAAAGATTCCTGCATTATTGATCAAAATATCGACACCGCCATTTCCGAGCTCGATCGCTTTTTTCGCCACAGTGCGCGCGCCGGCTGCGTCCTGAAGATCGGCGGAAATGAAATCTGCCTTGCCTCCTGCTGCGCGAATTTCGTCGACGGTCTTGTTCCCGCGCTCGGCATTGCGCCCCACCACTAAAACATGGATACCAAGCTCGGCCAGCTTATTGGCTGTTGCACGCCCGATTCCGCTGGTTCCTCCGGTGATAAGGGCGGTCGCAGTATTGCTCGTCATGTACGTCCCCTCAGCTGAGTTACAGCTCTTAGATTCACACCCACATGCCCCGGTTTCGCCAAAACGAGTAAACTGCGGGCTTCGCAACACTTGATCGTGTAACGCGCTATCCGTAGAGCTGAAATCCGACGGCGCTGTCCCCAAGTCTGATTCTGGGAAAGCTGCCTGATGTGACCCATTATCGGCGGTCCGTCTGAAACTTCTCAAAACGCCGTTTCGGGCCATTTTACGAGTCGCCGACGATCCGCTCGGAGCGGGCACGAGCGTTGAGCAGTCCCATATTTGCAGTTTGGCGGCGCCGTGCGTAGTCAACTACTACCGCCGGGCGGAGCCCATTTTCATGGAACGGCGTTTCACGGGAGTCCGACTCTTGCCACCCTCGCCTCGGAAGATCAACGGAGCCCCTCATCTCTTGAGTGCCGCCATCCAATTGAGCACGATCGTGATCGGTGCGTTTGCCTCACTGATAGTCATGTTGATCAGGAACCGTTGACCATCCGGCGCCACAGCGTACTGCTGATTCCCCCCGATCAGCATCGACCCTCCTCCCACGATCGGCACGCGAAATAGCTTTGATGGCGCACCCGCCTGGATCGTTTGGCCATCGGCGGAGGTACTCAGCGCGACCGACATGATCGTTCCATCCGCAGCGACGTAGAATAACTCCTTGCCGTCGCGACGCCAGCGGGGGGCGATCCCTCCGCCGGTCGAGATGGAAACCGTCGCGCCCTCTCGCAAAAATGGGCGGATGTAGACTTCTGTCCTACCCGATTCATTCGATTGATACGCGATCCATTTCCCATCGCGCGAAAGCTGCCCGAGCTGTTCGTCGGAAGAAGTCTGCAAAACCGGAAACGGTTTGCCATCGCCGGTGAGCGGAAGTGCCCAAATATCCCATCCGGTTTTCTCGTCCGACCTGGAATACAGGAAGTAGCGCCCATCTTCGGAGTAATCGAGAGGCGTTAGACCAGTGCCGCCTTCAGCCAGCGTTCTTTCGTTTCTCGCGCTCCCCGTCAGCGATTTCTCGACGAGCGCTTGCGGGCCTTGAATCGTGGTCAGAAACGCGATCCGCTTGCCGTCGGGCGTCCACACAGCTCTGGCGTCGGGTGTAACTCCCTCACGAAGACGAATCGGCACATCACGGCCATTATCGAAAATCCACGTGTGCGGGACGCCTTGCGACGAACGTTGGACGGCAATGTGGCGTCCGTCAGGCGAGGGCGCCGGTTGGAACTGGCCGTTGCCATCGACGCCTCCGACAAGGCCAATGCGATTCCCCGCGCGACCAACCCAAACCAACTGCCGCTCTGCCGATGCATTGGTCCGATGCGCGAGCACACTCGTTGTGGACGAGGAAAACGCGCTGCGCCAAATCGTGTAATCGGTAGCGACCGGTTGCGCGATCGGCTCCGGACTGCCAACGATACCACGCTTGAGGTCTAAACTCCGCGCGACCAGCACCCCTTGTTCGACGGTCAACAAGTATCCAGGTGGCGCATATATTGCCGCGCTATCCGCGGTGACCAGACGCTTCGCACTTTTCCCATCCAGCGTGGCGAGATAGATTCCGGACGGCTGAACGTTTGCAAAACTCAAAACGAAAAAAATAAGATGCCCATCCGGCAGTGCTTGCGGCCAGCGATGACTACTTTCGCGTGCCGGATTGAGCGACGTAATCGGCACAGCCGCGCCCCCCGATGCGGGAACGCGGAGCAGTGGACTTGTCGCGGTCGGCGTGAAAATGATTGCGCCGTCGCTGGTCCACGTCCCGCCGCGGCCTTCCGGGGCGATTGCGAGTATTTGCGAAGCTCCTGCGTTGAGATCGAGGCGCTTCAATCTTCCATCCGCGAAAAAACCGATCGATCGCCCATCCGGCGACCAGAACGGCGAGGCGCCTCCCTCCGTTCCCGCCAGCGGCTTCGCCTCTGTTTGATCCAGCGCCCGCAGCCACAGCCTCGCAATGCCATCCGATGGCGCAGAAAACACCAATCGCCTTCCGTCCGGCGACAACGCAAACGAAAACGGATCGGAGGACGGCGGCGTGACGACGTCCAATCGCGTCAGCGGCTCCTCTTTCGCCGATCGCCCGAAAATGAACATGCCGAAGGCGAGTATCAGCGCGACCAGGGCGCTCGCCCACGCGATCATTTCACGGCGCCGCGACTGCGGTTTCGCGTCAGGTGCTTCTTTCGCTGCGTCCGCCGCGATCCAACTCAGTTCAGCCATCAAATCGGTGGCCGTCTGCCATCGCTCTTCGGGATCTTTCGCCAGAGACCGCGTTACGAGGCGATCGAGCGACGCCGGAATGAGCGGTTGTCGCGTCGAAAGGGGCACTGGCGTACCATGCAGGATCGCGCCGATTAGCGTCGCCTGCGTTGTCCCGTGAAACGCCCCCTGGCCCGCGATCATTTCGTAAACGATGCAGCCCAGTGCCCACAAATCCGCGCGCTGGTCGACGTGCTTGCCTTCAAGTTGCTCGGGCGCCATATATTGCAGCGTCCCCACGATCATTCCTGGTTCCGTGAGCGCCGCTTCAGTCATGGTCACGGTTTCATCGCCGGCTGGCTGCGCCCAGAGTTTCGCCAGCCCGAAATCCAACAGTTTCGCGCCGCTCTTGGTGAGCATGACGTTGCCCGGTTTTAGATCGCGATGAACGATGCCCGCGCGATGGGCTTTCTCCAGGGCCGTAGCGATCTCGATCGCGAATTTCAACGCCGCATCCAGCGGCAGCGCGCCGTTCGATAATCGACGCGCCAGTGTTCGACCTTCCAAATACTCCATCACCAGAAAATCCTCGCCATCCTGGTGACCGATGTCGTAGAGCGTGCAGATGTGTGGATCAGCGAGCGCGGCGATCGCCTTGGCTTCGCGCTCGAAGCGCTCCCTCAAATCTGCGTAGACTTTTGAGAGAATCTTAATCGCAACCAGCCGATCGAGGCGAGTATCGCGCGCCTTGTAGACTTGGCCCATTCCACCCGCGCCAATCGGTGCGAGGATTTCGTAAGGACCAAGCCGCGTTCCAGTGGGAAGAGACATTACGACTCGATTGATTCTACTCCCATCAAGATTGACGCACCTCACGCGATTCGCGTTTGCGGCGGACGGAGAGTGGAGGACTGCACTCAGATTTTTCCCGTGAAGTCCGTCTCCCGTTATCTGGGCGGAACCGTCCGGCAGGCGAAAATGAGGCCCAAGGACCCGATGTCCTGAATCCGGGAAGCTTTGGCCGGATCACGCGCCACTCGGACAAAAATCGGAATTGGCTGTCGCGGGGCGGAAAGTCTCATTACGGGAAGTCTGCCTGACAATTCACATTATCGGCTCCTATTTTTTCACGGGATTTGCTGGGACGCGCCGGGCGACTCGAGGGCGCCGTTCTCTTGCCAAGGTCGTCGCCGCCGGCCCGGTTCAAAAAGTTCAGCTCGATGGTACGGTCGGGTTCACCAATGCTTGTGACCGTGATTTGGAGCACCCGCTGGTTCCGCGGCAGCATCGAGGCTTCCAGACGGTCCAAACGCCTGTTCAGGTTCCCGTTGGCCAAAAATCTTCCTCTACCTTCGCATTCGTTGCTTATGCTTCGTCGTCATATTGGCTATCGGTATCCGGCTGGGCCTGTAGATAGGCACGCACGACCTCAAGCGGGATCGGTTTCTTTAGCCCCGATTCTCTTCTTTCCAGCACCTCCTCCAGTTCCCTGGTCCAATACTCCATCCAGGCCGGCGAGTGCGGAACGAACCCACTGGTATCGGTCCACACCAACTCCAGCTTGCGTAGCCGACGGCGAAGATCGCTCATTTGCGCCAGCCCGGCTTGCTTTCGTCGGCGCTCCGCTCCAGTCCGGCCAACCGTTCTTCGATTTCCTGAAGTTCGATCGCTTTCTCGGCATGGTTCAGAACGCTTTCCGCAGCCCGCACTTTGGTCGAGGCGGGCGTGCCCGGGTCCATCATCACTTTCAGCAGCATGGAGGCCGCAGCCGGCGCTCCTTGCTGAAGTCGCGCGATCGTCTGGCTGAGCGCCCCCTGGCGCGCCCGGCGTAGAGCCGCCTGGAACTCCGGAATCTGCTGCCAGCGGAGCAGCGTCTTGGGCGCGACGCCGATCGCCTTGGCGGCTTCTTCCGTGTTCCGATGGGTCAGCAAAGCGGCGACCGCCGCTTCCATCTTTCGCCCGAATTTTGCGCCGTGGCCGGTCATCTGAGGACATCTGAGGACATCTGGACCTGTTCCGGACCTCTGGCGGCGTTCAATTCAACAGGGCGCCCGTGCTTCGTCGGGACGAATTGCATGCTGAGCACAAGCCAGACCTCGTCGAGTTCCTCCTGAGTCGGCTGCGGGAACCGCTCGCTTCCGGGACCTTCGTAGCGCAGGACGATGCGCAGCTGACGCCTCGGAACCATGAGTCGTTCGAGCTTGGCAACGCGCCTCACGAAATTCATTCGCATCCTCGATCAATTGGGGACGGGTTCTCACGACGGCACGGAGGGGACGGTCCTTCGGTATACTGCACGACAATCACGTGCGTGTTCTCATCGACTTCCTCCTGCGTCCCTGCGGGTGTGGGGTCCCCAGCGTTGTGGTATCGGATTACGACGCGCCGACGGCGCTTCGGAATCATCAGTCGTTCGAGCTTCGCAACCCGCTTCGCGAAGTTCATTCGCTCCTTCCTGCCACAGCCCGGCGTGCAGCATCGCCGTTCCATCGCCTCCCGCCGCGATGTGCAGAATTGCCTTGCGTTTCGCGGCGACCAGAGGGATTCATGTCGTGACCGCGGTAATCACCGCCAAAGGAGAAAACATGAGCAACATCACTGAACAAACCGAAACGGCCCCGGCAAGCACGACGGCGGAGCCGAAAGCCACCAAAAAGGCCACTGCTGGCAAACGAAGCGCGCCCGTGGCACCGAAGAAGGGCAAGTCGGGGAAGAAGGCCACCCCCGCCAAGAAGGCGCCCAAAAAGCCCAAGGGCGCAAAGAAGAACGATTCCGCCCGCGACGGCAGCAAGGCCGCAACGATCCTCGAACTGCTGAAGCGGCCGGGTGGAGCGACGTCCAAGGAACTGCAAAAAGCTACGGGTTGGCAGCCGCATTCCGTGCGTGGGTTCCTGTCCGGGACCATCCGCAAGAAAATGGGCCTGGACGTCATTTCCACCAAGGGCGAGGAGGGCGAGCGCAGCTACTCGATCAAAGCCTGACATTGGGCAGTCTCAATCCCTCAGCCGCTGGGCCACGTCCCGGCGGCTTTTCTTCTTTCGATCTCCTCGTAAATTCCGTTCTCGGTGAACCACCGCCTAACCGGATCAATGCCTGCCAGCATGTCCGCGCGCAGCTGCCGGGTCCCGACGCCGAGCGCGCGCGCAAAGGCGTCGAACAGGCTCTCGGTCTGTTCTTGCTGGACGCCGCGGATACGGAGGAAAAGATCCACTTTCCTCTTCGCTCTCTCAAAATCGGCTTCCCTGTCAGCGGCCGTCTGAATGCTGCGAAGCCGGGCCTGATTCGCTTCGAGCCGCTGCAATCGTCGATAGAGACGCTGCCGCATCTACTCACTCCTGTTCGAGAATCCGTAGCTCGGCCGACCAGTCCGAAAGCGCCAGGCGCAAACCGGCGACGTCGGGATTCCCGGCAAGCAGTTCCGCCTCGATGTCCGCAATCTCCCGGCGGCAGCGGTCGATTCATGCCGATTCCCTCCGCTCGGCCGCGATCTCGTCGAACGTGCGTCTGTCGCCATCGAGGGTGGCCTTCTTGCCGGCCAGAGACTGCCAGCGCTGCACGGTGACGTCCACGTATTTCGGGTCAAGCTCGATGCCGTAGCAGACGCGCTCGTTTAGGACCTGTCTAGAAATAATATTACCAAGATCTAAGGTTGGTGAGGTCGAATCTCGTAGTTCCGGTCGCCGTGAAACTTGTCGCGTCGGAGATTGACTTGGGCGAGATCCTCATCGGAGACCTTGATGCCAGCGAGATAGTTTTCCGTGTTCAGTTCAGCATGGACCTTGAGACCGGTTGTGGTGGTGGTCGCCGCGATGAGACTGACAATCGTCTGAAAGCTTCTTAGCGGCTTACCGCGCCAGTTCTGACTGATGTATGAGAAAAGGCGATGCTCGATCTTGTTCCATTTGCTGGTGCCAGGCGGAAAGTGACAAACGGCGATTCGGAGGCCGATTTCGTCAGCCAGCTTTTGAAGCTCTATTTTCCACAGCCGCAGTCGGGATCCGTTGCTGCCTCCCGCATCTGCCGTAATCAACAGACGCGTCGCCTCGGGATAGATCGGCCGCCCCATGGACCG
>DATJNW010000033.1:0-8378 GCA_035507655.1 Bryobacteraceae bacterium | reverse complement strand
GAGCTGTCCGGGATAAATTCCAGTCGCGGTGATGCCGTTCTTGAGCAGCGGCAGATGAATGGTGCCGTCGGTTTCAACGCGGACCGTACGGGTGAGCTCCGGCGCGTCGTAAACCGAGACGGCGACAAGATCGTCAACGCCCAGGCGCTGTGCGGGCAGATTTGCCTTTCCCGCGTCCTCCATCAGATTCGGGGGAGATTGCGCCGCACAGAGCGCAGTGAAAATGGAAGCAACCAGTAAAGTGCGCATCAGGATTTCTCCAACAGGTCGGCCAGGCGTGCGACGGTGGTCTTGATCTCACTGAGCTCCTGGTCGATTTTCGAAGAGGCTGGCGAGTTCAGCAGCCTGGTGCGCGCGTAATCGGACAGGCTGCGCGCACCAGCCGAGGCGGTCTGCAATGCATCGTACTCGTCCTGGGTGAGGCGGAAAATCAGAACGCGATTTCGCGGCTTATTAACGGCCATAGGTTTCGGCGGGAACTGTGGGATGTTGTTGATCGACTGCGCGGGGGCGGATTATGTCTCGCAGGACCTCAATCGCAACGGCCCGCGGTCGAACGGCCAGCGCAACCCAAGGTAAACTTATAGATGCTTCCATCCAACAGTCCAATTGAACTTCCCGGGGGAGGGAAAACGAACTGCGCCTCAACCAAGAAGAGTCCTATGGACTCATCCGATCAGAAGCATCGGTAAGGTTCTGCAAGTGTACTATACAAAAGGAATACGTGTCAAGATCTTCGAAACAATCTTTGAAACAGCGCTTGGCGGCACGAATTGCCGTCTGCTGATCCTCTTTTTGAACCGGGCCAGCACCTTTAGGTGAGCCTCCGGCGAGCGATTGGTCAGAATGTCCAGACCCGGCTTGCTCAGACCCGGAACCCCTGCATCGCGCCGCGCAGTTCGTCGGCGAGATCGGACAGCTTCACCGCGCTGCCGCGAACGCTGTCGCTGCTGGTCACCATTCGGCCGGCAGCCTGATCGACTTCTTCGATCTGGGCGGCGATGTCTTTGGTTGCAAGCGAGCTTTCGGCGACGCGGGCATTCGCATCTTGCACGCCCGCGGCGGCCTCCGCGACATTGCGCGCGATGTCCTTGGTCACGGTGGCCTGTTCCTCGATCGCCGCGGCGATGGTGGAAACAATCTCGCTGACTTCGTTAATGATCCGTCCGATTCTGTCAATCTCGTCGATGCTTGCGACCGATGAGGACTGGACACTCTCGATGCGGGTGCGAATGTCCTCCGTCGCCGCCGCGGTCTGCCTGGCGAGTTCCTTGATTTCGGTGGCCACGACCGCAAATCCCTTGCCGGAGACGCCGGCGCGCGCGGCCTCAATGGTGGCATTCAAGGCCAGCAGATTCGTTTGCGCCGAGATCTCGGCGATCGCCTCGGTGACTTTGCCAATTTCCTGCGCGGCCAAGCCGAGGTGCGTCATTTGCTCGGTAATGCGCGAAGTTTCCTTCTGGGCGTCTTCGGTGATACGCCGGGCGCGCTCGGAGTTGGACGCGATTTCGCCGATGGTGGCGGTCATCTGTTCGGCATTTTCGGCGACATGCGAAAGATTCGTGGAGGTCTGCTCCATGCCCGCGGCGACCGAGGAGACGTTCACGCTCATTTGTTCGGCCGCGGCGGCGACGCCGTGCGCCCGCTCCGACACACTGCGCGAACTCTCCGACATTTCGCCGGAATCCGTTGAAAGTCCGGTGGACATCGACGACATGGACCCGACGCTCCGTGAGAGTTCTTCGACCATGGTTCTCAGACCGGCCGACATCTGTTGCATCGCGGCCGCCATGTCGCCCGTTTCGTCGTTATATTGTGTCTTCATTTCCGAAGTCAGGTCGCCTCCGGCGATCGCCTGCATGGCCTTCACCGCTTCGGCCAGCGGCACCCGAATCCGCCCTGCCGCGAGATACGCGCAGAAGCCCAGGACGAGGGCGATGGGAAAAAGCCACGCAGCCGCTGTCCAGGCGCCGGCGCGCACCTGGCGGTCCACCTGGTCCATGCTGGCGCGCAGCAGGAAAGCCCCGTGCATTTCTCCGGGCTGCCAATTTTCCATGTGGAAGCCGAGGATGTCCTTCCCCTCTTTGTGACCGCTCGGGTCTCCATGGCACATCATGCAATCTTTGCTGAGACGAATCGGCCGGGCGTAGACGATCTGATTACGCGCGGGATCGACTTCGAAATAGTCGGGGAGATTCTCGGCGGCCATTTTCGTGAGGATCCGCGATTCGTCGGCATCCGGCGTATTCTTAATGTTCCGCGGGTTGAAAGACGGAGTGCGGAATTCGTATCCCTGACCCTGGGCTGCCCGCTGCGCCATCTTCCACGCCGCGACGACGGGAATGGTGCTGTACAGCCGGGTCGCTCGAAAATCGGAGGCTTGGCGGGATTCGGCCAACAAGGACTGCCGATCGAAGGAACCGTTCACGTTCATCGCCGCCACCGCGCTGCGCGTGCTCTCGGCCGACAGTACAATTCCTTTCATCCCGTCCCGGACCAGGGCGATTCCCTGGCTCCTGACGATCGATCGCTGGATCAGTAATCCGGCTATGGCGGCGACCGCGACGGCGGCCCAGGCGATACCAACGGTCCGCCAGGCGATGGTCCATCTGAACTGTTTGCGCATAATCCCTTATTGGCGGATGGTCCCGCCACAGTTCATATCGGCAAACTTTCGCCGGATTGGATCGAAAAGCGCGCCGGGCGGAAGAACTTCACGGCCCAACAAGATGACGGCCACGGCCCAGATCAAGAGCAGCTTGTCGTCAGGTTACACCAGCGCCCTGCTAGTGAGCTCCTGCGCGTCCGAAAAATCGAATCCGCACCACGAAATGCCGGCCTTCATCACCCAAAAACTGAAGGAACTGCGGCACGCCGGTGACGTTGTTGACCGCCGTCGGATTGGCCTGATTGGTGACGTTATCCATCCCACCCCGCAGCGCGAAACGATAGCCATGCAGGGTGATGATTCTCTCCAGCGAAATATTCAGATCGAAGTTCAGCGGATACCGGTACGAATCCACCCCGCCTATCACCAGGCCCGCCGGCTCCCGCACCGAGAATGGGTAGCCCGAGCGCATATCGGCGAGCATCGCGATCGACCAGTTCTTCGACCAGCGCTTCCCCGGAACCGGTAGATAGGCGAATCCGAGAACCCGGTTGGGTGCATCCCATGGCATCGGCACGAAGCCGGAAGCGAGTTGCAGCGGCTGCGGGCTGTTAGGATCGATGACGGCGTTGGTGATGGCTCGTGATCGCGTATAGGAAGCCATCCATTCGTGCTGTCCCGTGAACGTCTGGCGCACCAGGAACTGAACCGAGTCGTAATCGTCGCGGCGCAGATTGGTGAGCTGATAAGCGCCGCCCATCTCGCCCGCGGGCAGCGGCAGCAGTGACGGCGGCGCGTCCGGCGCGAGCGTGTTCAGCCACAGGAATTCATCCGTGCCGCGCCGGCGCAGATATTTGGCGCTCGCAAAAATCGATTTCGATACCTGCTGGTCGACATTCAGCGTCCAGTTGGTGGCGCGCGGCAGCGCCAGCGGTCCGCTGATCATATACGTCGTCGGCGCAGCAGGACCCGACGGCGTGCCGTCGGCATTATACTGCGTCGTCTCGGCCACCTGATCGAGAGGCAGACTCAGCATGTCCAAGGTGACCTGATCGTGCGTGAGCGCGTAGCCGCCGGAAATTCGCGTCCGGTTGGAGCGAAAAGGCGACCAGGAGAACGCCGCGCGCGGCGACCAAGCGAGGCCGCTTACCCGCTGATCCCAATCCTCGCGAATCCCCAGGTTCAGTTGCAGCCGCCGCGAGATCCGCCAGGTATCCAACAAGTACGAGGAGAACCCGGTATCGCTCACATGAAATTGCGACGGCGTGGGAAACAGCGTTTCCGACAGAAGTTGCCCGGAAACGCCGAGCACTTGGTATCCGGTGCGGTGGAAATTGCCAGCCTCCTGCCGCAGATCCGCATCCGCTCCGGCTTCGATCTGATGAGTTCCCAGCCAGTTGAATTGCGGGAAATAAGCGTGCGTCATGCCCTCGTCGCGCGAGGCGGTTTGCCGCGCGTTGACAAAATAATTTCCGCTTTGGCCGAGGGGCGAAATCAGGTACAAGCTGTCTCCCTGCGGCGTCTGATGATTGGAAAACTCATTATGCGCGTACCCGAACTCGAGCAGCACGCCGCGTCCCAGGTACGCCTGATCTTTCAGGCTTACGAAATATTCGCGCGTGTCCACGGTGGACGTGGTGGGCACCGGATTCAACGGACCCAGACCGACGCGGCCCTCATTGTCGAGATTGACTAAAAAATCGGCATAGAGAATATTGGACTGATTAAGATTGACCTGTGTGTGCAGCACGTTTCCAACGGCGATTCCGCTGCGCGTGTTCGCACCGGCGGGCAGACCGGTGACCAGCGATTCGGTGTACTCGGTATCGAACATATCCGAAAACCACGCGCGTCCCTTGACGATCGGCCCGGAGACGCCGAAACGCGGATACCAGTTGCCCAGATGCAAACCCTGCTGGATGCTCAAGCCGGGAATGAAATCGGTCGTGGTGAAATGAAACTGGTCGGTGCCATTCTCGGTGTTGATCGCCATCACGCCGGCCGATCCTTTTCCGTATTCCGGAGAATAGCGTCCCGTCGAAAGATCCACGGAGCGGACGCCTTCCACCGCCATCACCGTTTGCAGCTGTCCCGAAATCGGGTTGGTGATATCGAACCCGTTCAGAAGATACAGGACCTGATTTTCCGAGGATCCGTTTACGTGCAGCGCGCCGGTTGCGTCCTCCAGCACTCCCGGCAGCAGCGCGAACGAGTTGCGCAGGCTGTGGCTGTTGGCGTAAGGAACATCGTTGATTTCCGTGCCGCTGAGGCGTTCGGTGTTGCTGGTCTGGCTGATATCGACGGGCGAAGGCGTTTCGGCCACGTTCACGGATTGAAACACCTCATGGACGGTGTTGAGGGTGAGCGTCAATTCCTGCGCGTTTTCGACATGCACCGGCCGATTCGTAATCGGATAAAATCCCTCCCGTTCGACGCTCACGAGATAATCGCCGGGGGAAGCAAGCTCCAGCGCGAAAACGCCGTCCGCATTCGTCACCGTTTCAAACGGCGCCGTCACCACCGCTCCGGACGGCCGGACGCTGACCCGGGCGTCGCGAACCGGGGCGTCATTCTCGTTGAGCACGCGGCCATTCAAACGAATTTGCGCGCGGGCGGGAAAGGCGAGAATCGCCGCGATCACGACCATGGCGGCGCGCCCTGTGCCAACCTGACGATACATCCACTTCGGTCCGGACTTCTCCCCAGCATAAATCAGCGCGCGGTTCCGAGTGACGGCTGCGGCGGAGCGCGCGGCTCCGGCGTCGAAGGCAGCGCCGCGGGTCGCGCAGAGGCGGCGAAGAGAAGAGCGCTGCGCCAGTGCTGCCAAGGCAGCTGTAAAAAAAGGCTCCTCGCCGAATCAGCGGCGGCGCGTTCATTCGGGTGAATTCGCGGCCATCAATCCCAATGTTTCACCCGCGGCCATAGCACCGCCAAGGGCTGCTTCAGACCGCGGCAATAGAAAATATCGACGTGATTGTATGGCATCGAATACGGATGATCGACGTGCGCCACTCTTTCAACGCTCGAAAACAGCCGTTCCAGGTTGCGCTGATTGTCGCCGATCACAATCATGCTCGCGCCGGTGTACTCGCGCGGTCCCCACAGGAAATAACTTTGATGCCCGCTGATCGCCGCGGGCAACCCGTACTTGGGCCCGAACAGGTCGATCGCGCCGGCCTGTCCGTAGCTCTGCCCGAAGATCGCGGTCTGGCCGCGAATATCCTCCGGCAGGCCATTGTAAACGTGCGCGACCGTCGCCACCATCTCCGCCCATCCGAACTGGTCGGCGAAAAGCTGCGGCAGAGGACCCAGCTTGTGCGTCTCGATGGCCGGCGGCGCAAGGTGCAGAGCCTTCGTATACCGGATGTAAGTTTCCGGCGGCAACAACGGAATCGCCAGCGGAGCGAGGATCGCGCCGGTCACCATCAGCACCGCCGGATATGCCACCTTCAGCCACGCGGCCTGCGCGCTCAGCCACGTCTCCCAGATCACCGCGCCGCCCGCGAACAAGACCGGAAACGCCGGAAACAGATAGTAAATCCGCGGGCTGATCGCGACGATCACCGCCGCCGCGAACACCCATGCCCATCCCAGCGCGCGAAACCGGCGTCCGCGTTCGCTCGCAAAGAAGAACCATAGTCCGGCAAGCCACACCGGCAGCGAGAAGGGCTGCATCGCGAGCGTCTCCTGCGCGAAAAATGCAACCGGACCCAGCTTGACGTCGCGGCCGCTGGCGCGGATGTTGGCCTGCAACTCCAGAAACGGAAAGTGATGCTGGATGTTCCACACCAGGTTCGGCAGGAACAGCACCAACGCGATCGCCCCTCCTATCCACAACCAGCGGTTCGCCAGAATCCGCCTTTCCGGCGTCAGAATCAGCCCGACCATCAAGCCGGCCCCGAAGATCAGCATCGAATATTTATTTTCAAGACCAATCCCCGCCAGCACGCCGAACCAGATCCATAGCCGCTCGTTTCCGGTCCTGATCATGCGGATCACCAGCCACGCGCAGCCCATCCAGAAAAGCGGCTCGAACGCATTCATCGACAGGAAATGATCGACGCCGAGAATCCCCGGCGCCACCAGCACGCCAATCCCGGCTAGCAATTGCGCGAACCATCCGCCGCCCAGCGCGCGCGCGATCAGCGCCGTCATCGCAACCTCGCCCGCCCCGGCGAGCGCCGGAAGCAGCCGGATCGCCCACAGCGACTGGCCGAGCACCACGCGCTCCAGCCAAGTCATCAGCGCAATCAACGGCGGCTGGTCGACGTAGCCCCAAGCCAGGTGCCGGCTGCACGCCAGGTAATACAGCTCGTCGACAAAATACCCATAATTCCGGCCCGCGTACTGGTCAATCGCGAACTTGGCCGCGGCCAGGCCGAAAACGGTCCCTCTTTCGGCAGTTGTCATGGTGATTGCTATAGAACCATCCTACGGAATCCGGGTACGGCACGTTCGCAATCTGACACGTCCAGGTACGCCCGGCGACGGCGTCGAACACGTCCGAAGGGATCATGCACGCACTGTCCACGACCACCGCGGCGCCGATCGTCCAGGCATGGTGGAATTGTTTCGGAAATAGCGCAAGGGAAAATTAAACGTGAACGCGAAAGATTCCGACGCATTGCGCTCGCGGCTCCATCATTTGCAGGTACGATACGCTGTGGTCGTGCCGGGCCGAACCTGGCGCGGTCCCAAAGCTTACTTCCACCGATCACCATGATTCAGGACATAATGCGCGAAAACATAGCGCCATGGGATGAGAGGAATAAAGATAACAACCATCAGTACGGATTTGATGTCCTCTGCGGTAGCGTCGTTGATCTGATGGGCAGACCATAACGGCAGCGCGAAGGCTATCAAATAGATCGCCTTCCAGGTCAGCTCGAACAGTAAGATCGGTAACATTTTCAGCGGGTATCGAAGACCCAGTGCAGCGGTCAGGCCGAGGCCGGCGAGCAACGCGGATTGGATCCCGTGTGTTACCGCGAACTCATTTGTGTGGTGGATGACGTTGGGCCAGAAAAAGGCGCCAATCCCCGCAGACATGATGAGATAGGCAACCCGCAGCGTGTACAAGCGAAACAGCGAGAGCTCGCGAGTCGTGGCATGTGGCGTCACCCCATCTGCCGGAATGGACGACCCGACCACCGAGTTCATGGACGCATCCTAACACACGGACGCTTCTAAGGGTGTGCACGCGTCAACGTATCGTTCGCGCTCCGGGACCGCTCTTTGGCGACGACGCGCTGCTTTCACAGTGTCGGGTTATCTTGGGGTTTGTCGCGAGCGATCGATGCTTTCCAAGGACCATTGCAGTACGGTCCCCGCGACCACTTCGCCGAATGCGCAGCTTTGGCGCCGGTCAGGAAGAAGCGTTCTTCCCGGACGCCGTTCAGCCATTCCTCCAACCCTTGCGATTCGATCCCCTGGAAGCTCTGCCCATCTACGCCCTGATTGGACTTTGCCAGTGCGTAAGCGTGGGCCAGAATGTCTTTCCGGTACATCTTGTCGTAAAGCAGGTAGAAACGGTGGTGTTTCCGGGCTCATCTCATGGTGCGAAATAGGCGAACAAGTCCAGGATTAGATAGGTGGGATTGGTGGCGTAGGCGCTGACTTCCGTATTGTTGGTCGGCACGATCGCCATGTTATTCGTAATCGCCCCATCCAGCGCGTTCAGTGTCGCCACCGTCGGTCGCGTGGTCCCTTGCGGCCACATCGTCAAGTAACCCAGTGGCCCGCTCGGCACCACCGTCGCGTTAAACACATA
>DATJNW010000032.1:0-128314 GCA_035507655.1 Bryobacteraceae bacterium | reverse complement strand
CGGCCATGGGCGGTCCGATGGCCGCGAGGCGATAATATTGAGGAGCGGTGCTGGCGATCGCCGCGGCCGGCGCCATCGCCATTTCAATTCTTCCTCGAGAAAAACCATGGCCCGAAAAAATATTGGCATCATCCTGAACGGCGTCACCGGACGCATGGGCGCCAATCAGCACCTGGTGCGCTCGATTCTCGCCATCCGCGAACAGAGCGGCGTCCTTTTGCCCGACGGCACGCGGCTGTGGCCCGATCCGATTCTGGTGGGCCGCAATGAGTCGAAGTTGCGCGCTCTCGCCGAAGCGCACGGCATTCAAAGATTCAGCACGAATCTGGACGCCTGCCTGGCCGATCCGGCCAACGAAATCTATTTCGACGCGCAGACCACCGCGCGCCGGGCCGTCGCGCTACGCGCCGCAATCGCCGCCGGCAAACACGTCTACTGCGAAAAACCGGTGGCCGAAAGTTTCGCCGAGGCGCTGGCGCTGGCCGGGCTCGCGCGCGATCGCGGAGTGCGTCACGGCGTGGTGCAGGATAAACTGTTCCTGCCCGGAATCCGCAAATTGAAAACGCTGGTCGACTCCGGATTCTTCGGCCGGATTTTTTCCGTTCGCGGCGAATTCGGCTACTACGTTTTCGAAGGCGACTGGCAGCCGGCGCAGCGCCCGAGCTGGAATTATCGAAAAGAAGACGGCGGCGGAATCGTGATGGACATGCTTTCGCACTGGCGCTATCTGCTCGACCACACCTTCGGCCCGGTACGCCGCGTGAGCTGCCACTGCGCGACGCACATTCCCCGCCGTTGGGACGAAAACGGAAACCCCTACGACTGCACCGCGGAAGACACCGCCTACGCGAGTTTTGAAATCGACGGCGGAATCGTGGCCCACATTAATTCTTCCTGGTGCGTCCGCGTGTATCGCGACGAACTGCTGCAAATCCAGGTGGACGGCGCCGACGCCAGCGCCGTCGCGGGATTGCGCGACTGCCGCACCCAGCATCGCGTCAACACTCCCAAGCCGGTGTGGAATCCCGATATTCCCAATCCCATCGATTTTTTCGGCGGATGGCAACTGGTTCCCGACAATCAGCCGTTCGATAACGCATTCAAAGTTCAATGGGAAAAATTCTTGCGTCACGTATCCCTGGGCGATGCGTTCCCGCACGATTTGTTCGAAGGCGCAAAAGGCGTGCAGCTTGCGGAACTGGCCTTACAAAGCTGGCGCGAAGGACGCTGGATGGATGTTCCGGCGCTGGAGGTCTGAACGTGCCCGAAATTTTTCTGCCGCTGGACACCGGCCGGACGAAAATTCGAATCGCAAACGCCTGCGCGTACGCGCGGCCGGCGCGGCCGCTCCAGTCGCGCATCGCCTACGCCGCCGCGCACGTGGTTCCAAAAGGCGAAGGCATCGATTGGGAAAAGACACTGGCGTTTCGCCGCTATCTCTGGTCTTACGGATTGGGCGTCGCCGAAGCGATGGATACCGCGCAGCGCGGCATGGGCTTGACTTGGGAAATGGCGCGGGAGCTGATGGCGCGTTCGCTGGCCGAAGCGCAGGGCAAGATCGCCTGCGGCGCCGGAACCGATCAGCTTTCTTCGAGCGCCACGCTCGATCGCATCGCCGGCGCTTACGAAGAACAGTGCGAATGGATCGAAGCGCGCGGCGGACGCGTGATTCTGATGGCCAGCCGCGCTCTGGCTCGCGCCGCGCAATCGCCGGATGATTACCGCGCCGTGTACGGGCGAATCCTGGCGCAGCTTCGCCAGCCCGCCATCCTGCATTGGCTGGGAGAAGCGTTCGATCCGCAGCTGGCCGGTTATTGGGGCTCTCACGATGTGAATCAGGCGATGGAAACCTGCCTCGCGCTGATTCACGACCATGCCGCGAAAATCGATGGCATCAAAATTTCGCTGCTCGACGCCGGGCGCGAAACCGAGATGCGCCGCCGTTTGCCTTCCGGCGTCCGCATGTACACCGGCGACGATTTTCATTACGACCTGCTGATCCGCGGCGGCAGTGACGCTCTACTCGGCGTCTTCGACGCCATCGCACCGGCCGCTTCGGCCGCGATTCAGGCCCTCGACGACGGCAATCCCCAGGACTTCGACCGGATTCTTGAGCCGACCATCCCTCTTTCCCGGCTGATTTTCGAAGCTCCAACCTATTTATATAAGACCGGCATCGTTTTTCTGGCGTGGTTGAACGGTCACCAGGACGAATTTCGCATGGTCGGCGGCCAGGAATCGGCGCGCAGCATCGCGCACTTATCGAAGCTTCTGGTTTTGGCGGAACGGGCCGGCGTGCTCGCCGATCCCGATCTCGCCTGCGCCCGCATGAACGCGCTGCTCAACCGGGCGGAAACGGCCGCGCGATGATCCATCGCCTCAGCTTCAACCAGATCACGTCGAAAAATGCAACGCTTCCGCAAAGCGTTGACGCGTGCGTAAAACATGGCGTGAAATGGATCGCGCCGTGGCGCGATCGCGTGGCCGAAGCTGGTCTCAAGGAAAGCGCGCGCAGGATTGGCGACGCCGGCTTGCGCGTTTCGAGCCTTTGCCGTGGTGGTTTTTTTCCCGCTCCGACCGCGGCCGAACGCGCGGCGCGCATCGACGACAATCTTCGGGCCATCGACGAAGCCGCGGAGTTAGCCGCTCCCTGCCTGGTGCTCGTCTGCGGACCCGCTCCTGACCGCGATATCGACGCGGCGCGCCACATGGTCGCCGACGGCATCGCGGCAATCATCGATCACGCGGGGGATTGCAGAGTTCGCCTCGGCATCGAACCGCTGCACCCGATGTTCGCCGCCGATCGCAGCGTGATTGTGACGCTGGGCGAAGCGATCGACCTGGCGGCTCGCTTCGATCCGGCAGTCGTTGGAATCGTGGTGGATGTGTTTCACGTGTGGTGGGATCCGCGGCTTTATCCACAACTGCGCCGCGCATCCGGACGGATCTGCGGCTTTCACGTTTCCGATTGGGCGGTGCCGCTGCCGGGCATCGTCACCGGACGCAGCATGATGGGCGAGGGCGTGATCGAGCTTCGCCGCATCCGCGCCGCCGTCGATGAAACCGGCTACGACGGTCCGATTGAAGTGGAAATTATGAATGAAAAAATCTGGTCGCAGCCGATCGATGACACCTTCGAGCAGATCATCGAACGCTACCTGGCGTGCGTTTAAGGGAAGGTGACGCCGGTCACCATGCGAACCATGCCGTCGCTCTTGCTCAAAATATACAAGTCGCCCGCGGAATCCTGCCACAGATGAATGTCCGCGCGGCCATCGCCGGTCACCTTGGCCGTGCCCGGCAGACCTTGCGCCTTTCCGCCGCGCGCGTGATACGCCTGTTCGACGATCGGAAACAGCGAACCATAGGTTTCGCCATTCCAGCGAATCTTCAGCGGATGCGTCTCCGCCAGCGTCTTCGGATCGCCATCGTCGGCGGCGAGCATCTCCCGATCATCCACCCACCACAAATTCCCGGTGGTGATATCGCCGAAAAGAAATTTTCCACGCAGCGCCGGAAACGCCTTGCCGCGATAAACGTAGCCGCTCGAAACGGCGTCGCCGCCGCCTTTCACGTGGCCGTATTGAATCACCGGATAGGCCGGCGTGACCGTGCCATCGGTTTCCGTGGCGTTGAGGCGCACGGGAATGCGATCGTCGGCCGGCAGATCCGTGGTTTGATTGTTCGGCTTCAATTCCTGATTGCCCTCGCGCAGCGAATAACCGTAATTGGCGCCTTTGTGAATGATCACCACCGTTTCCCAAGTGTATAGTCCGATCACGCTCGCGATCAGGTGATTGTCGCGTGGATTGTTCGGATCGAAATCCCAGGTGAGCCGCGCCGGATTGCGCAAACCATAAGCCCAAATCTCGCCGCGCGCGCCCGGCTTCGCAACAAATGGATTGTCGTTGGGAATGCGATAGCGGCCATTCTGGCTCACCGTGCTCGTGGCTTGGTGCTCCTTTAAATCCGGAATGATTCGCAGAATTTTTCCGACCAGCGTATCGAGCCTTTGCGGATTCGAACGCATCTCCGGATTGTGCTGCTCGCCCGAACCGGTATCGCCGCTGGCGATGTACAACACTCGCCAGTCCGCATCTCCGCGCCGCGCCGTGGGATTGAAAATCAGATCCGCCATGGGATGGATGCGCGTGTTCTCGCGCAGGCGCATCAGCTCGCGCACGGTTCCTTCAAAAGTCGTGTTGCGCGGGTTGGCGTCGGTCCATTCGAGCAGCACCGCCTCGCGAATCGTGGGGCCCGGCGTGGGAATCGCAGAGGTCAGTTCATAGCCCGACAGATTCACGCCGGGGAAATGGGAATTGTCCGGCATCGCCGAACCGGGGAGCTCCGGATCTTCCAGATGAATGGTGTAGAACTTGCCGTTGTGCGCGTAATCCGGATCGAAGGTGAAGCTGATAAAACCGTTGGCGAAGCCGGCCTCGGTGGGCAGCTTGTGAAACAACCCGGGTCCGCTGCGGCCGTTGAAATTGAGGTACGTCGTAAACTGGCGCGTCGCGCGATCGAGAATATACAGCGGACCGTTCAGATCGTTGACGAAATAGCGCCTGGCGCGGCGGCCCGGCTCTTCGCGCATGAAATTCACGCGCGCCAGCAGCCCCAGGTTCTGCCCCTTGCCGTCGGCGAAACCGGTCCTCGGCAGCGTCGCGTAATCGCGAATTTCGAGCGTCCCCTGCGCCCGCGCGAGCAGCGCGACCAGCAGCCAGCCGGCGATCCGCCTCATGCGTCCGGACCGAGCGCCACCACAAAATATTCCGCGCGATCCGGACCCGGGTTGTGCACGCCATGCAGATCGTTCGAATGGACGTAAAACACCGAGCCCGCGGTGAGGCGCGTGGTTGTTCCATTGACCGTCGCGTCCAGAACGCCCGCCTGCATCAAAAACATTTCCTCATGCAAATGTCGATGAGGCGGATGCGGCGATCCGCCCGCGACGAGCTCCGTCACGTGCACTTCCACCGCGTAGCCGGTGTGCGTTTCTCCATTCAGCACCGCGTGGGTTTTGCTGGTTGCGCCCGTTTTGGTCGGCAGGTTCTCGAAAACATAGCCTTTCGACGGCAGCCGCTTCGAGGAATCCTGCGCCTTTAACATCGCCGCGAGCCCCGGCAGCAGCATCGCGAATTTCCGGCGGGAATTTTGCATATTTACTCCTTCATCGCCCATTTGATCGCTTCGAAATACATTTTCTGCACCGCCGGATTATCCCACGTCTCCGGCAGATGCCCGAACGTCGAATAAAACACCCGTCCCTGGCCGTAATTTTTGGTCCAGGCGACCGGAAAATCGCGATCGGTGCGGTGCAGATTTTTGGCCTTGGCGTAATCGAGCCTGCTCGCATCCAGCCGCGCCAGCACGTGAACTTTGTCGCGCGAATAGGGCGCCTTGTGGACATAAATCTCCTCGCGCAGGGTAAACGCGCGCGGGAACGCTTTCATCGCCGGAAAATCGGGATCCTCGACGATCACCGGCGCGTCGAAAACGCCCCAGGGATGGTTATCGAAATAGCCGCCAATCATCTCGCCGAACTCGGGCCAGGTGAAATAAGCGTCGTCGCCGGTGTGCGCGCCGACGAAGCCCTTGCCGTCGTCGTGCACGAAGGAGAGCAGATCCTTTTTCTGCGAATCGGTCAAATCGCCTTCGCCCGTGCCCATGAAAAAAATCGCGTCGAAATAATTCAGATTCCTGGCATTGATATTCGCGCTGAAGCCGGGCGTGCGCGGATCGTGACGCTCGATCCTGCCTTTCGTAATCAGCTGCGAATCGGTGCGGATAAAAGTGATATACGCGCCGGATTCATAGCCGAGCCGTTCGATGGTCGCCAGGGCGTGGGAAACCGAATCGTGCTGATAGCCGGTGCGCACGTCGCCGATGGCCAGCAGCTTTTTCTTGCCCGCGAACGGGTCGGCCGTTTGCGCGAAAAGCGCTCCGCCGGCGAGCATGGCGAGGATTACGTATCGACGCACGCAGTTATGATAGCTCACAACCGTTACCGGTAACGCCGGCGCCGCGGCGGGCGGGCGTCGCGCTATTGCAGTGTGATCACCACGTTTGCCTGCGTCGACAAGCCATTCACGGTTGCCAGCAGCGGCAGATCTCCGGCGCCGAGTCCCGCCGGGAT
Organism: Bryobacteraceae bacterium; assembly: GCA_035507655.1. Taxonomy (GTDB): domain Bacteria; phylum Acidobacteriota; class Terriglobia; order Bryobacterales; family Bryobacteraceae; genus Palsa-187. The sequence continues at coordinate 122,178 of DATJNW010000032.1, read as the reverse complement.
CGTCACGTTGAACTGAAACAACCCGGGCGCGCTTTCCCCAACGAACGATGGCGTCACGGTTTGGCCGTTGATCATCAGATTGACCGGGTCCACCGCGGCGGCCGCGCCGGAGAAGGGTTGGCCGGCCGGCACCGCGGGATTCACCGGTCCGAAACCCAGGCCGAAGATCACGATGCTGTCGCCGGCCTTCGCCGCGACAGTCGGATAACCCAGTGCGGCGCCGGCCGGTCCCACGACGTCGTAACTGCCGCCGCCGAACGCACCCGAGCCGTCGGATCGCAATATAATCGCCGCTGCGTGTTTGCCGTCGCCGAGCAGGTCGAACGCCGGGCTTTGATCCGCCAGCGTGACCGTCCCCGTCACGGATCCATTGGCCGTAGTCACCGTCACGTTGACCATGCCGCGCGTCGCGTCGTCGGGCGCTTCCAGATTGATCAAGCCCGCTGAGACGTAGGAAAGATACGCAGGTTTGTTGTTGATGGAAACGGATGTGCCTCCAAGCGTGGTTGGATAGTTGCCATTCCAGCTCAGCGCCTGCGGCCCGGCGACCAGATTATTTCCGTAGATCGACACCCACGATCCTGGCTGGATGGTGGAAGCCGTGCTGAACAGTGGAGCGACCCCGCCCGGCAGAATCGCCGGCGGACCGGTGAGCAGCCGGATCAAACCATTGGCCCGGTCCGAGACATAGACCTTCCCGTTGGCCGACAGCAGATCGACGGGGCTGCTGAACTCGGCCTCGAGCGCCGGACCGCCATCGCCTGAATAACCGGATACTCCGGTGCCCGCGACGGTACGAATCGTCCCATTGGCAAGAACCTGGCGAATCACGTTGTTGGTGGGATCGGAGACGTACAGGGTGCCCGCGGAATCGAGGGCTACGCCGGTGGGGGTTGTCAGCTGTGCCTTGGTCGCGGGACCGCCGTCGCCCGCGTAACCGGGATTCAGCCAGACACCGGCAACGGTGGTGATGATTCCAGCCGTCGAAATCTTGCGAACCACATAATCGCCCGACGCCGCGACGTAGAGATTTCCGGCTGTATCGAAAACAAGACCAGTCGGCCCGTCGATACCCGCCTGCGTCGCGGGACCGCCCTCGCCGGACGACCCGAAGTGGACGCCGCTGCCGGCGAATGTCGATATGGTGCCGGAAGGGGTCACTTCGCGAATCCTGTTTTCGCCATAGTCGGCGATATAAAGATTGCCCGAAGAATCCACGGCGAGCGCGCGGGGCTGGTCGAGGCGCGCACTGACGGCCGGTCCGCCGTCGCCGCCATATCCGGGCAGGCCGTTGCCGGCGTAGGTGGAAATGATGCCGCCCGGCGCAACTTTTCGCACCACCGCGTTGTTGAAATCCGCGATATACAGGTTGCCCGCGCTATCGATGGCGACCCCGGCGGGCAGGCCCAGCGTCGCGCTGGTTGCGGGTCCGCCATCCCCGCTGTAACCGCCGGGGGTCGTATCGGAACCGCCGCCGGCGACGGTGGTAATCAGGCCGCTGGCCGACACTTTGCGCACGCGGCTATGGTTTCCGTCAGCGATATAGAGGTTCCCGGCGGCGTCCATCGCCAGCCCTTGCGGGTACACCAGGCCGGAGTAGACCGCCAGGACTTCATCACTCAGATTGGTGTCGAGGTAGTTGCCGGCGGCGGTCGAGACAGTGAAGAGCTGAGCGCGGCACCAGCCGGTAGTGAAGAGCAGGCCAAACCCGAAGAAACGAAGAAACCGCATAATCAGAATTTCGGCCGTGGACCGTCTTGCGAGTAGCCGCGTATACGCCTTATGCCGGCATAGAGGGATGTCAGAACCTGCGGTGATCGCGACGCAGTTTCAGAGCGCCGGTTCCCGCGCGCTTTCTCCCATTATCTGTGCCGGGCAGGCGAAAACACCGGCGTTTTTCGTCCACGGGGAATCCGGCATGCATGGATTCACAAAATTGAGCCCGGCTGGTAACCAAACCGATGCCGCCGGGTATTGCCACTAACAGGGTGCTGAGCAAACGAGGAAAGACGAATGACGGAGCTACGGGAATCGTTTCGGCAGTTGAAAAAAGCGCCCGGCTTTACCACCACCGCGGCGATCACGCTGGCGCTGGGAATCGGCGCAACCACAGCCATCTTCACCCTGGTACAGCAAGTGATGCTAAAGTCTTTGCCGGTCGCCAGGCCGGAAGAACTCTGGCGGGTGGGCGACAAAATCCGCTGCTGCAACTGGGGCGGCTATACGCAGGACAACGACGGCGATTTCTCGCTGTTCTCCTGGGAAGCCTACAAAAATTTCCGCGAGCACACGCCCGAGTTCGCGGACCTGGCCGCGCTCCAGGCTGGCAATGCGCCGCTCGGTGTCCGCCGCGCTGGATCGCAGGCCCCTGTCGATACGCGGAACGGCGAATATGTCTCCGGCAATTTCTTCCGCACACTCGGCGTGCAGCCCTGGATCGGGCGCCTGATGACCGATGACGATGATCGCCAGGGCGCGCCTCCCGTGGCCGTCATGAGCTATCACGTCTGGAGCGATAAGTACGGCTCGGACCCCTCCGTGGTGGGCGCCAGCTATCAGATCAACGGCCATCTCTTCACCGTCATCGGCGTTGCTCCGCCGGGCTTTTATGGAGCCAAGCTCGACGGAGGGGGCATGCCCGACATCTGGATCCCCGTCACCACCGAAGCGCTTCTTGATGGCGAGGCGCAGCGCCTCAAGCTTCCCAGCACGAACTGGCTCGACATCCTCGGCCGCGTGCGTCCCGGCGTGAATCCTCAATCGCTCGAAGCCAAGCTCCGGGTTGAGTTCCACGACTGGCTCGCCAGCCATGTGCCGGACATGGAGCCGCGCGAAAAACAGACCTGGAGCCAGCAGACGCTTCATCTCATTCCCGGAGGCGCCGGCGTCGCCGCGATGCGCGATCAATACCAGGCCGGACTCACGCTGCTGTTCATCGCGGCCGGGTGTGTGCTCCTGGTCGCCTGCGGCAACCTCGCGAATCTGATGCTCGCCCGCGGTTTGAAGGAGCGTGGGCAAACTTCCCTGCGCGTCGCTCTCGGCGCTTCGCGCGGCCGGCTGGTGCGTAAGGCGCTGGTCGAGTCCACGCTGCTCGCCCTCCTCGGTGGAATTCTCGGAATCGGCGTTGCTTACGCCGGCAGCAAACTCATTCTCTCTCTCGCCTTCCATTACGCCGCCGGAGCCGCCAATTACGTGCCCGTGGATGCCTCGCCGTCGTGGCCCGTTCTGCTGTTCACGCTGGCCACCTCCATCCTGACCGGCATTCTGTTCGGCATCGCGCCGGCCTGGATGACTTCGCACGTCGATCCGGTCGAAGCTCTGCGCGGCAGCAGCCGGTCCGTCCGCGGCGGCGGCTCCATTGCGCAAAAATCGCTGGTCATCGCGCAGGCAGCCATGTCGCTGGTTCTGCTCTCCGCCGCCGCTCTGCTTAGCCAGAGCCTGCGCAATCTGGAGCACCAGAATTTCGGCTTCGCCACGAACGCGCGATATCTCGTCTCCCTCAACCCCACCCTCGGCAACGACCAGCCCGAACAGATGGAGCCGCTGTTCCGCCGCATCGATGAACGCCTGCTGCGTATCCCCGGCGTGCACATGGCCGCTCCGGCCCTTTACGCGCCGATGAGCGGCGATAGCTGGAATGAAGGCATTCGCATCGCGGGCCGCCCCGAGCCCGGACCCAAGGAAGATACCGGCGCCGGCTGGGCGCGCGTGATGCCCGGCTTCTTCGAAGCGCTGGGAGCGAAAATCGCGCAGGGCCGCTCGATCGAGGAGCAGGATACTTCCACCACCCGCCCCATCGCGGTGGTCAACGAAGCGTTCGTTCGCCGTTTTTTCAAAAACCAGAACCCCATCGGCCAGCACTTCGGGATCGATCGCATTCAATACTCCCGCTCCTACGAAATCGTCGGCGTGGTGCGCGACATGCGCTACATGACCTGGGGATACAGAGATCCCATCCGCCCGATGTTCTGGGTGCCGGAAACGCAAAGCCTCAAATATGACGATCCGCGATTCAACACCTTCGACCTTTTCTCGCACTTCCTCTACAACATCGTGATCTGGGCCCCCGGTAACCGGCCCGGCCTCGAAACCGAGGTGCGAAAAGCGCTCGCCGGTATCGATCCCAACCTGGTGGTGTACGCTGTCGAACCGTACTCCACAATTCTGGCCGGCGATTTTCAGCAGCAGAACATGATTGCCACGCTCACCATGCTCTTCGGCGTGCTCGGCCTGGTGCTGGCCGCGGTGGGCCTGTACGGCGTGATGGCTTATACGGTGGAACAGCGCACCGCTGAAATTGGCGTTCGCATGGCGCTGGGCGCTGATCGCGCGAGCGTAGTCCGCATGGTGCTCCGCGGCGCCTTCTCGCAGATCGGCGTCGGACTCGGGCTCGGCGTCCCTCTCGCCATCGCCGCCGGGCGGCTCATGACCCAGCAGCTCTACGGTGTCGCCCCCTGGGATCCGCGAATGCTGACGATCGCCACTCTGTTACTGTGCGTCGCGGCGCTGCTTGCTTCCTGGATTCCAGCCGCGCGCGCAGCGAGCGTCGAGCCGATGGTCGCGCTACGCACCGAGTAGTCCTTCAGTAACGTAAGCCGTCAGGCTGGCGCTGTTCTCGGCGGTGAACGGCGTTGGCAGGATTCGCGAAATTTGGGCGGATGGGAATCTGTTTTTAAAGAGCGCGCCGAAAAGCGCCGGAAGCTCGATCTTCTCAACGCCTGCGTAGCTTTTTAACGGAACGTTGCTTCGCCCTTTTCTGCGGGTGCTTTAAAGGTTTCTTGCTGCCGGTGGCTCTCCGGGCCCTGGATCGTGCCGGCGTGTGTCTCCTCGAGACCGGGAATTTTGTCTGCGCCCCCAGCGGCACCATGAACAGGATCGCGAAGGCGAGAAGTTTTTTGAGCATGCTGGAATGAATCCGCTGTCGAGCAATAGATCGGCGCTTTACCGAACATGCTTTAGTTTAAGGGCTTTCCCCAGCAGGGTGCTGAAAGGGGACAGACTACTCTGTCCCCGCCTGTAGGTTATTCGTGCCGCGTGCGACCATGGCCGTGGACAGAGCGTCTGTCCCCTTTCAGCACCCTGCTAGCCAAGTCACCGCTATCGTCCGGGATGACGTGATTCGCGCCGTTGTATAATCACCGCGTGAATCGGCGCAGCGCATTGGCTCTGTTATCGGCGGCCGCGGTGAAGGGAATCGCCAAAAGCGACCGGGTGCTGATCGCCGGCGCGGGAATCATCGGCGCGTCCATCGCGTATCACCTGGCCCAGCGCGGCGCGAACGTCACGGTGCTCGAAAAAGAGCGCCCCGGCGCGGGCGCCACCAGCAAATCGTTCGCCTGGCTCAACTCCTTTTCGAAGCAGCCGCGGTCGTATTATGAGCTGAATTTGCTCGGCATGGCGGGATGGCGCCGGCTGGCCGCGGAGATCCCCGAATTGCGGGTCGAATGGGGCGGCAGCGTTCAATGGTCCGTCGGCCAAAGCGCGGAGCGGCTGCGGCGAAACGTCGCGCGGCTCGAACAGTGGGGCTACGCGGCGCATCTGATCGATCCGCCGGAGCTCGCGAAACTGCTGCCCGGTTTCACGCCGGGTTCGTTCGACGCGGCGGCGTTCGCCGATGCGGAAGCAACGGTCGATCCGGTCGAGGCGCTCGGCGCCATCCTCCGGGCCGCGCAGAAAATGGGCGCCCGCGTCGAGTACCCCTGCGAGGTCACCGGGATTTCGGCGGCCGGCGGCGAGGCGAAGTCGATCGCTACGACGCGAGGAACATTCGAGCTCGATTTTCTGGTGCTCGCCGCGGGCAACGATACGCCTCGGCTCGCGCGGATGGTGGAGGTGAACGTTCCGCTGAAGGAGTCGATCGGGCTGCTGGCGCACTCGGCGCCGGCTTCGCGCCTCGCCAGTCGAATCGCCGTCGCGCCGGGAGCGACCATCAAACAGAATCCGGACGGCCGCATCGTGACCGGCACCGATTTCGGCAATTCCGGAACGATCGACACCAGCCGCGCATACGGCGAGAAGCTGCTCGCCAATGCCGCGCAATTTCTGCCGGGGATCAGGGAGGCCCGGCTGGAGGTCGTAACCCTGGGTCATCGCGTGATGCCGAAAGACGATCACCCGATCGTGGGATTCACCGGCAAATGCCGGAATCTTTACGTCGCCGCGATGCATAGCGGAATGACGCTTTCGCCGGTCATTGGCCAGCTCGCGGCCGGGGAGATTCTCGACGGCGTGAGCGTCGATCTGCTGAATGATTACCGGCCGGCGCGCTTTGCCTAGCGCCGCGTTAGAGTAGACGGCTGGAGGTCCTGCCCGATGAATCTCGATTCACTGACTGCACCGATGGAGGGCGCCGATCATCGCGAGATCGGCGGCGTGAAGCTCGATATCGCCAGCGCGGGCGACGGCCGCGTGAAGCGCACCATCTACCCCGCCGGGTTTCGCTGGTCCAGGGACATGAAACCGCTGAGCGGCACCGAACTGTGCCAGCACGCACACGTCGGATTCCTGGCGCGCGGGCGCATCGCGGTTCAGTACGGCGATGGCTGCCGGCGCGATTTCACCGCTCCGCAGGTGGTCGCGATCGAGCCGGGCCACGACGGCTGGGTCATCGGCGATGAGCCCGCGGTCATGATCGAGTTTGATTTCGAGCGCGACACGGTGCGCCGCCTGGGCATGCCGGACGCGCATCGCCACTGATGGTTCAGGAAGCCAGGTTCCCTGAACCGCCATCCCGTTCGATGGTCATCGTTGATAAGATCCAGGTGAGTGAGCGAAGAAAGGCTGGAGATCCCTTCGTCGCCGGGCCTTCGCCGGGAACGGGTCCTCGAAACGCTGGTGTTCCTGTTCCTGATTGTCCCCTCGATGAGCCTGTCCTTCCTGTTAGTCCATCAAGGCAACCTCAGCTTCGTGATCACCGCGATCGCGACCATCCTGCGCGACCTGGCCCTGCTCAGCCTGATCGCGTTTTTTCTGTGGCGAAACGGGGAATCGAAGGCGCGAATCGGCTGGCGCTTCAACGGCTTCAACGACATCCTTCGTGGAGCGGCTCTGTTCGTCGTGGTGTTCTACGCCGCGGGTTACCTGGACCAGTTGCTCGTCGGCGCCGGCTTTTCCTCGCCCAAAACGCAGCTCCCCAAATTCCTGACCGCGCAGGGGTGGGTCCAGGAACTGCTCGCCGTGGTGCTGGTGATCGTGGTGGCCGTAGCGGAGGAGACCATTTTTCGCGGATACCTGATCCTGCGGATTCGCGAAGTCAGCGGAAGCACCGTGACGGCGGTGCTGCTCTCCTCGGCGATTTTCGCGGTGGGGCACGGCTACGAGGGTAGCGCGGGATTGCTGACGGTCGGATTCATGGGGCTGGCGTTCGCGCTGGTTTATGTCTGGACCAAGAGCCTGGCGGCGCCGGTGCTAATGCATTTTCTTCAGGATTTTCTAGCGATTGTCCTGGTGCCGTTGTTGAAGCACAAATAAGGGCAATAATTAACTTGACTCAGTACTGAGTTTGCGTTATTATTGAAGCATGGAAGGCGATCCGAAAACACTCCAGGAAGCGATCCAGTACTTCTCGAATCCTGAGAACTGCATGAACTACGTGGTTGCGCGTCGCTGGCCGAATGGCGTCATCTGCCCGACGTGCGGACGTTCCGACGTTCGCTTCATCTCGACGCGCCGCATGTGGGAATGTAAAGGCGAGCACGCGAAGAAACAGTTTTCGGTTAAGATCGGGACGATTTTCGAAGACTCCCCGCTGCCGCTCGATAAATGGCTTTGCGCAATGTGGCTGCTTGTTTCCTGCAAGAACGGGATCAGCAGCTATGAAATCCATCGCGACCTGGGCATCTCGCAAAAATCGGCGTGGCACATGACGCACCGCGTCCGGCTCGCCGTTCATCAGGGAACGATCGCGAAAGCGTCCGGCCACGTCGAAGCCGACGAGACATTCATCGGCGGCAAGGCCCGGAATATGCACGCTTCGAAACGTGCGCGCCGGATCACTGGGACGGGCGGTAAAGACAAGACCGCCGTGATGGGAATTTTGGAACGCAGCGCGGACGGAAAGCCGAGCAAGATCCGCGCGCTCACCGTAATTCCCAATCGCCGCAAGAAAGCAATCCAAGACGAAGTACGGAAGCATGTCGAAGCTGGAACCGCGCTCTATAGCGATGCGCTGGCATCCTATAACGGGCTGGAGCGAGAATACGCGCATCAGATTATCGACCATGCCGTGAAGTACGCGGAGGGCAACGTACACACCAACGGGCTTGAGAATTTCTGGGCGCTCCAGAAAAGGTCGATCTCCGGTACCTATGTGAGCGTCGAGCCGTTCCATCTTTTTCGCTACCTTGATGAGCAGGCGTTCCGGTTCAATAACCGGCAGGACATGACCGACAGTGACCGCTTTGATTTGGCCGTGCGCCAGATCGTCGGAAAGCGCTTGACGTGGGCCGAAGTCACCGGCAAGGTGATGGATCACCAGTCGTAATCTGACTGAAAAAGAGAAATCTCGACAGAAACGCGGAAAGCGAAAAATGTTTTAGCACTCTGGAAAACAGAGTGCTATTTTTTTGTTTGACAGATCTCTCCGCTGGAGTAGAATTGAGGATAGCCTTTGACTTATTGGGGACGGCCGTGGACCGTCCCGCGTAGGATGACGGCGTAGAGAACCTCATCCTATCGCTTTCCCCCGCAAAAGTCAAGATGCGAATCGCCGGGACAAGTGTATTCATCCGGTTAGCGAAAGGAGAAGCGAGATGTCTGTGGATACCAGTATGACGCCTTACGTCCATGTTGCCGCATTTTGTCAAACGGCATTGAATGAAGCCAACGGTGTTCTCAGTTTGATCCGGCTGATCGACCGTTATCCGATTGTCGGACAGACGAAGGAGATGCAGCCGACCACGATTAATATCACCCTCGCAGTGGTCCTCAAATCCGGCAATATGACAGGCTCCGCCACATTAAGCATCAAGCCAATGAAGCCGGATGGAAATCCAATGCCTCCACTGAACGTGCCCGTGCTGTTCGAGGGAATGGAGCGCGGCGTAGGGATCATAACGCAGATGCAATTAGCGCTCACCGAACCGGGCCTGTATTGGTTCGACGTGTTTATTGACGAAGTTGTTCTACTGACGCGTATACCACTGAGGATTCTCTACCAAGAGGGACAGCAAATAATACTGTCCCAACCTCCAACCACTTAACATTCAGTCCGGGATTGGTGATCCAAGGATTATTAAACCAAGGGAGCACGAATGGGACGAGGTCTCCGCCACGAAAGAGAACAATCGCGTTGGATTGAGGGTCCGACTCCGCAATCGCAACAGTCAGCGACTTTTTCAGAGCAGCCACAGAAAGCAAGTTTTCTGAAAAATCCGCGAGCGCATCGCCGATTGCATTCACCGCAGCTTGCACTGCGGAATCGGCGTTGCGTCTGGACTGGAAGCCTACAACCATGGCACGGCGAAATTCTGGATAGTCGACTTCGCCAGCCAGATATTTACGCACCAACTCTCGTAACTCGTTCATTGGTCTATGCCTCCGTCTGAATATCGTAGCATGGAAAGGTCGGCCATTCGTAGGAAGTTTCTAGAAGAGGGTTGGGAAGATCGTCTCAACGCCTTATACAAACCAGATCCACGTCCATACGGCGACCACAAGACGCACACCGTCTGGTGGGATGGTGATGATGTTATGGGCGAGATCCGGGAGTATGACAATCCCGGAAAGGGCGGATACCAACTCATCGTTTGCCAGTTCCGCGAAGGCGAAATACTTTGGTACGATCCCATGACGAACCCGCTGATGATCCAATAGGCAGCGCTATCTGTCCTATGAATCCCAAGTACCTCCTGTTACAACATTCGACAAAATAATCTGTAACATTTAGACGATTAAGTACTTATTACAGTTACATCCTAGGTGTTAGATTCAAGTCTACGCCCCTAGGAAACACAGAAATTACTGACGGAGTTGCGTTTTTGCCGCGTGCATCTCCCGTGAACAGCGTTATCATAGGGTTGGAATGAAGCCAGCCCATCCGCCGCCGCACCAGCCAAACGGCCAGCCGTTCGAATCCCTCGATCAGCTTTTCCGTGCCGTCATCGCCGTCCCCAAAGCCGAAATTGATCGCCGGGAAGAGGAATGGAAGCGAGAGCGCGGCAAGCCAAAGAAAAAAACCAGCCGCAAATCGCGACCCTAGTCGTCCAAGTCAATCATCCTAAGGAATTGGGAATGCGCCGCGCACCTCGCAGGTACGAGGTACGTTTCCCCGTCCTGATCCGTTAGCCAAACGTATGTATACCGATCTTCCCTCACGGGAACGCGATCAACCTCGACCGGAAACATTGTCGGCAAGCGGCATCCGCATCCATTGCACGGGATTTTTGCAATAAGCGCCGTGATTCAACGATAGCTCGCCGATCTCACTGAGTCAAGGTAGTTATTGCCCAAATAAGCGGGCTGCGCTCGGAATCCGGTGTGAATTTCTCGCGCTTAACGGGCGCCCTGCTTGGGGCCGGCCATCTGCTTGGCTGTCTTCTTTCGCTCCGCTTTTTCCTGGTACATAGCGGCGTCGGCTCGCGCGACGAGTTCGGCGGCGGTCTCGCCCGGCCGCCAGGAGGCAATGCCCACCGAGGCTTGAACGATCAGGTGACGCGTTTCACCGCCGACGGCAATATCATAGCCGCCCTCGGCCCACAGCCGCGTCGGCTCGATGCGGCGCCGCACGTCGTCCGCGCCGCAATCGAGAATCACCAGGAATTCGTCGCCGCCCCAGCGGCTGACGAGAACGTTCGGTCGAAAGAAGGAGCGCAGTTCGCTGGCGAATTGCCGCAATAGCGCGTCGCCGGCGGAATGGCCATGAAGATCATTGACCTGTTTGAACTGATCCAGATCGAAAATCGCGACGGAAAAATCGCCGCCGCGCTCGATCCGGGCCTGAATCTGACGTTCCGCCTTGTAGCGGTTGGCCACGCCGGTGACCGGATCCTGGGTGGCGATGCGCTCGACTTCATCAAGGCGGCTCTGGTAAGTCGAGACTTCGGCGCGCAGCCGCGCCACTGACTGTTCGCCGTCCTGCACCATCTTTTCGACGCAGGAGCGAAGCTGTTGCGCGCTCTTGCCGAGAGACTGGCGGACTTTGGCAAGATCGCCCAAATCCCCGATGGCCGCCAGTTGCCCGGCGAACTCTCCGAACTGGCGGGCGTAGCGCAAATCGCGTTCGCCGACGGCCTGCGTGGCTTCGGCCACGATCAGCATGATCTCCTTCACCTGGCGGGCGGTTTCACGGAGATATTCGGAAGCGGACTCGCCCCAGCCCTTCAAATCGTGTTCGATCTTCTTACCGGTTTCGGCCAGCGTATTCGGTTCGGCGTTGACACACAAGCGGTCCCGCAGATTCAGGAGATCGCGCTGGAAGTCTTCGCCGATGTGGGGGCAGATCTGGGTGGCGCTGACGCCGATGGCGGTCAGCGATGCGCGATAGGACTCGCACAGCGCGTTGGCCGACTGTTCCGCGCTCGATTCGATGTATTTCTTCAGCGAAATCATCGTTCAGCTCCCCCTGCTTGAAAAACCGCAGTCTTTTCCACCGAAATCATCATCGAAAGTCTCTCAACCGACCGACGAATGAATTAAGGTTTGATGCTTGATCTCTATGATCGGCGGATGGGGAATTTATCTACACAGGCGGCTGAGCTGGACGAATCATTTCTGCGTGTCCGCTGATTTCGGTAAACGTTTGTAAACGGGAACCTTGGCGTGTTCCGCGTGCCTAAACTGTTTCCGGCACCATCTCGATGGCGCCGCAGGGGCATTCTTCGGCGCACAAGCCACAGCCCTTGCAGTATTCGTAGTCGAACTCGAAGCGCTTGCCCGGACCGAGCTTCACCACCGCGTTATCCGGACAGAGCCCGTAGCAGTTGTCGCACTCGAAGCAGTTGCCGCAGGAAAGACAGCGGCGGGCCTCGAATAAAGCGTTGTTCTCATTCAGCCCGCCCATCACTTCATCGAAGGTCGTTTGGCGGCGAAGGAGATCAAGCTGCGGCTGAACCGTCTTCGGCGCGTCCGAATAATACCAGGTATTGAGTCGATCGAACGTCGCCAGCGCATGTTTGGGCGTCGCGGACACCGCGGCTCCGCGCAGGAAGGTGTCTATATTTTTCGCCGCCTTCTTTCCGTGACCGATGGCGAGGGTAACGGTGCGCTCCGAGGGGACCATGTCCCCGCCCGCAAAGACGTTGGAACAGCCGGTCATCATCTGTGAATTGACCTTGACCACCCCGTTCTCGATTTCCAGTCCCTGAACGTTCTTCAGAAAGCCGAGATCCACATCCTGGCCCAGAGCCAGAACCAGGGAATCGCCGGCGATGGTTTCAAACTCGCCCGTCGGCTGAGGAAAACCCTGCGCATCGAGTTTCATCTTTTCGACGACGAAGGAGCCGTCGCCCGCTTCCTTGATGGTGGAGAGCCATTTAAACTTGATCCCTTCCTCCATCGCCTCCTGCATCTCCAGTTCATGGGCGGGCATCTTTTCGCGCGTGCGGCGGTACACGATCAGCGCCTCCGTTGCGCCCAGCCTTTTCGCGGTGCGCGCGGCATCGAGCGCGGTGTTGCCCCCGCCATAGACCACGACGCGCCGGCCCAGGATCGGCGGTTCTCCGGTCTCCATCCCGCGCAGGACGGAAAGCGCGTCGAGAATCCGGCTGGCATCGCCGGCGGGGATATAGGCGCGTTTGGCGAGATGCGCGCCGACGGCCAGAAATGCCGCATCGACGCCGGTTTCGTTCATGGTCGACGCGAGATCGTCCACTTTCGTGTTCAGACAAATCTCGACGCCCATCTCCTCGATGCGCGCGACTTCCGCATCCAGAATCTGGCGCGGCAGCCGGTACTTCGGAATCCCGAAGCGCATCATTCCGCCGGTCATCGGGCCCGCTTCGAAGATGGTCACGCGATGGCCGAGACGTCGGAGATGATAAGCGGCCGACAAGCCGGAGGGGCCTGCGCCAACCACCAGAACGTGCCTCCAGGTCGGCGCCGCGGGCGCGGGGAGTTTCCAGCCCTGCCGGATCGCTTCATCGCCCAGGAAACGCTCTACCGCATGGATGCTCACCGCCTGGTCCAGCTGCGCGCGATTGCAGGCGGTTTCGCAGGGGTGGTAACAAGCCCGTCCCATGATGGCGGGCATCGGATTGTTCTGGACCAGCCGTTCCCACGCCGCGCGATAGTTTCCCGATTCAGCGAGATACAGCCATCCCTGGATATCCTCGCCCGCCGGGCAGGCGTGATTGCACGGCGGCAGACGATCCACATACACCGGGCGGCTGGTGCGCCAGCTGCCGGTGCGGTTCGCGAGGCTGGAGCCGGCGTCTAGGGTGATGGCAAATGGTTTCTGCATATCTCTACCTGTCCAGACCGAACTTCGAAACATTCCGATCCGCAATCGCCTGGATCATCGCGATACGCGGCGCATCCGGCTCCGCGCCGAATAAATGCGCAAAGCGCTTCTGAAGCTTAAGGTATTCTTCGACGGGAACCCGGCGGCGGATGGGAGTGCGGGCGGTAATCTCGCCGTACTCGCCTTCAAACAATGGGAACAGCCCCGTTTCAACCGCGAGGCGGGCGATCTTGATGGTGTCGGACGAGGCGGACCCCCAGCCTAGCGGACAGGGTACGTGGATGTGGATGTAGCGTGCGCCGTGAAGCCCCATCGCTTTGGTGACTTTGGCTTCCAGATCGTGCAGGTTGGCGACCGATGCCGTGGCGACATAGGGAATCTGATGCGCCAGGGCGATCAGGGGAACACTCTTGCCTTGTCCGAATTTCGCTCCCGATTCGGCACGGTCTCCGACCACCGGAGTAGTCGCCGTGCGTGCGGCCGGCGGCGTGGCGCTCGACCGCTGGACGCCGGTATTCATATAGGCTTCATTGTCGTAACAGATGTACAGCACATCGTCATTGCGCTCGAACATTCCCGAGAGACAGCCTAAGCCAATGTCGGTAGTGCCGCCGTCCCCGCCTTGCGCCAGGACGCGAACCTGATTCCTGCCCTTCACCTTCATGGCCGCGGCGATTCCGGTAGCCACCGCGGCGGCGTTGCCAAACAGCGAATGCATCCAGGCAACCTGCCAGGAGGTCTCCGGATAAGGCGTGGAGAACACCTCCAGACATCCGGTGGCGTTCGCCACGACGATCTGGTTGTGGGCGGCCCGCATAGCCGCGTCGATGGCATAGCGGGCGCCCAGTGCTTCCCCGCAGCCCTGGCAGGCGCGATGACCACAATCCAGCCCGTTGGTGCGATCCATCCGCGCCTGAACGGTCCGCTGGGATTCGTCCAACAAACGATTGCCCACGGTAAAGGTTCCGGTCTGGTAAAACTTGATGATTTGCGTCGGCATGCGTTGCTCCTAACCGATACGGGCCGCCACCAGGCCGATATCGCGCAGAATATTCTCCGCGGCAGGCCCGGAGCGGCGCAGCTTGCTTTCCCGCTCCAGATGCCGTTGAATGATCCCGACGTTCAGGTCGAGGAAGGTCACCGGCTCCAGCTGATCCTGTTGCGCCTGTCCGATCATTTTCCGAAGCGAAGCCTTGGTTATGGCACGGCCGCCCAAACCTGCAATTACGGTATAGATTCTGGCCGAAACGCCATCGAGCGCCATGCGTACATCGGTGGCTACGATTCCGCCGATTCCGACCGCCAGGGATTTCTCCAGCACGATCACCCGCCCGGCGTTGCGCAGCGCCTCACGAACGGCCGCCAGGGGAAACGGACGAAACGTGCCCAGGCACACGGACCCGATTTTGACGCCCTCCTCGCGCAGATCATCGACAACTTCCTGAATGGTGCCATTGACCGATCCGAGCGCCACGACGATGGTGTCCGCGTCTTCGGTTCGATAACGCCGTAACAAGCCGCCCGAGGCGCGCCCGAACTGTTCGCGGAATTCCTCGCTCAATACCGGGATCCGCTCCAGCGCCCGCAGTTGTTTGTGATGGGATAGGTAGCGGACTTCGGTGAACGCTTCCGGGCCGACCATGGCGCCGATCGACATCACCTGGTCCGGGTCCAGCGCCTGGCGCGGTTCAAAGCGCGGGAGATACGCGTCCACCTGTTCCTGGGTTGGTAAATCGACCCGCTCGTAGGCGTGCGTCAGAATGAAGCCATCGATACAGACCATCACGGGGCAGGAGAGTTCCTCGGCCAGCCGGAATGCCTGGATGTGCAGGTCTGCCGCTTCCTGGTTGTTCTCCGCGAAGAGCTGAATCCAGCCGGCATCGCGCATCGACATGGAATCCGAATGGTCGTTCCAGATATTGATGGGCGCACCGATTGCCCGATTGCCGATCGTCATCACAATGGGAAGTCCCAAACCGGAAGCGTTGTAAACCGCTTCGGCCATGAACAACAGTCCCTGGCTCGCCGTCGCCGTGTAGGTGCGCGCTCCGGCAGCCGAAGCCCCGATGGCCACCGAGAGGGCCGCGAACTCCGACTCTACATTGATGAACTCGCAGGGTTTCAGGTGTCCCGCTTTCACAATCTCGCTCAACCCCTCGACGATGTGGGTCTGCGGCGTGATCGGGTACGCACAGATGACTTCCGGCCGGCACCGTGCAACGGTCTCCGCCACCGCGCGGGAGCCTTCAATTTGCCTAAGCATGAATAACCTCTTTGGTCCGAATTCTCTCGTACGCCTCCTGCGCGGCAGCGGCGTTTCCGTCGGCGATTTTGGCCGGAAACCTCTCGCGAATCGCAGCGATTACGGATTCAATCTTGAGCAGGCCCGTGATGCCGGCGAAACCGCCGAGAAGCGCCGCGTTCGGCAAGGGACGGCCGACGTGTTTCAAGGCCAGTTCGCTGGCCGCCACGCTGCGGCAATGTCCTTGCGGCAATGGCTTCAGGAACTCATCGAGACCGAGCTCTTGAATGCCGCGCGTTGAGTTCAGCAGAACAAAGCCGCTGGCAGAGAGGCCCTCGAAAAGATTCACCTGATGGAGAAGAGTCGGATCCTGGATAATGAGCGCATCCGGCTGCATTACCGGTTCGCGAAGCCGTATCGATCGTTGGTCGATCCGGCAGAAAGCCATCACCGGGGCTCCGGTCCGTTCCGAACCGAAGCTCGGAAATGCCTGAGCGTATTTCCCTTCAAGGAAAGCGGCAACCGATAACAATTCCGCGGCCGTCACCACGCCTTGGCCGCCCCGCCCATGGATTCGGATTTGAAACATCGCCATGCCGGGTGCATCCAGGCGGCCAGTCCCTTAAGCTTTGCAGGACTGCGGCTTCCCGGCAGATTTCAGGATTTGCGCCGATGGGCTGTGGCAAAAGGCACAACCATCCTGGGCGAAGGCACGCAGGCTGGTCTTGTGCAGTGTGATAACGCTACGGACGATTCCGACCTAACGCGCGGCAGTTTTCACGCGAACACGTCCTTGCTCACTTCGCCCGCGACCACCGTGGGACGCTCCGCCCGGCCGTTGTGCATGTAGGTGACGTTCAGATGATTCAGCCCGAGCGCCCACAGCATGGTCGCGTGAATGTCGTTGACGTGCATCTTATGCTCGGTTGCATACATCCCGATCTCATCGGTCGAGCCGATATATTGCCCGCCCTTCACCCCGCCGCCGGCCATCCAGATGGTGAATCCCCAGGGATTGTGATCGCGCCCCAGACCTTTTTCGTTGAACGGCGTGCGTCCGAATTCGCCGCCCCACACCACCAGCGTATCTTTCAACAGGCCGCGCGCTTTCAGATCGGTCAGCAGCGCGGCGATCGGTTGATCCGACGCCTTGCACCACCTGCTGTGATTGGCCTCGACGTTTTCGTGGGCGTCCCAGCCGCTGCCGGAACCGCAGTAAAGCTCGATGAAGCGCACGCCGCGCTCCACCAGCCGGCGCGCCAGAAGGCAGTTCTGGCCGAACGCCCGCGTCTCTTCCTGGTCCAGGCCGTACAGCTTTTTGGTCGCTTCCGATTCGGTCGAAACGTCCACCGCTTCCGGAGCCGCGCTCTGCATCTTGTAGGCCAGCTCGTAGGAACGGATGCGCGCGTCCAGCTCCGAATCGTGCTGCTTGTCCGCCGCCCAGATCTGGTCCAGACGATTCAGTAAGCCCAGCTCGTTGCGCTGCTCCGCGTCGGTCATTCCGTCCGGCGGTTTCAAATGAAGCAGCGGCGTATCGCCCTGGCGGAACTGCATTCCTTGATAGGTGGCCGGCAGGAACCCGGCGCTCCATTGCTTGGCTCCGCCGATGGGATCGCGATCG
Source organism: Bryobacteraceae bacterium (assembly GCA_035507655.1). Taxonomy (GTDB): domain Bacteria; phylum Acidobacteriota; class Terriglobia; order Bryobacterales; family Bryobacteraceae; genus Palsa-187. The sequence goes on along the minus strand of DATJNW010000032.1, from coordinate 104,919 downwards.
TCAAGCATCACCACGAACGAGGGAAGGTTGCGGTTGGCGCTGCCCAAGCCGTAATTCACCCAGGAGCCGAGGCACGGCCGTCCGCTCAGGATCGAGCCGCTGTTCATCTCGGTGACGCCGCCCAGATGATTGATGCCGTCCGTCCAGCAGGAGCGGATCACGGTCATTTCATCCACATGCCCGGCGATGTTCTGATACCAATCGGACACCCAGATGCCGCTTCGCCCGTATTGCTTGAAAGTGCGCTTGGAGGGCATCAGGCCGTTGTGCGACGTGCCGGGCATCGCGGTGAATTTCGGCCGCATCGACTCCGGCAGCGGCTGCCCGGCCATTTCTTTCAACTTCGGCTTGTAGTCGAACAGATCGACATGGCTCGGCCCGCCTTCCATGAACAGCCAGATGATCGACTTCGCCGTCGGCGGATGGTCAGGCAGCTTGGGAGCCATCGGATCGGCCGAGGTGGCCGCGCCCAGCAGGCCCTCTTCGAAAAGCATCTGCGTCAGGGCGATGCCCGCCAGGCCGCTGCCGGCCCGGCCGAAAAAATCGCGCCGCGAGCAGATCTTGCAATGATGCGGATTGCTGTTCATGATGGCTCCTTTCAATTGATGTAAATAAATTCGTTCGAGTTGAGCAAAGTGTGGCAGAGGTCGACGAAGGCCGCCGCCTGGGCTGGATCCATTCCCGGCGGAATGGTATCGGGCAGCGGAACCTTGTCATTTTTCGCGATTCGCGCGGCGAGCAGGCCGGATTGCCGCCCGATAAAATCGGCGATCGCCTGGCTCTCTTCCGGCCGTGGCGCGCGCGAGTAGACGATGCGGTACAGACGATCGACCTGCTGTTGCGGCGAAAGACCGCCATCGTTCAGCACGCGCGTGGCGAGCTTGCGCGACCACTCCATTACCAGCTCATCGTTCAACAGCGCCAGCGGCTGCGTCGGCGTCACCGTGGCGTAGCGGCGCGGGCAGGATTCGTGCGTGTCGGGAAAATCGAAGGTCTCAAACATCGGATAGCGCAGATTGCGTTTGACGAACACATACACGCTGCGGCGATCGGCCTCGGCCTCATCTTTTTCGGTGTTCCAGTTCAGGTATCTCGATCCGGGCATGTTCACGCCCGGCGGCAGCGGCGGAAATACGCCGGGCCCCCCCATTTTTAAACTAAGCTCACCGCCCACGAACAGCATGGAGTCGCGAATCGCCTCGCCTTCGAGACGCCTGCGGCTGAAGCGCCACACCAGCTTGTTTTCAGGATCCACGGCGGAAGCTTCCTGCTGATACGCCGAGGACTGCTGATACGCGCTTGAAAGCATGATCAGGCGATGCATCTTTTTGAGGCTCCAGCCGTTCTCGACGAACGTGGCGGTCAGCCAGTCGAGCAGCTGCGGATTGCTGGGACGCTCGCCCATGATGCCGAAATCGCTGGGAGAGCCGACGATTCCTTCGCCGAAGTGATAATGCCAGATGCGGTTCGCCATCACCCGCGTGCTCAGCGGATTTGCCGGGTCGGCGAGCCAGTTGGCGAGCGCGGTGCGCCGTCCGCTGGAGTTTAAATTCTCGGGTGGAACCACTTTCGCTGGATTCGGATCGAGAATACTCAGAAAGCCCGGCTGCACCTCGTCGAGCGGCGCATCGTAGACGCCTTTCGACAGAATATACGTCGCCGGCATGATCCGCGCCTGGTCCACCATAATCTCGCCGAGCGGCGGATCGGCGGGTTTGAGCGAATCGTACGCCGCCAGCCCGGACTTGAGCGCGTCATATTTTTCTTTCGCCTCACCCTTCAGGCTCCTGGCAACACTCGCATCCGACGGCAAACGCTGCGCGCTGCGGTAATACATCTGCCACTGCATCGGCGTGCGTTTTTCGGGCGGCGTGAAGACCGCGTCCTGCGCCTCCTGCGGGAACATGCCGATCGATTCTTTGGTCTTGGCGATGCGTGCGTCTTCGAGCAGCGCGGCCATCTGCGCGCGAATCTCTCGCGTCTTCGCGTCCCACTCGGCGTATTGCCGATCGTAGGCGGCTTTTTGTTCGCCGTTCAGAAGGTTGGCGTTGTCGCGATTCGTAGCGCCCGCGAAAAACGCCTGCAACCGGTAATAATCCTTCTGCGGAATCGGATCGAACTTGTGGTCGTGGCACTTGGCGCAGCCATAGGTCATGCCCATGAAAACGGCTCCGACCGTGTCGGTAATATCGTTGAGAATTTCCTGGCGCATGATGATCGGATTGGCCAGATTGCTCTCATCCGGCCACAGCCGGTTGAAACCGGTGGCGACTTTCGCCGCCGGATCGTCCGGATAAAGCTCGTCGCCGGCGATCTGTTCCTTTATAAACCGGTCGTAGGGCTTGTCGTGATTGAAGGAATCGATCACATAGTCGCGATAGCGCCACATATTCGGGCGCGTTTCGTCGGCTTTGAACCCTTGGGTGTCGGCGTAGCGCGCCAGATCCAGCCAATAACGGCCCCATCGCTCGCCGTACTGAGGAGAAGCGAGCAGTTCGTCCACAACTTTTTCAAACGCCCGCGGCGAATGGTCGGCGAGGAACGCCTGCACCTGCTCCGGCGACGGCGGTAATCCGATCAGATCGAAATACGCCCGCCGCAGCAGCGTGACTTTGTCGGCCGGCGGATTGGGCTGAAGATTCTTCTGTTCGAGTTTCGCCAGGATGAACGCATCGACCGGCGTCCGAACCCAGGCGGTATTTTTCACCGCGGGAATCGCCGGCTTCACCACTTTCTGGAACGCCCAATATTTGCGCTGCGCGTCGGTGAATTTTTTTTCGGCCGGTTGATTCGCGGCGACGCTGGGTTCCGGCGGCTGAGCATCCCATGACGCGCCGCCGTCGATCCACGCCTTCAAAGCCGCGATCTGTTCATCACTCAGCCGCCCGCCGAGCGGCATGCGCGGCTGCTCCTCGCCGCTGACGTGTTTATAAAGCGAACTGGCCGCCGCGTTGCCTGGAACGATCGCCGGCCCGTGTTTGCCGCCTTTAAGCGCGCTCTCCCGGCTGCGCAAATCGAGATCGGCCATGGGATTCGCCGCGCCATGGCACTGCAAACATTTTTCGGAAAGGATCGGCGCAATGTCGCTCGAAAAGGAAACGGTCTTCGATGGCTGGCTGAACGCGCGTGGAGGCAGCACGGCCACAATCAGTAAACATGAGAAGCGGCGCATTCGATCGAAGCTCACGCCAATGCTCCTTCCCGTTTAAAATTGGACGCTACAACACGGCTTTGTCTGGCTTTCTGGAGTATACATCAGATCATTGCAGAACAGGCAGTTGGGCCAGGCCTTCGGGCGCCTCACTTCCGGAAGAACAAGGTGGGATACTGTCCATCTGGCGATATAGCTGCGACGAACTCCCACCCGTCGGCGGAGTACCTATCTAAGATGGTTTGGATTTGTTGCGAATTGTTAATGGCTGCGGACACGGCGATGTACTTGCGCTGAGCAGCGTGGATTGGTTGGGGGGCGAGAAGTGGGCCTATCGCAATGACGGCAAGAAGCAATACGATCAGCAGCAGGCAGGTGTTACAGAATCTGTTCATAGCGGCCTCCGCGTCCAGTATAGACTCGTCGCCTTAGAGCGATCATGTCGCTCTTTCTGTCCCCCCTCTTCGAATTCGAGCGCGCAACCAGGTCCGACGCCTCCCAGAGGCGATCCCTCACGCCGACCGCAATCCGCTGGCGACATGCGCGGCGTCCCACGGGTCTTCGCGAAACTGTACGAGAAGTATAAAGCGCGACGGCGGCAGCGTGACTCTCGATCTTGCTCGATCGCTCGGGCAGGTAGCTTCCCATCGACCGAGAACAACGTTCAAAACGTCAGATTTCAAGGTAGCCCACTACCCGAAGTCGCAAGAAATTGATTTCTTAGGCTCCGGCCGCAATCACCGTTTCAGGCTGCCGTCCGCCCCCGGCGGCGTGAAAAGCCGGATGTCGACGCGCTGATGCTCAGCTTGAAAGGCCGGCCCGGTGGGATCCACTTCGCCGATGGCCACCACCACAATTCGATCCGGCGCGATGCCCTGATTTTTCAGGAAACGCGCGACCGCCTGCGCCCGTTGCGCGCTGATCTTGAGATCTTCCGCCCTCGAAGCTCCGCCGTCGGCGTAGGCTCGCAACTCAATGATCGATCCGGGGACATGCGCGGCTTGAGTTAAGAGAGGGCTCAGCGAAGCCAACTGGCCTTCCTTCAGGCGCACCGATCCGGAATTGAAATAGACTCTCTTGAGCGCCGCCAGATCGTAACTCTCAAGCAGCTCGGCTCGCTGCGGAATTGTCGCCCGTACGCTCAGTGCAACGCCGCTGTCAGGCTCCGCCGCACCTGCCGCGGCGACCCCCATCAGTCCCGAAATCATGATCGTCGTCAAGAGCCTCAGATTTTTCACGTCTTTCCCTCGCTCCACAGATATCGATGCAGGTGGGATGCCATGCGAATCCACCTATTTTTCAACCAGTTCGGATTTTCGGGCTGGTTGAGCTAAACCGCACCGTACCATTTCAACCACCACTTGCCGGGCGCGATAATGAGGTTAGTGGACGGACCCGGCAACTCCCTTCGCCTTCGAGATGCTCGGCTCTCCGACGTGCCCGCTCTTGCCGCGCTGATCGAATTGTCGGCCCGCTGTCTTCAGGCCGGCGATTATTCGCCGGCGCAGATCGAAGGAGCGCTCGGAACCGTTTTTGGCGTCGATAGCCAACTGATTGCGGACGGCACGTATTTCGTCGTGGAGGCGGCCGGCGCGGACGGGAAGCCGATGCTCGCCGGTTGCGGCGGCTGGAGCAAACGCAAAACGCTCTTCGGCAGCGATCACCGGACCGGCCGCGAAGATCATCTGCTCGATCCGCTCGGGGACAATGCTCGAATCCGCGCCTTTTTCGTCCATCCGGAATGGGCCCGCCGCGGCATCGGCAGCATGATCCTGGATGCGTGCGAGAACGCCGCGATGGCGATGGGCTTCCGTGGTTTTGAGATGGGCGCGACGGTCACCGGCGAGCGCCTGTACCGCGTCAGAGGTTATGAACCGCGGGAACGCCTGGAGGTGCCGCTCGCCAACGGCGCGTCGCTGTTGATTATTCGTATGGAAAAACATTGCCGGAGCGAAGGGCGCGCCGGCAGCGTAGCGTAGTAGACGCCGGCGCTAACGGTGGTGTCCCTGAATTTATGTGGGGCCTGCCCCAGCATCCCTCAGTGTGTCGTCAGAGCGACCGCCAGGACGATCAGGGATTTTATTCCCGGTACGATGCTGCTGGCGTCGTCTTCTTCTTCGAGGCGATGCGGGAAGCGTTCGCTGGTCGCGCCGATGGCCACGGCCGGTATACCCATAGCCACGGCATTGTTGGCGTCGGTCGATCCTACGTCCTGGGGCGCGATCTCGGGCGTACCGGGTTTACGGAAGTAGTTGCTGACGGCCAGCGCCGTCTGGGTCAGTGGATGATTCAGCCGCTCCTTCTGCGGCAACGCCTTGGAGTAATCGCCCGACATCTTTCGCTCCATCCGGAAACCGACCCCTTCCTGCTGCCCGATCCGGCGCGCCGTCGAGACCACCTCGGATTCGAGACGATCCTGCGTCGGGCTGTCCAACGAACGAAGGTCCACGGTGAACCAGGCCTCCCGCGGAATCGCGTTCACCACCGTTCCGCCGCCCAGCATGCCCACGTTGAGAACCGGCAGTTTAAAGGAGTCGAGACCCTTGGCAACCGGAGGAAGCGGGATCTCATAAAGCGCGTTGATCGCTTTCGCCACCGCTTTCGCGGGACTGGGCGCGCCCCGGCTCTCCATGGTATGCGCTCCCGGCGAGGTATAGAAGAATTTCAATTGCGTGATGCGCAGCGCACCGTACCATACCTCGCGCGAGGACACATCCAGGGCCACAAACATATCGGGCTTATAGCCGCTGGCTTCGAGCCAGTGTTTCGCGCCGAGAAGTCCCAGTTCCTCCTGCACCGAAGCCAGGAAAATAAGGTCGCCCCTGGTCTTGATGCCGGCGCGGTTGAGCGCGCGGAACATTTCCAGTTCCGCCATCAGATTGGAAGTATCGTCGCCAATTCCCGGCGCCCGAAGAATGTCGCCCTGGCGTTTTACCTTTACGTCCGTACCTTCGGGAAACACCGTGTCCATGTGCGCGGCGAACACCACCGTGGGACCGCCGCCGGTTCCTTTGCGGACGCCGCTCACGTTGAGCATGTCGTCGGTACGAATTTCGCTCAGCCCGAGCTTTTCCATCTCCGTCCGGATGTATTCGGCTCGCGCTTTTTCCTTGCCCGACGGCGCGGGAATTTCGACCAGCCGGATCCACTCGCCGACGATGCTCGCGGCGCGGCCGTCGATGGACTGTAAAGCCGCGTGCACTTCCGGCTTGTTGATCAGCGAGGGATCGAACCAGCCTTGTTGGGCGAAGACGTGTTGCGGCAACAACGGTGAGGCGATAAGCAGAAAAAGGCTTGGACCCCGTTTCCTGGTGAGCATACGAATGATCATACCTTTGTCTTACGGCCGGGTCTCACAAACGAAATTGCCGGCCTCGTCCGTGCTCCCGGCGCCCTTGTACCTGGCGATCTGCGGATAAGGGCACAACGGACGGGTGCGGTCGGTTTTGCCATCGCGAATCCGCGCCGCCGTCACCCGATCCGGCGCGCGCTGCTGTTCCACCCATCCTTCGAGCGCCGTCAGCATGTCGAAGCTGCTGGCGCCCTCGCCACCGCCGCAATGGGCCATTCCGGGGACCATGAACAGGCGATAGAAACCTCGAGCCTGGTTCGCGCCCATCGATTCCGTCACCTGTTGGAAGTAGGCGACGCTCGAGCCGGGCGAGATCTGCGGATCGTTCCACCCGTGATACTGGATCAACCGGCCTCCTCGCGCCGCGAATTTACGCAGATCCGGATCAAGCGCGTCGAGCATCCGCGACGCGGCTTCGGTCCGGTCCACGTCTGCGGCAAAATCGAATTTCTGGAAATCCCAGCGCGGGTCGTGGAACACCACATAACGAAACAGGTCGAGTCCGATGGCGAAGGGCTGGGGTCCGGCCATGGTGGCCCAACCCAATTCGCTTCCGCGTTCGTATCCCGGAATCACCGTGTCCCCGGTCCGCTGATTGATCACCGGTGAATAAATCCGGCGCACCGCTTCGACCTGCGGCGGCGTCAGGCAGTTCGACGCGTCGCCATTGCCGCATTCGAGCGTCTTCGGATCGAACTTGCAAACCCTCGGATTTTCGAGCACGCCGTCTCTGACTCCGTCCTGCGCATCGCAGGCCGCCAGCACCGCATCATGAATCAGCCGGTACCTGGCCGGCGGCAGATCACTCGCTTCGTTGAGGTGCACCGCCTGGGCGATCCACATGGCCTGCATCGCGCGGCCGGACCAGTTGATGCCCGGCGAGCCCGCCACGATGCCGTTGTAGTCCTCGGGAAATCGTTGCGCCTCCATCAGCGCCTGCCGGCCTCCGGCGGAGCATCCGGTGAAGTAGGAAAGCCGGGGCGGCTCGCCGTAATAAGCGCGAACGATGGCCTTCGCCGCGATGGTCATCTGGTGGGTCGACCGGTATCCGAAGTCGATCAGTTTTTCAGGATGCCCCAGCGCGAAACTGGCGCTGCGGCCTTCATGACCGGTGTCCGTCATCGCGCTGGCATATCCCCGCTCCACGCCGCCGGCGAGGGTCGCCGGAGAGATCGATCCACTCCAGCCTCCGTTTCCGTTGCCGCGCAGCTTGCCGTTCCAGTTCTGCGCCGGGAGCCACACCTCAATCCTGATTTCGGAATCGTTCGAAGGCCGGAGGGTCGCGGCGACCCGGCAAAAGGCCGGCACGTCTTCTGCGGCGGCGACCGGCTCAGCCAGCGTGATGGAGCCGTTCTTCAGATCGAGCGTTTTGAGGCTCTCACACGACGCCGCCCAGCCGGATCCGCCGCCGAACGCCAGCAGAAGCATCGCGATGGATACCGTTCTCATGAATGAGATCGATTTTACCGCAATGCGTCACTCCGCCCAGCGATATTATCCGTGCGGTTTGTGGGGCAGGCCCCCGGCCTGCGGCGGGCGCGCCGCCCGCCCTCTTATTGAGCCGGCCAGTTGAGCCGGCCGGGCGGGCCGGGAGCCTGCCCCACAAGCCGAATCATTGTGACAGGAGACTAGGCTGTTTCAGCGGAGTAAGTGTGAGAAGAGCTATTTGTTGCGAGGCTAACGACAATAAAGCCGATGGTGTTGGCGAGCAAACCCGCTTCCGCCGCCTCCAGCGCCAACAGGGTGGGATGCTGAAAGTAAGCCCACGTGACGACAGCCGTGGGTCCGAGGATCATGGACGCGACCGCGCCCGCCCGCGTGCCGCCGGACCAGTTCAGACCCAGGACCACCGGCGCGAAGAATGCGCTCGCCAGGAATTTCACGGCAAAAAGAATCACAAAGTTCACCAAGTCCAGCTTGGCCATGGCGATGCCGATGGGAGCCAGGGCGAGCAGTCCGATCATGACCCGGTGAACCGCCAATTTCTCACGCTCCGTTGCGGCCGACCGCAGGAAATGCAGGTATACGTCATGCGAAAATGACGACGCGCTGGTCAACAGGAGTGCGCCGCCGGTCCGGGTCAGCGTGACGACCACCGCGAGCAAAAGCAATACGCCCATCCAGGCAGGAAGCAGATATAAAGAAAGCGTCGGCACGGCCAGATCAGGGTTGGTCAGATACGGCATCAGATTTCTGGTGGCCAGGCCGCACACCAGCACGCCGACGGCGACGAAGGCTTGAAACAGAAACGAGTAACCGATCGCGAGCCGCGTCACTCGCTGGCTGGAGAGGGAGTAGAAAGCGGTGATTTCGTAGGGAGCCGTCGCCGTCCCAAGCCCCACCGCGAGCGAAAGAGCAATGAGCTGGCGGACGCTGAACCATCCGCCTGTGAGCCGGGGATCGATCGCATAGAGAGACCCTGCCAGCGCATGCAGACCGCCGGTCTCACGGAGCAGGAAAGGAATGACGCAGGAGTACGCGGCAACCAGAATTGCCGCTTTGAACAGTCCAATGTAGGCGTTGCTGAACATCCCACCAAGAACGGTGTAGACAAAGCTGATGGATGCGACCAGCAGAACCGCATGGCCGTAGGTCATTCCGGTGACGGCGCCGAAGATGAGACCGCCGGCCTGATATTGCGCGGACAACAAGAACGCGTAGCCGATCAGAATCAGCACGGAGGCGAGAACGCGAATCGATTCCGATTGGAAGCGCACCGCGAGAAAATCCGAGAGCGTCATTCCCGCGAATTTGCGCATTTGCGGCGCGACGAAAAAAGCGGCGACCATCCAGCCGATCCAGGTCAGCGGCCACGTCCAGGCGAAGCTGATGCCGGAGAAATAATGAAATCCGACGATGCCGACGGTGGTCCCGGCGCTCACCTGATTGGCCATCAGCGTCGCGCCGCCAAGAATCGGACCCAGGCTGCGTCCGGCGACCAGAAATCCGCTTTCGTCCTTGGCTTTGCGCGAGCTCCAGATGCCCACCGCGCAGGCAAAAACGACGTAGATTCCGATGGCGGACACCATCAGCGTCGCGGTGGTCATGAGGATCCAGCGCCGCGGCGGGCCCAAATCAAATACGCCACCGTCCACAGCACCAGCACGGAGACTAAGCCCCAGAAGTTCCAGGCGAACCGTCCTATGGGAAACAGCGGCGCCTTTGGAAGCGCAGCGCCCGCCGGCCATTCGAGCTGTACCTGAGACGGAACGGCTGGAAACGTCGCGGTCCATTTCCCCGCTCCGCCCTCGACATGCGGAATCCCGACGCGCGTCACCCCGCTTCCGTGATCGGTGATGGTCAGCCGGACGGAATCGATTGGATGTTCAGGCATCAACAGCGGAACAGAGCAGATGCGCGGAGAACCGAGCGGGACGGCTTCATAGGACAGGGGCATCGATGCATTCGAAACGGTCATCCACGGTCCCGGCCCGCTTGTCCGAAGAACGCTGCCATCGGCCGATTGAATTTTTTCGATGCGGGCGCAGGAGCTCGCGAGAAAAATCAGATGGGAGCCCGCGCGAGAGAAATTCTCGCGCACGATCATGGTTCGTGCGGGCGTGATCTCGACGTCGATCGAATCGGCGTAGACGCAGAGCGCGGCTAAGGGAACCAGAGCCAGCCACACGGTCTTCAATCCAAGGTTTCCGCGGTGGCCATGTTTCCCACCATGAAGACGTAATCCCCGGGATTGACGCGGGTGACGCAGTTGCGATGCAGGACCATGACGTTGTGCTCGAACGGCGTTTCCATCTCCTCGATGGTTTCAAAGGTCCGCATGCTGACGATTTCGGCGAGCTTCGTTCCGCGCGGCCACGCGGTTCCCGGACGATGATCGCCGGCGGGATAACACAGGCCGCCGTTCCTGGGACGAATGACTTTCAGTTCGTCGAGGGCGATCTGGCCGGACCTGGTTTCGACTTCTCCCTCCAGCATTCCCGCCTGACGCAGCATATTGCGGATATTTCGAACGCCTCGCGCGATGTACTGATCCTGGCCGATATAGCCGCCGCCCAATTCGATCACCACGCTGGGAACGCCGCGAGCCTGCGTCACCGCCGCGCTGACTCCGGGGTACATCTGCCGGGGACGATAGAGCAACTGTGACAGAAATGCGCGGGCGAAGGGTTCATCATTGATCGAGTAGCAGTAATCCACCACCGGGAAAGTGCCGCCGGCGTGAATGTCGATATAGTAATCGATCCGGTTGAGAAACTGCGAGGTCAGGGCGTGGGAGATGCGTTCGGTGAGCCAACCTTCGTCGTTGCCTGGAAAGGTACGGTTCAGGTCCAGCATGTCCAGCGGGTTATTGCGGCTGAGGGCTTCGAGGGATTGCGGATTGCAGATCGGAATCATGAGGAGGGTTCCCTTGATTTCCTCCGGACGCAAGCTGCGCCACAGGTCTCGAATCACCTGAACGCCGACGACCTCATCACCATGGATCGTGCCGGAGATGCCCACGGCCGGGCCTTTGCTGGTCCCCTGGATGGTCATCAGGGGAAGCGCAAGGTCCATCCCGCTCGCCAGTGAGCAAATCGGCAGGTTTGAAAGTTGGTGTCCGGAATCAGCCATTTCTGAATGATGCCAAAATTTGGCCGTCGCCATATTCGCCCGTGACATAATGTGCAGATGAATCGCCGAAACTTCGTGAACTCGACGCTCGCTTCGGCCCTTGTGCTTCCGGAAACGATGCTTCAGGAAAAGAAAGCCGCGGCGCAGTCGCGCGAGGTTGAAGCCAGTCACCTCGCGCCGTTCGAGCTCGACGAGACCACCATCGATGCGCTCTCTTCCGCGATGCAGCGCGGTGCGTACTCCGCCCGCCGGCTGGTGGAGCTTTATCTTGAAAGAATCGAGCAGACCAACCGGCAAGGTCCGGGTTTGCGCGCGGTGATCGAGACCGATCCGGACGCACTCGCGGCGGCGGAAGCGCTGGATCGGGAGCGTAAGGAAAAAGGCGCGCGCGGTCCGCTGCACGGAATTCCCATTCTGATTAAAGACAACATCGACGTCGCCGGCAGGACGCACACCTCGGCAGGTTCTCTGGCCCTGGCCGACTGGACGCCGTCCGAAGACGCGTTTCAGATTCAGCGGCTGCGAGCCGCGGGCGCGGTGATCCTCGGGAAGGCGAATCTGAGCGAATGGGCGTTCTGGCGAGCCTCGCGCGGAGTGAGCGGATGGAGCGCGCGCGGCGGACAGGCGCGCAATCCGTATGCTCTCGATCGTACGCCCTCGGGTTCGAGCGGCGGCTCGGGCGTGGGGGCTTCGGGAAATCTGTGCGCCGCGGCCGTCGGCAGCGATACCGGGGGCTCGATCATTTATCCGGCGTCGGCCAACGGCATAGTGGGGATTCGGCCGACGCTCGGACTGATCAGCCGCAGCGGAGTCATTCCGGTGTCGGAAACGCACGATACGACGGGCCCGATGGCGCGCACGGTGCGCGATGCCGCGATTCTGCTGGGCGCGCTCACCGGCGTGGATCCGAACGATAAAGCGTCGCAGGCGAGCGCCGGCAAAGCGTACACCGATTACACCCGGTTTCTTCAACCCGGCAGCCTGCGCGGAGCCCGCCTGGTGGTCGCGCGCGAATATTTCGGCGTGCATGAGGGCACCGACCGGGTGCTGGAAGCGAGCCTCGACCTGCTTCGCAAAGAAGGAGCGATTTTGCTCGATCAGACCGACCGGCTGGGCAGCCATGCCTACGCGGCCGACATGCTCGAAGTTTTTTCCTACGATTTCAAGCCCAATCTCAACGCCTATCTGAGCCGGCTGCCGGAGAAGTTTCCGGTGCGGTCGCTGGCGGATCTGATCGCCTTCAACAAGGAACATCGCGAGCAGGAAATGCCCTATTTCGGGCAGGATCTGCTCGAGCAGTCGCAGGAAAAGGGTCCGCGCACCGAGAAAAGATACCGGGACGCGCGCGCACGCAGCTTGCGCCTGGCGCGAACGGAAGGGATCGATTATGTTCTCGCAAAGCATCAGGCGCAGGCGATCGTCGCGCCGACGCTGACTCCCGCGGCTCTGATCGACTGGGTGACCGGCGATGGTTTCTCGAGCGCCTGCACCATTCCGGCCTGCGTCGCCGGCTATCCGCACGTGACCGTCCCCGCCGGCTTCTTCCGCAGCCTGCCGATCGGGATCTCCTTTTTCGGCACGGCGTGGAGCGAACCGGTGTTGTTAAAGCTCGCGTATTCCTTCGAACAGGTCAGCAAGGCCAGGAGAAAGCCCGCTTTCGCCCCAACGGTCAGCTTTTAGCGAATTCGGCTACCGCGGTGCAGATGAATCCCGGGGTGAAGGCACGCTGCCGGTCGAGGCCGTCAAACAGCGGCAACACCAGCGCCGGAGGAACCAGAAAAATCGCGGCGGGGAGGATCAGCGGTCCGGGGAAAAATTGCAACGCATTGAGCAGCCGGCGCGAGATCAGACGAAAAATTCCGCCGGTGGGGACGATCGAAATCCGCGAAAATCCAGCGCGCTTCAGCAGCAATTCCAAGCCGTAGCGCGTGTAGCGAAAATAATCGTGCGGCTGCTGATGTTCTTCCCATTCGAGCGGCGCCACCAGCAGCAATGCTCCGCCGGGACGCAGCGTGCGCGCGATTTCGCACAGTACGCGCTGCGGCTGGATCACGTGTTCGAGCGTCACGATGTTGATGCAGGCATCGAAGCTGCCGTCCGGGAACGGCAGATTTTCGAGATTGGCGATCACATCGAGGCGCGCATAATTCCACGCGGCATCGCCGATTCCCAGATCCAGGCCGATGTAGCTGTGCTTTGCGAAGTGGTGCTTGTAATTGCCTTCGCCCGCGCCGGCATCGAGCACCCGCGCGCCCGGTTGGAGCGACGCGGCAAAGGCGGCGACGGAATCTTCAATGGCACGTTCGAAATGCTGAACGTAGCGGCGCAGCGGGCGCGGCACGGCGTCGCGCAGACGATGGTAGATCACTTTTTTTTGCGCGCTTCCACCATGATGGTGGACCCGGCGCGGCAGGCCGCTTCCAACAGCGTGAACGGCAGGCAGGCGGCCACCAGCGCGACGTAGACCAGGTCCTTCCACCACCGCTGGTACGGCATTTCGGGGATCTCGCGCAGGCGACGCGCCATCGGATCGAGCATCGGGGCCAGGCTGGTGGCCATTCCGGCGGGATTGTCGCGCAGCGAAAAATGCTTGGTGCGCACGATTTCGAAGCCGCAATCGTCCAGCAGCGTTTCGATGTCGCGCAAACGGAAATCGATCAGGTGGCGCGGCACGTCGATGCCGTTCCACCTCTCGCCCAGCAGCAGAAATTGCCAGCAGGCGGCGTTGGGGACTTGCAGGATCAGGCGGCCTTCGGGCTGTAGCAGCTGGCGCGCGGCGTCGAGATAGCTGGCCGGATCGTAGAGATGCTCCACCACGTGAAACATGGTGATGGCGGCGCAGCTTTCCGGGGCGAAGGGCGCGCGGGAAAGCGTCGCGCAAACCACCGGCACGCCCGACCGGCGCCAGGCGACGTTGGCCGCGTCGAGCGAAAAATCGAGTCCGGCAACCGGCACTTTGCGCCGCTGGGCGAGCATCTGCAAAAACAACCCGCCGCCGCAGCCGACGTCGAGCACCATGCCATTTTCTCCGGAACGGTCCAGCGCGCGCTCGACGAAATGTAGATGATCGCGCAGAACCAAGCGGCGATACCACTGCTCCAGGCGATCGGCCGCCGTGGCTTCCGGCGTGAACCAGTAATCGGGCGGATAATAGTCGCGCAGCTCGAGCGGAGAAGGCTGCGGATAGAGCCGGATCAGCCGGCAATTGCGGCATTCGACGATCTGGAAAATCTTGCTGGTGGTGTGATACAGGCGATCGGTGGCGGAAAACAGGGTTCGCGATCCGGCGTGGCCGCAGGCCGGGCATTCGCCGGTGTTTAATTCGCCGGGGTTTAATTCAGCGGGGTTTAATTCAGCGATGTTCAGTTCGCCTGTTCGGAGATTTCCCGGAGCGAGATCCGGTGCCGCAGCAGCAGGCTGCGGATCTGGCTCGCGCGGAGGCGGCGTTTCGGGCGGAATTGGCGCCGTTTGCGCAGCATCCGCGGAATCAGCGGCAACGCCGAAATCGTGCCGCGCAGAAATGCCAGGGCCGCCTGCGCTTTCGAATAACGGCGCAGTTCCCCGCGATTGCGCAGCGCCGCCCACATCCCCGCGGCGATTCTTGTTAGGTAATACGCGCCGTTTAGCCACAGCAGATTCCACGGAAACAGCTTTACCACCAGCAGCACGCGATTCCTTTCGATCAGCGTGAGCCGGCGCGCCGAGCCGAGGCCCAGCGTAGCCCCCCGATGGTGACGCACCACCGCGCCGGGCGCGTACAGGCAGATCCAACCCGCGATCCGGCCGCGCAATCCCAGCTCGGCGTCATCGGCGTAGGCGAAGAAATCCTCGTCGAAACCGCCGATCTCATCTAGCATCGCACGACGGTAAAGGGCGGCGCATCCGTCCGGCCACAGGGTCTCCTCCACGCGATCGAACTGGCCGCGGTCGAGCTGGCCGGAACCGCGCCCGCGATTCTGTCCGTCGGGATAAATCAGGTGGCCGCATTTATCGATTCGCGAGGGATCTTCCCACAGCAGAATTTTCGACGCGGCCATGCCCACGTTTTCGCCGCGCTCGATCACGGCGGCCAGTTCGGCCAGCCATTGCGGGTCGGCTTCGGCATCATTATTGAGTAAAGCGATAAACTTAGATCGAGATAGGGCGATCGCCTGATTGTTGGCTGCGCAGAATCCCCGATTCTCGGTATTTTCGACCAGCCTAAGCCGGACGGGATAGCATAGGGCTAATTCTTTTACCAGTACTACCGATCCATCGTTTGAACCGTTATCGACCACGATGACTTCAAAATTCAGCCAGGTCTGCCGCGCCAGCGAATCGAGACAAACACGCAGCAGTTCCTTACGGTTCCAGTTGATGACCGCGACAGTGATCAGAGGATGGGGACTGGACAGGACGGACACTCGAGGGCTGTTGTATTATAGTACTCCGGTCGAAAAGACCGAATTAATACAGAACCCCTTGATCTTAGCAGGTGATTTATGAACTCGGTTGGCGCCATCTTAAAGACGGAACGCGAGCGGCAAGGGCTCGACACCGCGCAGATCGCCGAAAAACTCTGCATCACGCAACGTTATCTTCGTGCCATCGAAAACGACGACCTGGCAGGTTTGCCGGGCATTTTTTTCTATAAAAGCTTTGTGAAGCAATACGCCGCCACGCTAGGCGTAGACGACACATTGCTGGTGCCGGGGCTGGACGCGCTGACGCGAGCGGCCGCGCCGCTGCCGCTGCCCGGCGGCGATCCGCGCCACTCCGGAGGTCGAACCGAGCCTCCGCCGCTGCGCGATCTGGATCCCATTGTTCGCGACGGCAACCGGCGCTATTTTCGAGATACGCGAATCGGGCTGTCGCTGGCGGCCCTGGTCGGCATGGTGCTGGCGACCGCCGGATTTTACGCGTGGTACGATCAGGCGCCGCAGGCAGCGCAGCTTCCGGCCAGCGTGCCGGCGCCGGTCGCGCAGGCGCCGGCGGAGAAGCCCGCGCCGGTACAACAGACCGACCCGCTTAAGAGTGACGTTCAGACCGATTTGGTTAAGAACAACGAGGTGAAAACGGATCCGGCGCCCGCTGCCATGAACGTCAGCACCAGCACCGGCGCCGATGGCGTCAATCACGTGGTGTTGAGTCTTTCCGCCACCGAAAAAACCTGGCTTTCGATCACCAGCGACGGGAAACAGATTTTTTCCGGCATCCTGGAGCCGAGCCAGACCAAGACGCTGACCGGCCTCGATGCCGCCAAGATGAAAGTCGGCAACGCCGGCGGGCTGGAAGTGATCTGGAACGGAAAACCGATCGGTCCGATCGGTCCGAGCGGGCAGGTGCGCGTGGTGGTGTTCACGCCGGACAATTTCCAGATTCTGACGCCGAACCAGACGCTCTGAGAGGTTGCTGAAAAAAAAGTCAGGAACCCCCGCCATGACTGGCGGGGCTGGCCTGGATCGACGCCGGCTCGAATCGATCGCTTTCATTTCGATGCAGGCTGGACGCCTGCCCCACTTTCATTGCACGGATTTCAAATAACGGCCGGTATAGGATTCGGCGGCCTCGGCGATCTGCTCCGGGGTGCCTTGCGCGACAATCGATCCGCCGCGATCGCCGCCTTCCGGACCTAAATCGATCACCCAATCCGCGCGCCGGATCACTTCGAGATTATGCTCGATGATCAGAATGCTTCCGCCGGAACGCAGCAGGCGCTCGAACGCGTCGAGCAGTTTCGCGATGTCGTCGAAATGCAGACCGGTGGTCGGCTCGTCGAAAATATACAGCGTGCCTTCGCTGGTCGCCTGCGAAAGATGCGCGGCCAGCTTCACGCGCTGCGCTTCTCCGCCCGATAGCGTGGTCGCCGACTGGCCCAGCCGCAAATAACCGAGGCCGACGTCGTTCAGCACTTTCAATTTCTGCACCAGCTTGGGCGTCGCCGAAAAAAACGAAATGGCCTCTTTGACGGTGAGCTGCAGCACTTCGTGGATATTCAGCCCGTGATAGCGGACCTCGAGCACGCTCGGCTTATAGCGCGTACCTTTGCAGTCGTCGCAGATTAGTTCGACGTCGGCGAGAAACTGCATCTCGACCGTCACGGTACCGTCGCCCTGGCAGGTTTCGCAGCGGCCACCGGGAATGTTGAAGGAAAAATGGCCGGCCGCGTAGCCGCGCCGGTCGGCTTCAACGGTGGAGGCGAAAATTTCCCGGATCTGATCGAAGGCTTTGATGTAGGTCACCGGATTGGAGCGCGGCGTGCGGCCTATCGGTGATTGGTCAACGAGCACAACCTGCGTCAGCAGATCCGCTTTTTCCACCTTGCGGCAGGTGACTTTTTCCGGCGGCAGTCCCCATTCTTCCGCGTCGGGCGCAGCCGTCTCGCGATTCATCCGCTTGGTCAGATTCTGATAAATCACATCGTGCACCAGCGTCGATTTTCCCGATCCGGAAACTCCGGTGATGGCGACCATCAGGTTCAGCGGAATGGCCACATCGATATTTTTCAGATTGTGCGCCTGCGCGCCCAGAAAACGAATCACGCGCTTGGGATTGATCTTGCGGCGTTCGGTCAGCAGCGACGTTTTCAATTCGCCGCGCAGATAGCGCGAAGTGAGCGAGCCGTTGCCGGCGGCGATCAGCTTTCCAAAGGTTCCTTCAAACACCACGCGCCCGCCGTTTTCGCCCGCGCCCGGACCGAGATCGATAATATGATCGGCCGCGCGCATCACCTCCGGATCGTGCTCCACCACCAGAATGGTGTTGCCCAGGTCGCGCAATTCGTGCAAAATCCCGATCAGCCGATTGGTGTCGCGGCTGTGCAGCCCGATGGACGGCTCATCGAGCACATAACACGCGCCCACCAGCCGCGAACCGAGGCACGTGGCCAGCTGAATGCGCTGGGCTTCCCCTCCGGAAAGCGTGGCCGATAGTCGATCGAGCGTCAGATACTCCAAGCCGACGTCGTTTAAAAATTTCAGCCGCTGCTGGATCTCGGTGAGAATTTTTTCGGCGATCGCCGTTTCTTCCGGCGTCAATTCCAGGTGGAGAAAGAATTCCTGCGCCTCGGCGATGTTCATCTTCACCACCGCGGCCAGATTTTTTTCGCCGACGCGAATGTACAACGCCTCCGGCCGCAGCCGCGACCCGCCGCAATCGGGGCACATGGTGTAACC
Organism: Bryobacteraceae bacterium; assembly: GCA_035507655.1. Taxonomy (GTDB): domain Bacteria; phylum Acidobacteriota; class Terriglobia; order Bryobacterales; family Bryobacteraceae; genus Palsa-187. The sequence goes on along the minus strand of DATJNW010000032.1, from coordinate 86,690 downwards.
GCGATAACGGCTCAAAAAAACGCGCACGTGAACTTTGTATTTTTTGGTCTCGATCTCGCGAAAATAGCGGCGAATTTCGTTATAAACGATGATGCGCTCGGCCGCCGTCAGCTCCAGAAAAGGCACGTTCATGCGAACTTTCGCTTTCGCGCGGCGGCGAAATTCCTCGTCGAGATACCAGGAATGCTGCGGCTTGGTCCAGGGATCCACCGCGCCGTCATTGATTGACAGCGATTTGTCGGGGATCACCAGGTCCAGGTCGTAATCGATGGTGTTTCCGAAACCCTGGCAGCGTTTGCAGGCGCCGAAGGGATTGTTGAAGCTGAACAGGCTCGGCTCGGGTTCAATAAATTCCAGGCCGCACTTTTTGCACGAGAATTTTTCGTTGAAGCGCAGAGCCTGCCCGCCGGAGGCCGGCTCGAAAATGACTTCGCCCGATTCGCGATAGGAAATTTCCACCGCGTCGACGATGCGCGGACGCGCGTCGCCGGACAAGGCAACGCGATCCACCAGCACGAACACCGGTTTTGAAAAATCGATATCGAGCAGCGATTCCGGCGTCGAAAATTCGAATACGCGGCCGTTCTGATACAGGCGATTGAAACCCTTCTTGCGCAAATCGAACAGCCGGTCGCGCAGCGCGTCGTTGTTTTTCTCCTCGGCCACCGGAAACAACACATACCAGCGCGATCCGGCCGGCGCGGCGAGCAGCTTGGCGGCAACGTGGTCCACCGTGTCGCGCTGTACGTGAATTCCGCACTTGGGGCAAAATGTTCGTCCGGCGCGCGCCCAGAGAAGCCGCAGAAAATCGTACAACTCGGTGGACGTCGCGACGGTCGAGCGCGGATTGCGCGTGGTATTTTTCTGCCGGATCGCGACCGGCGGCGCGATGCCGTCGATTTCGTCCACGTCCGGTTTTTCCATCCGCTCCAAAAACTGCCGTGCGTAAGCCGATAGCGATTCCACGTAGCGCCGCTGCCCTTCGGCGTAAATCGTGTCGAAGGCAAGCGAGGATTTCCCCGATCCGGAAACGCCGGTCACCACGGTGAGGCGTTCGTGGGGAATGTCGAGCGACACGTCGCGTAAATTATGGACACGTGCGCCGCGGATGCGAATGGAGTCGTTCAATCGGGAAGTGGGCAGCGGGGAGTGGGTTACCCACTGCCCACTCCTCACTACCTTTAGTATAGAGTTTGCGTCTACCATCCATCCGCGCGGCGCTCACGCGCTGGTACGAAACGGCGAAACGCGATTTGCCGTGGCGCGGCACGCGCGACGCTTACGCCATCTGGATTTCCGAAATCATGCTCCAGCAGACGCGCGTCGCGGCGGTGATTCCTTATTACGAAAAATTCCTGCGCGAGTTGCCGGACGCCGCCGCGCTGGCCCGCGCACCGGAGGATCGGGTGCTCACGTTATGGGCTGGCCTCGGCTATTATTCGCGCGCGCGGAATCTGCAAAAAGCCGCGCGCCAGATCGCCGCGGCCGGCGCATTTCCGCGCGATTACGAATCGATCCGCGAGCTGGCCGGCGTCGGCGATTACACCGCCGCGGCGGTAGCGAGCATCGCCTTCGATCTGCCGCACGCCGCCATCGACGGCAACGTTCGCCGCGTTTCCGCGCGACTGGCGGGAAGCGATGACGCCGCGGATTTACCGCATCGTCTGCTCGATCGCGCCCATCCCGGCCGCTGGAATCAGGCCATGATGGAACTCGGCGCGACCATCTGTCTGCCGCGCAATCCCCAATGCGAGGAATGTCCGGTGGCGAAATTTTGCGAGGCAAGAAAGCGCAATGCGCAGCACGAATTTCCCGCCAGGCGAGAGAAACCGGCGGCGCTGCGGCTGAAACGGACGCTGCTATGGATTCGCCGCGGCGAAAGAATCCTGCTGGCGCCCAGTTCGCGAGTCCGCGGCTTCTGGGATCTGCCCGAAAAAATCCCCGGCGCGAGAATCGGCGCGGCGCTCGGCGAATTTCGCCACACCATTGTGCATCGCCACTACCGTTTCACCGTCCACGCCGCAAAGCTTGAAAAAGCCCCGCCGGAGCTGCGCTGGTTTCATCCGCGCGAATTGGAAAAAATCCCGTTGAGCACGGTTGCAAAGAAGGCGCTGACGTTCGTTGGTGAGGCGTGGAACCGCGCGCCCGAAAGGCAGGTCGGAGACCTGCCCCACTAATGCAAATTCGTCAGAGTGGGGCAGGTCTCCGACCTGCCAATTCGACTTTTTTTGAGCCGCCTGGCTCCTCAACCTGAATTTAACGGCTATTGCGTTCGCTCGACGGAGGAACCAACCCCTTCATGCGCAGGTAGGTGACCATGTTTCCATAATGTTCTTCGGCATGGAAGCTGTTGAACGTCAGCACGCCCAGTCTGGTCATATCGCGTCCCCCGAATTTCACCGTTTCCGCCGCTGTCGCATCGGTGAGCGAACTATAAAGCGGATCGCAATAGGCGAAGGCTTGTTTCAAACCGGCGATCAGCTCCGCTTTGGTTTTCGCGGTTTTTTCCACGCTCGACGGCCGGCTTTCGCCCTTCACCGGCGAGCAGAATTCATACTGCGCGTCGGCCACGTGGCCGATCAACTGGCCGAAGCTGCGCACTTCCGGCGTCGGCCGGAAGGAATAATTTTCCTCGGGCATTTTTTCGGCCGAGCGCAGCACTTCACCCTTCACCGTGTTGTAAAGAGACCTGGCATCGGCGCTCAACGGATTTTGCGCCGCGGCCGTAAGCGCTCCGGCGAGCGCCACTACAATGATCGTTTTCATCTGTCCTCCAGTGCGGTTCATTTATCATATCTTGGACGCGATGCCCGGCAAAACGTCACGAAGCCGAGATTTTCACCAGTTTCAACGATGCCGCATGGCCGCTGGTGATCCGCACCGCTTCGCGCGGCACGTGAAAATGCCCGGCGAGAAAGGCGATCAGCGCGTCATTGGCGCGTCCGTGCTCCGGCGGCGCGGCGATTCTTATTTTTAAAGTTCCATCGGCCAGTTCGCCGGCGATTTCGGTTGTCGCGCTGCGCGGGATCACCTTCACGCGCAGCGTCATGAGCGGTACACCGTGTAGCCGAAGGTGCTCAGCGCGATGCGCAGATGGCACGGCTCGGCCGGATCGTGAATTTCAAAGGTCACGGTAATGGAAGGAAAACAGGTTTGCGCCAGGGAAGACGCGACGTCGAACATCAGACGGTAGACGCCGGCCGCGGCAGGCTCGCCGAAATCGAGAATCCGGCCCTCGGTATTGGTGATGCCGTGGCCCACCTCGCGCCAGCCCTGTCCCGTGATAAAGACGTCCAATTCCGCGGAAACGCGCGCCGCCGGGCCGCCGCGAACCATGTCCGACACTTCGGTTGTGATCATCATCGATCCATTCATCGTAATTCACCGCGCTCCGCCAACGAGCGGCGGCGGGGAGTGGGCAGCGGCCGTCGACGCGCGACAGGATCGAGCAGGGTAAATTGCGGAAAGGCAACGTTGTGCTTTTTGCCACGGTCGGCGCGGGATTCACCAGGCGTGAATTTGTGGCGCTGGGCGTATTAAAGTCTCTTAAAGAGGCCGCTGGAGCGTACTAGCAGTTTCAATTTTAACCCGCCTGGAACCAAAGTACGGCCTTCTGCTGTATCCTTTCTCGTAGGCCTTTAGGACTGGAGGAGGACTGGGTATGAAAAATTGGAGCGTCGTGACAGGATTGCTGGCATTGGCGGCTCTACCTGTGTTCGCGACCCCTGTTAGTTTCACCGAATGTCCAGCCGTGGGAAACGACACCAGCGGCTGCGAGATTCTGATTACAGTCACTGCCGCAAGTGGCGGCGTCGCCACCGCGTTCACCGTCAGCACGTCGAGCCCGGACCAGGGTTCATACGATGGCGGTGACGGTACGCTGATCGGGATTCTCAATTCCCCGTCCGACACCGGTGGTGTTTTTAAAGTCTCCTTCGCGGTGGGGCCGGATACGGGGACTTTTGATTTTGATGTCCATGGTGCGTGTTTAGGAACGGGCTCTCCGTTGACATCGGCATACTCGCCGGGGCCAGCCGCATCGGACTGCCTTGAAGGTCAGTATCAGACCGAGGACGCTTATGACTACGCGAGTTCGGACGTCACGTTCTGTAGCTTTAATCTGGCCGATGCGTGCGTTGAGATGAGCGGACCTGCGGGTCCACTGGGTCCTGGCCAATCCACTTGGTTCTCTCTACCGGGTGCGATTACCGCCGCCGACATAACGATGGTCACGCCAGAGCCATCCACTCTGCTGGTCACGGCCATTTGTCTTCTGGGCGTGGTGAAGAGACGTGCGGTTTTCGGCGTGGCAGGCTTGCGGCGGAGCTCACCGCAACACTCACAAAGCTGAAGGCTGCCCTGCCGCGGCCGCGCGCGCGTTTTGCGCCGGTTTCGGCACACAATGTTCGAACTCGCGCGGAGTTTGCGGATCGCCCTGCTTGCTGCCGCGGGCGCGCACGAACCATTTTCCGGCGATCAGATCGAGCGGACGCGGAATCGCCGAAATGTCCTTGCGCGCGGCTTCGCCCATATCGTAAATCGTGGTGCCGGGCAAGAGCGTCGCTCACCCAATGCGGCGGCGGGGAAATGGGGAGTGGAGAGCAGGTAGCGGCCGTCGCGACCGCTCTTTTCCGGGTACGATTCCGCTGGCCACGCGCGACGCGATCGAGCAGGGAGAATTGCAGACCGTCGGCGCCCGGTTTATCATCGGCGTGAAGTTGTGGCGTTGGGGCTCTTTGAGGCCGTTCCTAAATCAATGTAAACAACAGAACGGTTGGGTGGGTACTAGAAGTTTCAATTTTGACCCTCGACGGATCGATTCTCCGCTTCTTCGTATAGAATTCGGAAATAGTATCGAGGACCTGTAGCGAGGAGGACAAACATGATCCGTCGCGTCTCCGCGATTTGTTTCTGCGCCGCTCTGTGTGCAGCGATTCCAGCGCGCGCAAATATCATTGGTGTCGGCAGCCCGAACGTATCCCCCGATGTGTTCACCGCGGCCGGTTTAGGCAATCCGGCGGAGATTTACGATTCGGGACCTTTGCCGTTCAGCTTTGACGGGAACACCGGAACGTATGAAGAAGTGGTGGCTCCTATTCCCGACAACCCTTTTTGTTCCGGCTGCTTGGGCTTTGGGTTGCTCGTCGAACTGGATTCGACTTCGGCTTACGACCTCTCCACGATCAGATTCGGTACCTGGAATTCGCAAACGGATGTTGGCTATTGCAGTGATTGCAATTCTGGCGGGACGTCGATACCCTCGACCGTTTTTCGCGGCACGGGTAACAATGTCGGATTCAACTTCAGCGGCAGCACGTTTGCGCCGGGCGATCAGAGTTACCTGTTGGTTGTGCTGACCAACGCGACCAGCTTTTGGGTGAATGGCGGTATTTTCTTTAACGACACGAACGGCGACGCGACCTCTTCAATATTCGGTGGCCTCGCGGTGCCGGCGCCGGAACCGGGAACGTTCGCCATCCTCGGTGTGGCGATGCTTGGGCTCGGCGGCTTCCGCCGGTGGCGGACTCGCGGAGATTATTGCAAAACCCGTAACTCCGACCCCGCCGCCGCGGCGCGGGCTCGTTTGGCGCCTGACTTCGGCACACAATGTTCGAACTCGCGCGGAGTTTGCGGATCGCCCTGCTTTCTGCCGCGGGCGCGCACGAACCATTTTCCGGCGATCAGATCGAGCGGACGCGGAATCGCCGAAATGTCCTTGCGCGCGATCCCATGGACGATTTTCTTGAGCACGCCGAGCGTGGTCAGCAGGCGGCCCAGGCGAGGGTATTGTTTCATCGCGACGGTGCGCTCGCCGTAATCGCGCCGCAAAACCCGGCGCAGCCAGAAACCAGGCACCCGGGCGATATTAAAGAACGCGAGCGTCAGGTTCAATTCCGTCGGCATGAAATTCACGTAGGATGCGAGCGTGATTTTTTGTTCTTTGTTCGCGAATCCCGCGGCTTCGCCCATATCGTAAATCGTGGTGCCGGGCAAAAGCGTCAGGGAATTGATGGCGAAGGTGTACGGCTGCTTCAAGCTCGCGGCCAGACGCAGCGTGTCCTTCAGTTCGTCGGGATGCTCCCATGGATTATCGACGATCAGGTCGTACTGGAACGGCGCCATCTTTTTGCGATTGCGATGCGCCATTTCCGAGGCCAGGCGCAATTTTTCGTCGTGCTGGGGGCGGATGAAAACCTCTTTCATGATGCGGCGATTGCCGCTCTGCACGCCGATCCGCGCCTTGATCATCCCGGCGTCGATCAGCGCCTGAAATTTTCGCTCATCGATCGAGGCGGGAATAATTCCTGTGACGAAAAACGGAATATCGAACTGTTCTTTATACTGGGCGGCGAATTCGAGGATGACGCTCATGGGCAGGAACATGTACGCGTCGTCGTCGATCACGATGTTCTGAAGGAACGGATAGCGCGACAGAATATAGTTGAGCTGCGCCAGGAAAAAACTCACCGAGTGGCGGCGAAAGCGGCGATAGCCTTTGTCCAGATCGATCAGCACATCATTCGAGCAGAACGTGCATTTATAAGGACAGCCCTGGCTGAACATGATCCACAGCTTGCCGCCGTAGTATTTTTTCATCAGCGGCAGGTCCATGCGCTTCAGCACGCCCTGATCGTTCACCCAATGCTCGTCAAATTCGAAATCGAGAAACGGGAATTCGTCCAAGTTTTCCACCAGCGGCTCGCCGGGATTGCGAATCACGCGGCCGTCTTCGCGGAACCAGAAACCGCGAGTGCGCGTGGGATCGCGGCCTTCTTCGATGGCCTGCACCAGGTTCAGAAAGCTCACGTCGCCTTCGCCCATGCAGATCGCGTCGGCGGTTTGGATGGCGTCTTCGGGATAACTGGTGGGATGAATGCCGCCCCAGACGAGCAACGCATCCAGATCTTTGCGCAGGCGTTGGGTAACGCGGGTCACCTGCTCGGCTTGATGGGTCCAGACGCTCATGCCGATTACCGCGCTCGACCGGCAAATTTCGATGAGTTGTTGATAAAGAGATTCGTCGAGGTCGGCGTTGTTATATTTTTTACTGAAGCGCTGCCTGGTCTGGCCCCAGAAATCGGTGGGACGCAGAAAGATCAGATGGACGTTGAAGCCGCGGCGCTTGAGCTGCGCGGCGATGCGGCGCGGGCCGATGCAGTAGATGTCGTCGGTGAAGTTGATCAGGCTGACGTCCATCGAATTCAGTGTAGACCGTCGCGCATTCCGGCGCACCCTCGTCGTTCCGAAATCCGCGTTGACCGTCAAAACGGAGGAGCCCCCGCCATTGCTGGCGGGGCTTACCCGCCTCTGAAAGCCGCACTTCAGGCGCGGCTTCTGCGCTTCCAAAGCCACAGCCCACCGCCGGTCAGGATCAGACTGAGCGGCAGGATGTACAGGGCCGGATGTGAATATAACCAGAAAAGGTGCTGAAACAGCACGGGATCACCGCTATATGGTTCCATGAGGAAAGGCTAACACGGGTCGCCAGAGTCAAAAATTAAGAAGACCGCGGCGCCTTTCCGTCACTCCCGGGAATCGAGGCTGCGATAAACTGGCTATATGAACGGGCCGCTCAAAAATCCGGAGCAATGGGACGAATTCGTCCAGCAGCGCTACGATCCGAATCGCAAGAAAGAAGATTTTCGCGATTACTCCAAGGCGACGCCGGGCGTGCGCGAATTTTACCGCCTGAATCACGCCCACCAGACCCACGAATTCGCCCGGGCGAAACGCGAGCAGTACGCGCCGCTCACGAAGACGAAAATGGGGATCTGGGAAGCGCTCGAATATTTGAACACGCTGGTCGACGATAGCGATCCCGATACCGATTTAAGCCAGATCGAGCATAACTTGCAGACCGCCGAAGCGATCCGGCGCGATGGCCATCCGGATTGGTTCCAGCTGGCGGGCCTGGTGCATGATCTGGGCAAGGTTTTGTGGCTGTGGGGCGAGCCGCAATGGGCGGTGGTCGGGGACACGTTTCCGACCGGCTGCGCCTATTCCGACAGAATCGTTTTTCACGAATTTTTCGCGGCGAATCCGGATATGAAGCGTCCGGAATTGCAGACGAAACTGGGCGTGTACGAAGAAAACGGCGGGCTCGATCAGGCGACCATGTCGTGGGGCCACGACGAGTATTTTTATCACGTCGCCAAGGAATATCTGCCGGAGCCGGCGCGGTACATGCTGCGCTACCACTCGTTTTATCCGGCGCATCGCGAAGACGCCTACGGTTATCTGATGAACGATCACGACCGGGAAATGTTTCAGTGGGTGAAGAAGTTTAACCCGTACGATCTGTATTCGAAGAGTGCGGAAAAACCGAATCCGGTGGAATTGCGGCCGTATTATCAGAAATTGATCGATAAATATTTTCCGAGCCAGGTGTCGTTTTAGCCAAAGCGTCCGAAATCATTGCTCCCGCGGGCGGGCTTAGAGCCCGCGGCAGGCTATGAGCCTGCCCCACCAAGACACGTCTTGACTCATTGGACGAATCATCGCGATACGAGTCGCGGCCATTTCAATAAGCGCTGTGGGGCAGGTTTCTGACCTGCGCGCCAAGTTGTAATCGCCGCGGGCTTCGTTTGCGAGACAAACAGGCGAATTGAAAATGCGCCGCAGCCCCCCGGCAGGGCGATATGGCAGGAATCTGCCGATGAAACCGCTACAGCATCGGAAACGATCCGCTCATCTCCAAGCCGAACAGCGCCACGCGTCGCGCGGTCCACCAGCGCGGCTGCGGAGCCTGGCACAGCAGCGGCTTTTCCCCGCCCGGCGTTTCCACGGCGACCGGCAGATCCGGAATCAGGTCGCGATCGCCGGTCAAAACCGGAGTCAATCGCTGGCGAAGCTGCGTGGCCGCGTAGGTCATCGCCGCGAATTGCCAGCCGAGCTGCGGCGCGAAGGAAATCCCCGACAGCCAGCCCGTTCCCGAGCGCTGAATTCCGGCGATGTAGATCAGCGGCTTCACCGGGATGGTCGGGACAATGGCGGGCGCCAGCGCGACCAGAGAAATTGACAAGGCGTAATGGGCGACCCGCAAATGGATCGACGCATCGAGCGGCCCTCCCATGCGGATGGTACCGGCAGGTCCGGAAAACGACCATTTTCCGCGCTTTTTTTCGGTCAACCGGATGGTCACATCCGCAGTGGCCGTGGCCGGATGCGGGAAAATCGCGACGTCGTTTTCGGTCACCGGCTCGAACCAACCGGTGCGATTCAGCCGCGCCAGGCTTTTCCGCAGCAGGTATTCGTCGAAGGGCGCGGCTTCCGTCAGAACAAAATAGCCGCGGATTGATTTATCGCCATAATGATGGTTGCCGATGAAGTTGATCCGCCCGACAGTGTACCGTTCGCCGCCGCGCGTGGCCGTTTCAAGCTGCGCGCGTCCATGGGAGGCGGTGACATTCACGCGCGCGGAAAAATCGAGGACGCCGTCCCGCTCGGCTTCGCGCCGCGAGGCGAGCAGCGGCCGGCAGTCGATTGCCGGGCCTTCAAAATGCGGGCCGGGATGGATGGCGAAGGTCAGGCGCGACGCGCCGCCGACGGGCCACACCGTTGCGTCGTAGTAGCCGCGCGAAATATAGAACGACTCGAGCCGCGCCGCATCGGACTTGGCCGCCGCATCGCTGTAGATCGGCGCCAGGCGCCAGAAAAACAGCACCGGGCGCGGACGCAACGCGTTCAACTGGCGGCGCAGCTCTTTACCGCTGAACACCGGATCGCCGGAAAAATCGCTTCGCTTCAGCTTTTGCGCATTGCCCGCATCGACGGTCAGCTTCAGATCGGCGAGCGGACCGGCGGCCGGCAGAATCGAGTAGGCGACCTGCGCATCCGGATAGCCCGCGGCGATGAGCTGGCGCCGCGCCTGGCCGGCGATCTGGTGCGCCTCGCGCGCGTCGAGCACGGCGCCTTCCGGAACGCCGACCTTCAGGCCGATCGAAGACGGTTCCACTTCAATGCGGCGCAGGCGCGGCCCGGCGGCGGGTTTCAGAACGAAGATCACCGCGGTTCCGTCGGGCTGGCTGCGCGTTTTTACCTGAATATCCTCGAAGCGGCCGAGGCTCCACAGGCGGCGAAGGTCATCATCAACGGCTTGCTGGTCGAACGGACGGCCCACCTGTGTTTCCAGATTCACGCGCGGATCCGCGCCCTGGAAATCGACGGAAGAAACAACGTTGTTTCCGATGAACAAAAGCAGCAAGGACGCACAAAACATGGGCACTGGATGGTGCACGTCTGCTGCCGCCGCACGCGCAGGACGGATGCAGGAACTGTTTACTGCGTCGTCTCGCGGGCTGTCAAACGGTCGGCCAGATCCGACAGTCGCGTTTCTTCCGGCAGGTCCGTAGGGCTGGAGAAATTAATTCTGTATCCGTCGGGATCGGCGAAGAAAACTTCCCACGCGGAATTGCCGACCTGCGGCTGGTGCAGCGCGTCTACACCGCGAGCCGCGGCCTGGCGATAGATCGCAAGCGCGTCACTGCATTGCAGATACAACGCGACGCCACTGCCAGGCACGCCCGCCCCGCGCGTCGAATCGACCGCTTCCTGAAGCATCAAAGCCGCGCCGCCAAGCGACATCCAGCACCAGCGCAGCCGGCCCTGCGGCATCCATCGATTCTCCACGGTGAATCCGAGGCCGTCCACGTAGAAGGCGAGCGACCGTTCGATGTTGCTGACCATCAGCAACGGAACCACGGCGGTGACGTTGTGAACCGCGTCAGGCAACATTGAGGTTCTGAGTCTCTTGCTGCTCCGCGCCGGCCAGAACATAGGGACCATCCGGAATTACGACCACGCGGCCGCCGCGGGCTAAACCGGCGAAAAACGCGTTCAGCGAATCGTCGACGTCGCGAAATGCGCGGCCCCAAAGCGCCGGGAGATAATCCTCCGGCACACCGGGAACGCAGTAAAAAACTTCTGCCTTCCGGGTCGCCAGCGCGAGTTTTTCGAGCTGCCACTGATCGATGGTCACCGGCACGCCTTCGATGGCTCGCATAAACGCCTCATCGGAATCAAACTCGCGGACCATGCGGCTGAATTCGGGCGCGCCGACGCCTTCCGCGCACTCGCCGAAGACCAGAATCCGCCCGCCCGGCCGCACCATGTGGGCCGCCGCGGTGATTCCCTTGATGGTCTGATAGTAGGTCTGATCCAAGGGATAACCGGCGCCCGTGGTGATCACCGCGTCCGCGAGCCGGTCGAGCGGCTGGAACAGCGCGGAGCGAACCCATTCGACGCCGGCGTGGTGCGCGGCTTCTGGCTGGCCGGCAAAAACGGCCGCGATCCGGCGGTCGCGCGCCAGCGAAACATCCACGATAAAATCGTGCCGCGCCAGGCGCGCGATTTCGAGAAGCTCGGCATGCAGCGGGTTGTCGTCAATGGAGCCTTCCCGCGCCCGCGGATCGCGCATGAAGCGCGAACTGTGCAGTTCTTTAATGGTCGCTTCGGCGGCCAGCCCCGGCGCAATCAGTTTGCGCCCGCCCGAAAATCCGAGCATGAGATGCGGCTCGATGAAACCGAGCGTCAGGTGCAGATCCGCGCTGACGAAGCGTTCATCGATCCACACCAGCGTGCCCGATCGCGTTGTTCCGAGAAAACGATGCGAGGCCTGGTTGCGCGCATCGTGGTTCAGCACCGGATACTGCGCGGCGATTTCTTCGCCAACGATCTGGCGAATCTCGGATTCGGTTGCGCCGCGATGCAATCCCGTGGCGATCAGAACGCGAATGTTGGACTTGGGCACTCCCGCCGCTTCCAGGCAGCGAATCAGCGGCGGCAGAACCACGCGGTTTGGCGCCGGCCGGGTAATATCGCATACCGAGATCGCAGCCGAACTTTTCCCGCCGGCGAGCGCGGCCAGCGGCGGACCGGCGAGGGGATGGTCGAGGGATGCCTCGATCGCGCCAACCGGGTCGGCAAGCGGCGGAGCTGAGACGGATTCGAGCACGCGGTACTCGAAGGAGCCGGGAAGATCCAACGTCAATCCTCGTTTGCCGAATGCGATCTGTACCTGCATGAGTCCTATCATCCTATGGAATTGCCGGCGCGAGGAGGGTGCTCGAAAAAGTCTGTCCCCTTGTTCGAGCAGCCTGCTAAAGCAATTCCGCGGTACTGAAGAAGAAGGGAATCTCCACCGCGGCCGTTTCCGGCGCGTCCGAGCCATGCACGCAATTCCGCTCGATCGATTGCGCGAAACGCTTGCGAATGGTGCCCTCGGCGGCGTTGGACGGATTGGTCGCGCCCATGGTGTCGCGCCATTTTTTGATCGCATCCGGCGCTTCCAGCGTCATCACGACCACCGGTCCTTCGGTCATGAATTTCACCAGCGACGCGTAAAACGGCCGCTCGCGATGCACGGCGTAAAATCCCTCGGCCTCAAGCTGACTCAGCCGCTTCATTTTCATTCCCACAATGCGCAATCCCAATTTTTGAATAATCGCGAGGATCTCGCCGGTCTGTCCCGCGGCGACTGCGTCTGGTTTGATGATGGCAAATGTTCGTTCCATTAGATTCGAGATTTGACTTTTTCTCCCATTTCCGCCGGGCTGGCGCAAACGGTGACGCCGGCGGATTCGAGCGCGGCGATTTTATCCGAGGCTTTGCCGCTGCCGCCCGAAATGATCGCGCCCGCGTGGCCCATGCGGCGTCCCGGAGGAGCGGTTTGCCCGGCGATGAACCCGATCACCGGCTTTTTCACGTGCGCCTTGATAAACGCGGCCGCGGTCTCTTCGGCGTTGCCGCCGATCTCGCCGATCATCACGATGGCGTGCGTGTCCGGATCTTCGTGGAACAGGCGCAGCGCGTCGGTGAAACTGGTTCCGATAATCGGATCGCCGCCGATGCCGATGCAGGTGGATTGTCCGATGCCGAGTTTGGTCAACTGGCCGACCGCTTCATAGGTCAGCGTGCCGGAGCGCGAAACCACGCCGACATGACCCTGCAAATGAATGTGCGCCGGCATAATTCCGATTTTGCATTTACCCGGCGAAATAATTCCCGGACAATTCGGACCAATTAACCGCGTATTCGGCCAATTTTTCAAATAACTCCACGCCCGAATCATATCGGCGGCGGGAATGCCTTCGGTGATGCACACCACCAGCGCGAGGCCGGCATCCGCCGCTTCCATGATCGCGTCGGCGGCAAACGGCGGCGGGACAAAAATCACGCTGGCGTCGGCGCCCGTGGCCTTGACGCCTTCGGCGACGGTGTTGAACACCGGCAGATCGAGATGCGTCTGCCCGCCTTTGCCCGGCGTCACGCCGCCGACCACTTTGGTTTTATAGGCGATCGACTGCGAGGCGTGAAAAGTCGCTTCTTTTCCGGTGAAACCCTGCACCAGAACGCGCGTCGTTTCGTTGACCAGGATGCTCATTTGGCCAGCCTCACCACTTTTTCCGCCGCGTCGCGCATGCCCTCGGCGACGGTGAAATTGAATCCGGATTCCATCAGAATTTTTCTTCCCAGATCGACGTTGGTTCCTTCCATTCGCACCACGATCGGCACCTTGATCGCCAATTCGCGCGCGGCGCCCACCACTCCCGTGGCCAGGGTGTCGCAGCGCAAAATGCCCCCGAAAATGTTGATCAAAACCGCCTTCACCGCGTGATCCGAAAGAAGAATCCGGAACGCGTTTTTCACCTGTTCGGCGCTGGCTCCGCCGCCTACGTCCAGAAAATTCGCGGGACTTCCGCCCGCGTACTTAATAATGTCCATGGTGGCCATCGCCAAGCCGGCGCCGTTCACCATGCAGGCGACGTTTCCGTCCAGCTTGATGTAATTGAGGCCGAACTTCGAGGCCTCCACTTCGAGCGGATCTTCTTCGTTCAAATCGCGCAGCTCGGCCAGATCCTTGTGGCGAAACATCGCGTTATCGTCCAGATTGATCTTCGCGTCGAGCGCGTACACCCGATCATCCTTGGTCAGAATGAAGGGATTGATCTCGGCGAGCGAGGCGTCCAGCGATTCGGTGGCGTGCGCCAGCGCCATCATCGCGGCGGCCGCCGCATTCACCGCGGGGCCGGTCATTCCGATGCCGAACGCCAGCTTGCGCGCCTGAAACGGGAGCAATCCCAAACCGGGCTCGATCGCCTCTTTCAAAATTCGCTCCGGCGTTTTCGCGGCGACCTCTTCAATCTCCACGCCGCCGTCGGCCGACGCCATGAAAACGTTTTTCCCGACGGCGCGGTCGAGCACGATGCCCAGATAAAGCTCGCGCGCGATGGGCAGGGTTTCTTCGATCAGCAGGCGCTGCACCAGGCGGCCTTCGGGCCCGGTTTGATGCGTGATCAGCGTCATGCCCAGCATTTTTTCGGCGATGGCGCGCGCTTCGGTCGCGTCCTTCGCGATTTTCACGCCGCCGCCTTTACCGCGTCCGCCGGCGTGAATCTGCGCCTTCACCACCACGCTTCCGCCGATTTTTTTCGCCGCGGCTTCGGCTTCATCGGCGGTCCGCGCAAGTTCGCCCCGGGGCACAGGAACATTGTGCCGGGCCAAGAGAGCCTTGGCCTGATATTCGTGAATTTTCATGGTGAGAAACTATCAATATAACGCACTGGGCTGGAGCGCCGAGGAGTTATCGAGGAACTGGCGCAGCCTCTTGAGGATCGCCTCGCAACTTGCGCGCGGCAGGCATCCCCCAAGTGGAAGCGCTCGATCGAGCGTTCTCCCCGACCTGGCGCGAGACCTATTGAGGATCGCGTAATTGAGTGACACGGGTGCCGCACGAAAGGGCGCTTATATACTTGATCCAACCGGCGGCTTCGGTCGTTGGTGGCGCGCGCATTCCTGCGTGCCGCGTCGGCACTCTTGCCGACGCTGGTTCCGCCCGATCAGCCATGCGTCGAGAAGAGTCTCGACGCGGCACGCAGGAGTGCGTGCGCCACGCACCCATACTGGTCAGGGTTGATCAAGGTTGTGTCCACGATCTCAATGACGCGATTTTGTTGTTGTCACTGTATTACGCGATCCTCAATAAGCTCCGCCGTCCGCACCATGCAAAACAATCCTGCGTCCGGTCCTAGCGCTACGCGACGGGTAGAGCGCGCGAGGGTCCCGGCAGCAATTCGCGCGCGGCGTAATGGATGCCGCTCCATCCGGTGAGCGCCGCGGTGAGCCACTGCACGCCCGACACCAGCCGGAATTCGGCCCAGCCGCACAGCCACAGCAGCAGGACGAAGATAAACAGGATTTGCGCGGCGGTGCTCGCCTTGCCCCAGATCGACGGCGAAAAGTTGCGCCGCGCCGTGAAAAAATAAGCGCCGGCGGCGAACAGCAGGATCATCACGTCGCGACCGAGCACCAGCGCGGCCAGCCAGCGATGGATGGCGCCGTCGATCGCCAGCGTGAGGAACGCGCCGCTCAAAAAAACTTTATCGGCGAGCGGATCGAGATACGCGCCCAACCGGGACGAGACTCTTAATTGCCGCGCCAGGAATCCATCGAGCACGTCGCTGAATCCGGCGATAAAGCAGATCGCCAGCGCCAGGTCATATTGATGACGCCACAGCAGCAAAAACAAGTACGGAGCCAGCACCAGCCGCGCCGCGCTTAACAGGTTCGGGATCGCTTTCACTTAGATGTTTTCATCATCGCGTATTCAAGCCGCCAACGTAAGCTGCCCGGCGTGCCTGGCAGATTTTTGGATGCCTGCACACGCGAAGGGCAACTCGGGTTAGCCTTAAAGAGTGAGTCCCGAGCCGTCTCGCGCGGCGACCAATCGCAACCTCACCATCGTTCTTAGCCTGATCATCGGCGTACTGGACGGATTGGTCGTCGTGGCTTTCATTCTATTGACCGGCCGATTGGCCGCGCGAATGTATCCCGCCGGAGGTGCGCCGTGGCGGCGATTGGTGATCCCGCTGATCGGTTCCCTGGTGACCGGCTACCTGTTGTCCCGTTACTTCCCTAACGCGCGCGGCAGCGGAATCCCGCAAACCAAGTTCGCCATGTTTATCAATAACGGCTACATTTCGATGAAGACCGTTGTGGGAAAATTTGTCTGCTGCTCGGCGTCGCTCGCCAGCGGCATCGCGCTCGGACGCGAAGGACCGTCGGTGCAGATCGGCGCGGGAATCGCCAGCATTCTCGGACGCCGCTTCGGTTTGAGCTCCGAATATGTGAAGTCGCTGGTTCCCGTAGGCTGCTCCGCCGCGCTGGCCACGGCGTTCAATACGCCGATCGCCGCGGTTCTGTTTTCGCTTGAAGAAATTTTGGGCGATATGCACGCGCCCGTGCTGGGCACCACGGTGATCGCCTCGGCTACCGCCTGGATGGTCCTGCACCTGGTGCTCGGCGACCAGCCGTTGTTCCATACGCCGGCTTACCAACTGGTGAACCCAGTCGAGTTCGGAATTTACGCGATCCTCGGCGTGGTTGGCGGACTCGCTTCGGTGTGGTTCGTGAAGCTGCTGCTGGGCATCCGCAAATTATTTCTTTCCCTGCCGAAGAAAACCGAATGGGCGCAGCCGGCCGTGGGCGGATTGATCGTCGGAATCATGGGCTGGTTCATGCCTCAGGTTCTGGGCGTCGGTTACGATTTCGTCGACATCGTGCTCAGCGGCGACTTCGTGCTGAAAGTCGTCGTGATTCTGGCGATTTTGAAGCTGGTCGCCACGCCGGTCTGTTACGGTACCGGAAACGCCGGCGGCATCTTCGGACCCAGCCTGTTCATCGGCGCGACGGTCGGCGGCGCGGTGGGCGCCGTGGCGCATACGTTGTTTCCGCACGTGACCGCCGGGCCGGGAGCTTACGCGCTGGTCGGCATGGGCGCCTGTTTCGCCGGGATCGTGCGCACGCCGATGACTTCCGTCATCATGATTTTCGAAATGACCCGCGACTATTCGATCATCGTTCCGCTGATGATCGCCAACATGATCAGCTACATCATTTCCCAAAAATTGCAGGAGGAGCCGATTTACGAAGCCCTGGCGCTTCAGGAAGGCGTCTATCTTCCCACCGGCGAATCGCGCGACGAACTGGCCGGCGTGCGCGTGGCGCAAATCATGCGCACCGGGCCGGAGCCTCTGCCGCTCGACCTGGATCTGGCCACGGCCAATCATCGCCTGGAGGAAATGGGCCGCAACGCGTGGCCCGTTGGCGACGCGCATCATCTGGCTGGAATGATCACCGTGCGCGACATCGACGAGCCGGAAGCCGCGCACGCGCTGCTGCGCGACGTGATTTCAGAGGAAGCGCCGTTCCCTTACGTGCATCCGGACCATCCGCTTTCGCTGGCGCTGGAGCGCATGGGCGCGGCCGCGGTCGACACGCTTCCCGTGGTCAGCCGCGCCGATATCCGCCAATCCTACGGCGTGGTCACGCTGCCCGATGTTCTGGCCGCCTTCGGCGTCGAAAAAGGCTTAAAAAAAGAAGCTCGGAAGGATGGCGGCCATGCGGCCTAAATTCGGCCTGATTACGGTGATCCTCGCGACCATCGCGTTCTTCTGGATCGTCGATATTTTTCTGGCCCGCGTGGAGCGCCGCGAGATGCAAAGCGAAGCCCGCCACGACGCCGCACAAGGCGAGGCTCTTCTCGCCGCCGGCCACGCCGATGGGGCCGTCGATCAACTGCGCAAGGCCCAGGCGATCGACCGCGATAACAGCAATTACGCGCTCGAAATGGCCCAGGCGCTGATCGCCGATGGCAAGCTCGACGAAGCCGGAAGCATGCTCGGCGACACGCTGGAACAGATGCCCAACAACGGCGAGGCCAATCTGCTCGAAGCGCGTTTAATGGTTCATCGCGGAAATTTGCAGCAGGCCGAATCGTATTATCATCGCGCCATCTACGGCATCTGGGGGCAGAATCCGGAGCTGCAGCGCATCCGCGTGCGGCTGGAACTGGCGGAGCTTCTGGCCTCGCTTCACTCCAATCAGGAATTGCTGGCGGAGCTGATCCCGCTCGAAGCTGAAGCTGAGCACGACCTGGCCGTGCGCCAACAGGTAGCCGGTCTGTACATCGAAGCCGGCGCGGCCAACCGCGCCGTAACCGCTTACCGCGCGTTGATCCGCGACGATCCCGAGGACGGCCGCAATTACGCCGGCCTGGGCGAAGCGCAGCTCGCTTTGGGAAATTATCGCGATGCGCAGACGGCGTTTCAAAACGCGATCCGGCATCGCGACGACGTGCGCCCGCGTCTCGATCTGGCCACGCGTCTGG
The DNA here is from genome assembly GCA_035507655.1 of Bryobacteraceae bacterium. Taxonomy (GTDB): domain Bacteria; phylum Acidobacteriota; class Terriglobia; order Bryobacterales; family Bryobacteraceae; genus Palsa-187. Next base: position 68,524 of record DATJNW010000032.1, on the reverse strand, counting down.
CCGAGCTCGATCCCACGCCGCGCTATCTGAGCGCCGCGACCAAGTTCGCGCGCAGCAACGCCATTCTGGAGCTGGCGCGCGACACGCTGGCCCGCTGCGCCACCAGCGATCAGGCGCAAAAACTGATCGACAGCGCGGACCAGTTATTGTCGCCAAAAGTGAAAGGCCCGATCACCAACGAAATGGCCGAAGATCGCCTGGCGATGGCCCAGACCATCTGGGAATTTCGCAGCGATTCCTGCGGGAAATCGCCCGACGAGACGCTGTCCCTGTTGATGAACAAGTTATCGCAGTGAGTGGCGTAAGCCGCCAGGCTTGCGTTCCTGACGGCCGATCTCGCCGCGAGCCGCGCCATGATTGCTGGCGCGCCGCCCGGCCGTGGTTAGAATTGAGTACCGGCCGGCGCTATGTTTTCAATATTTCCGTAGACTGCCTTGACAGCCGCCTGACCGGTTTACAAAAATTCTAAAGCGCTCTACCTTTTTCAGCACCCTGCTACACGCCCCAGCAATAATCCTCGACCACCCGCTCGATCGTCGGATCTTTCTCCGCCAGCCGCATCAACTCGAGGCGCAGCGCATCGACCAGGGCAAACCAGCTCGCCTCGATCGTGTTTTCCGAAATCCCGACGGTCGTCCAGCTCCGCCGGTGATCGGACCACTCCACCAGCGCTCGCGCGCGAGCGGCCGTGCCCTTTTTGGCGTCGAGCATCCGGACCTTATAATCCGTGAGCCGGACATTCGCGATTTCCGGATAAAGATTCGAAAGACAGTTCCGCAGCGCCAGATCGAGCGCGTTCACCGGACCGTTGCCGCTGGCGGTCGCCGTGTGTACGCCATCCTGCGCCTTCAGCGTGACCGTGGCGGTCGAACCCGCGGCAGTGGTCCGCACTTCGTAGCGCAGCACTTCGAAGAATTTCAGACCCGGATTCAGCGCTTCGCGCACCAGCAGCTCGAAGGTCCCCTCCGCGGCTTCGAGTTCATAGCCCTGCATTTCCAGGTGCCGGATGCGATCGAGCAATTCGCGCCGCGCCGTCTCATCCAGCTTGTCTTCGAGGCCATGCTGCTTCAGTTTGTAGAGCACGCCGCCGCGGCCGGAAAGATCGCTCAACAGCACCCGCTGCCGGTTGCCGACCGCTTTAGGATCGATATGCTCATACGCCGCATTTTTCAAAACCGCGCTGACGTGCACGCCGCCCTTGTGCGCGAACGCGCTGCGTCCCACATAGGGCTGATCGTTGCGCAGCGGCAGGTTGGCGACCTCGGCCACGAATCGCGCCACCTGCGTCAAATTTTGCAGGCGGTCTCTGCCAGAACCATCCTTGCCGATCGCTGTGTGGCCCATTTTCAATTCGAGATTGGCCAGAATCGAGGTCAAATTCGCGTTGCCACAGCGTTCGCCGTAACCGTTCATGCAGCCCTGCACGTGCGAAAAACCCTGCTCCACCGCGGCCAGCGTGTTGGCGACGCCCAAATCGGAATCGTTATGCGCGTGGATCCCCAGCACGCCGTCGAATTTTTTCCGCACCTCCGCGCAGATCGCGGCCAGGCGGCTGGTCAGCGTTCCGCCGTTGGTATCGCACAGCACCAATAAATCGGCGCCCGCGTTTTTCGCCGTTTCGAGCGTGCGCAGCGCGAATTCACGATTCGCGGCGTAGCCGTCGAAAAAATGTTCGGCGTCATACAGCACTTCCTTGCCGCGCGATTTGAGATAGCGCACGGTATCGGAGATCATCGCCAGATTTTCTTCTTCGGTGACGCCGCGGACGGCGATCGATTTTCCGAAAATCGAAACCACGCGCGTGCCCGCGTCCACCAGCGCCTGAAGGCTCGGATCGTCTTCGGCGCGTTTGCCCGGCGCGCGCACCGCTCCGAACGCAACCAGGCGTCCATGTTCCAGCTTCAGATCGCGCGCGACCGAAAAAAACTCCGTATCGCGCACGTTCGAGCCGGGCCATCCGGCCTCGATATAATCGATGCCCAACTCATCCAGCTTGCGCGCGATCAGCAGCTTGTCTTCGGGCGAAAAGCTGACGTTTTCGCCTTGCGTGCCGTCGCGCAGTGTCGTGTCCAGTGTGAAAATCCGCATTGTTTAACACCCCGGCAAAGCCCCGCCAGCAATGCGGGGTGATTGGCCGGCTCTCATGAATCATGCGCCGGCTGGAACGCCGGTCTCCTTCTTCTTCTTTAAGAATGACATCATCCGCCGCAATTCCGCACCTACGCGCTCCAGCGGCTGATTTTTCGCCTCTTCGCGCAGGGCCAGAAAATTGTGCCGGCCGGTTTTGTTTTCGTTGATCCACTGCCGCGCGAACTCGCCCGACTGCACTTCGCCCAAAATTTTCTTCATCTCCTGCCGGGTCTCCGCGTTCACCACCCGTTTGCCGCGCGTATAATCGCCGTATTCCGCGGTATCGGAAACCGAAAATCGCATGTAGCCGAGCCCGCCTTCCTGAATCAGATCGACAATCAGCTTCAATTCGTGCAGGCATTCGAAGTACGCAATTTCCGGCGCATAGCCGGCTTCGACCAGCGTTTCGAATCCGGCGCGAATCAGCTCGCATACGCCGCCGCACAGCACCGCCTGTTCGCCGAACAGGTCGCTTTCGGTCTCTTCCTTGAACGTCGTCTCGATCACGCCGGCTTTCAGACATCCCAGCGCCAGCGCGTACGCCAGCGCCTGTTCGAGCGCCTTTCCCGATGCGTCCTGATGCACCGCCACCAGCGCCGGCACGCCGACGTTTTCAGTGAACAATTCGCGCACGCGATGTCCCGGCGCCTTGGGCGCGATCATCGACACATCGACGTTCGCGGCCGGCTTGATCTGCTGGTAATGGATGTTGAAGCCGTGCGCGAACATCAGCGTCTTGCCGGCGCTCAACTGCGGCTCGATGTCCTGGTGATACAGATCGGCCTGAATATGATCCGGCGTGACCACCATGATGACGTTCGCGGCCCTGGATGCGTCGGCGGTTGATAAAACGGGCAATCCCGCCGCCGCCGCCTTGGCGCGGCTGGCGCTCGCTTCAGGCAATCCGACCACGACGTCGAGTCCGGAATCGCGCAGATTCAGCGCGTGCGCGTGACCCTGGCTGCCGTAGCCGATAATCGCGATAGTTTTTCCTTTTAAGAGCGATAAATCGCCGTCTTTTTCGTAAAATCTTTGTGGCATTATTTTCTCCCTGGATGACGGAGGGCGGAGCTGAAGCTTCGCGCGGGATAAATCCCGCCCTCCTATGCATTCTGCGGGACTCCTTCTTCTTTGAACACCGGCGGCGCCAGACGCAGTTTTTTTGCTTCGAGCGATACCGCAACCAACCCCGAGCGCGTCACTTCAATCTCGCCATAAGCGCCCATCACGGACATAAATTCGTCGATTTTCTCCGGATCGCCGGTCACCTCCAGCGCAAATCCCTCGAGCGAGGAATCGACCGGCCGCGCGCCGAAAATTTCGGCTTCCTTCAAAATCACCGCGCGATTTTCGCGCTCCACGCGCACCCGCACCAGCGCCAGCTCCCGCCGCACCGCCGGCGCTTCGGTCAGATCCGACGCTTGCAGCACGTTGATCAATTTATTCATCTGCTTGATCAACTGCGCGCGCTGCTGCGGCTCGATCTCGACCACAATGCTCATCCGTGACAACTCCGGATCGAGCGTGCGCGCCACCGTCAGGCTCTCAATGTTGTATCCGCGCGCGGTCAGCAGACCGGTCACGCGCATCAGCGCGCCGGGCTTGTTCTCCATCAACAACGAAATCAGTTGCAGCATCTCAGGCCACCTCCAGCGGCTGCGGGGGCGCGAGGACCATCTCGTGAATCGCCGCGCCCGCCGGCACCATGGGATAAACGTTTTCAAACGGCGTCACCCGCACATTCAACAGATACGGACCCGGCTGGTCCACGCATTCGCGCAGCGCCGATCGCAGTTCCCGCGGATGCTCCAGGGTGCGGCCCGTGAACCCGTACGCGCCGGCCAGTTTTTCCACATCGGGGAATCCATCGAGCGTCACCTGCGACAGCCGGTTGTTATAAAACAGCGTCTGCCATTGCCGGACCATCCCCAGATAGCCGTTGTTCATCACGATGATCTTGATCGGCAGACGTTCGTTGGCGATGGTCGCCAGCTCCGGAATCGACATCTGGAATCCGCCGTCGCCCACCAGCGCGAACACCAGCGAGTCCGGCCGGGCCAGCTGCGCGCCGATCGCCGCGGGCAGACCGAAACCCATCGATCCCAGCCCGCCGGAATTGAGCCACAATCGCGGATGATTGAAGCGCATCAACTGCGCGGCCCACATCTGGTGCTGGCCGACGTCGCTCGCCAGAATCGCTTCGCCGCCGGAAATTCGATCGAGCTCACTCACCAGATGCTGCGGCTTAATTTCGTCGCCCGAAAATTCCGGCTCGAGCGGATGCTCCCGCTTCCATTCCTTCACCCGGTCGCGCCACGCCGCGCGCGCCTGTTCGTTCAGCGGCTTCAGCTCCGCCAGATCGTCCAGCGCCTGGTTCAGTTTCTTCAATACGCGCTTTACATCGCCGACAACCGGCAGGTCCGCCGCGCGATTTTTCCCAATCTCGGCCGGATCGATATCGACGTGAATCACTTTCGCGTGCGGCGCGAACGCCGAAAGTTTTCCGGTCACGCGATCGTCGAAGCGCGTACCCAGCGCGATCAGCAGATCGGCTTCGCTCATGCCCATATTGGCCGCGTAGCTGCCGTGCATGCCCGGCATGCTGACGAAATTCGGATGCGTCCCGGCAAGCGCGCCCAGTCCCATCAGCGTGCATACTGCGGGCGCGTCGATTCGCTCGACAAACGCCCGCAGCTCCTCCGAAGCCTCCGCGGCGACGATTCCGCCGCCTGCGTAAACGAACGGCCGCCGCGCTTCCCAGATCATCTGCGCCGCGCGCCGGATCTGCCCGGCATGGCCCTCGGTAAAAACTTTGTATCCCGGCAGATGAATCGAGGACACCGGCGCGTAGCGCCCCTGCGCTTGCAGAACGTCCTTGGGAATGTCCACCAGCACCGGACCGGGCCGGCCCGTCGCCGCGATGTGAAACGCTTCATGAATGGCCTGCGGCAGATCGGCCAGCGTCTTCACCAGAAAATTATGTTTGGTGCAGGATCGCGTGATGCCGAACGTGTCCGCTTCCTGGAACGCATCGCTGCCGATCAGCCGCGTTGAAACCTGCCCGGTAATCGCCACGATCGGAATCGAATCCATCATCGCGTCCACCAGCCCGGTGACCAGATTGGTCGCCCCCGGACCCGAAGTCGCGCAGCACACGCCGACGCGTCCGGTCGCGCGCGCCCATCCTTCGGCGGCGAAGCAGGCATTCTGCTCATGCCGCACCAGGACGTGGCGGATCGGCGAATCATACAGCGCGTCGTAGAGCGGCAAAGTCACGCCGCCGGGATAGCCGAAAATGCATTCGACCTTTTCCCGCGCCAGGCATTCCAGAACAATTTTGGCCCCGTTCGTCATCGTTGTCCTTCCGTGAATAGCTGAGCACTAAATAAAAAAGCCACCGTAGGAGGTTGTTTTACCCCCGCCAGTGGCCAAGATTCCTTTGAAAAATCGGGCCGATCAGGCGGGGCCGGCTACACCGACCCCGACAATAATAAGCCCGAGAACACTGATAATTGCGGTCGAGAGACCGACGCGTTGCCGGATTTCCTGGTTGGGTTCCGAAAGTGTCATCGGCTTCTCTCGGAGTTCAGAATACAGCACAAAAAATATAAATGCAATACGTAAAATTCATAAATAATACTAATGGCGGCATTTCACCCACCTGCGGCCTGGTGACAAGCGCGTGATATCATCATGCGAACGAAGAAAAAATGAGGTTTGGGACGGTCATGAGTGCCTAGCCAGGGCTTCGACCTCAGTTTGTGGGTCGCGCTGGCGGTTGGTGTCCTGATTTGCGGTTTTTTCCTGGCGGCGCGGTCGCGCTTCCTCTCGATTCCCGTGTTGCGCGCCGTGGCGCCGGCCGCGTCGCCGCCCGATTGTATGGTGGTGATCCCGGCCCGCGATGAGGAGTCGCTGATCGGCCGCGCCGTCCAAAGCTTCCCGCATGACAGCGTGATCGTGGTCGACGATCATTCGAGCGATCGCACCGCGGAAGCGGCTCGCAAGGCCGGCGCAGGTGTTCTCCCCGCTCCCGATCTGCCGCGCGGAGCCGTCGGGAAAGCGCACGCCTGTCTCACCGCGGCGCGCGTCCTTACCTCGAAATGGATTCTCTTCGCCGACGCCGACACGTTTTTCGCGGCGGGCTTTCTCGAATCCGCCGTGGCCTGCGCGGACGCGAGCGGATCGGCACTTCTTTCGATCCTGGCCGACGCGGAGTTGGTCACCTGGAGTGAGCAGATTCTCTATCCCTACGCGCAGGCCCTGTTTTTCGCGGGGGTCGCACCGCGCCGAAATCCAGCCGCGGTTTTCAATGGACAATGCCTTCTGGTCCGCCGCGAGGCCTATGAATTTTTGGGCGGTCACGCCGCAGTGATGAATAGTCTGGTTGACGACGTGAAACTCGCGGGCCTGGCCCAGCGCCATCGGCTGAAATTCAGCACCGTGCGTGGCGGGCGGCTGGCGCGCGCCCGATTCCGCGGCGCCGGCGCCAGTTTTCGCCGCGCCGCCTACCGTTTTCTGTTGCTCAATTTCTGGGCCGCCGGAGCGGTTCTGCTGGCTGCGTTGATGGCGTCGTTGTGGCTGCCCGCTGTGCTTTGGCTGATGACCGGCCACCACCCGCTAGGCGCGTCGATTCTCGCGATTCCGCTGATGCTGTTGATGCTGCCATGGTATAAAAATTTCTGGCGAACGATGGAAGCTCCCGTGGCGATTTATTTCCTGCTTCCCATCCTGTTCCGAGCCGCCATCGCCGCGGTGCTGGGCCAGCCGGTTCAGTGGAAAGGCCGAATGATTTGTTGATATAGCGGGTGGGGCGGGTTTGTAACCCGCGGGCGAATTGAAAATCCCGCCGCGGGACTTGTTTACGCGAAAATCTTGCTTGGATGAGCCTTCGCCCAACCCTTCGCTTCGCTCGAATGCGCCCACTTGACGGCGTTGGTCACCAGCTTGCGATACGCCGGATTGGTCCAGGCCGTCGGGCCGTGGCCGTTTTGCAGATACACCACTGGGGTGTTCTCGGCCGTCTTGACCCATCCCGCCATGTTGCTTCCCGGCGGATGGTGCCAGCCGCGCGCCGATTGCATGGGAAAATTGCTGTCGATCGGCTTGAAATCGGTGCGCAGCAGGCAGTGCACCGAATCTTCAAACATCGGGCACAGATAGGTTTCGTCCTCGATGTCGTAGCCGTCGCCCAAACCCGCTACCACCGGGTGCGACTTATCGACCACGGTAATGTGTTGCTGCACGCCGCCGCGGAACCCCGAATACGGATATTCTTTGCCGCGAACCTTGATCGGCAATCCCCAATCCGCCGCCGCGCCGATGACTTCCACATACTCCGGCCAGGTGTGAACCCAGCTGGCCAGGGAATGGTGCAGGAAGACGAAGCCTTTATCGCCGGATTGCAGCAGCTCCTTAAAACCGGCCCGCAATTCGGGCGACGGCTCCTCGAACACCGGATCGCGGAAGATGCTGGCGGGATCGTTGGCGCCGTCCGGTTTTTTGCGATAATCGCGGCCGGCCATATCGTACAGCACGAAAACGTCGAATCGCTCAGCGGCCTGGCGGTTGAAAAACAACTCGGCCGCGGGCTGCTCGACGTGGGTCCAGGTGATCGTCTCGCCCAGGGCATCGAACATCTCAAAAAACGGCTCGCGATCGAAGGGGTGAAACTTGGTGATCAGCAGACAACGAATCGGACCGTAACCGCCTTCCGGATGGGCCATTCCGCCGCCGCGACCGCCTTGCCCGCGACCTTGTGCCTGACCTTGCGCCAGCGCGCTGGCCATCGGCAACGCTCCGGCCGCGGCGGCCATCCCTCCAACCATGCGCCGCCGCGATACCTTCTTCCCACTAAATTCTTCTTTCATTCCTTTTAAAACCTCTATGCAAAAATTTTGCTCGGATTGGCCTTGGCCCAGGACTTCGCCTCCGACGTATTGACCCATTTGATCGCGTTGGTCACCAGCGTCTTGTACGCCGGGTTGGTCCAGGCAACGTTATCGTGCCCGTTCTGCAAATAGACGACGGGCGTGCTTTCCGCCGTCTTCACCCAACCCGCCATGTTGCTTCCCGGCGGATGATGCCAGCCCTGCGCCGATTGCATCGGGAAATTGCTGTCGATCGGCTTGAAGTCCGTCCGCAGCAGGCAATGCACCGAATCCTCAAACATCGGGCAGAGATAGACTTCGTCTTCGATATCGTAGCCATCGCCCAAGCCGGCCACCACCGGGTGCGACTTATCGACCACAGTGATGTGCTCTTTGACGTGCTGGCGATAACCGGATTTGGGATAATCTTTCCCGCGAACCGTGATGGGCGAGCCCCAGTCGGCTGCCGCGCCCACCACTTCGACGTATTGCGGCCAGGTGTGCACCCAGCTGGCCAGCGCGTGATGCAGGAAAACGAATCCCTTGTCGCCGTTGCGAAGCAGGGTTTTCAGATTCTGCTGGATTTCGGGCGACGGCGTGACAAAAACGTTCTCGTAGTTCCCTTCGGAGTTCTTCCGCCGGTCGCGGCCGGCCATGTCGTAGAACACGAGAACATCGTATGGGTCAGCCAGTTTCGGGCTGAAGAATTCAGATGCGGCCGGATTTTCGACGTGAGTCCAGGTGATCGTCTCACCGAGGGAATCGAAAAAGTCGAAGAAATTACCGCGATCGAAGGGATGGAATTTGGTGACCAGCAGCACCTTGATGGGACCACGGCCGCCTTGCGGGGCTCCGCGTCCGCCGCCACGTCCACGGCCGCCTTGTGCGGCCTGCGGCGGCTGCGCTTGAGCCAGAGCACCGGCCAGGGGAAGCATCGACGACGCGGCAACAACTTGGCGCCGGGAAATACCAGCGGGCACACGTTTGGGCGACTTGGGTTTAGAATCCATGGTTCGATCTTACATACAATGCGCCGTTTGTCAATGTGCATTTAGGCAGACTAAAGGGAGATCGCGAAAAAAATCGCGCAAAATGTCGCAGGCGGGCACTTGCGCGCTTTGTGCGATCGTAATACCATCTCTCTAGCCGCGAGGGCGATTGCGCGCTCCCGGCAATTATATATCCCATGTAAGGAGTAATCCAATGGCCAGCAAGATTTTGATGCTCGTCGGCGATTATGTCGAGGACTATGAAGTGATGGTGCCATTCCAGGCCCTCCAGATCGCCGGGCACGAGGTTCATGCGGTCTGCCCCGATAAAAAGGCCGGCGACAAGGTCCGGACGGCGATCCACGATTTTGAAGGCGATCAGACCTATAGCGAGAAACGCGGCCACGACTTCGCGCTAAATGCCAGTTTCGCTGAAATCAATCCGCAGAAATACGATGCGCTGGTGATTCCGGGCGGACGCGCTCCGGAATATTTGCGGCTGAATCAGAAAGTGCTCGATATCATCCGGCATTTCTCGGAAGCGGGCAAACCGATCGCCGCGATCTGCCATGGCGCTCAACTGCTTAGCGCGGCGGGCGTGGTCAAGGGCCGCAAGATGAATGCTTATCCGGCGTGCGGGCCGGAAGTGACGGCGGCCGGCGGCGTCTACGTTCCGCTGCAATTCCACGAAGCGATGACCGACGGCAACCTGGTCACCGGACCGGCATGGACGGCGCACGTCGAATGGATCCGGCAGTTTCTGACGGTTCTCGCCGCGCGCTCGGCCAAACCGGCCATGGCCCACTCCTGAGCGGTTGCACGAAAAGCGGGGACGGGGCGATTCTGTCCCCTTTTTCTGGGTCGTGAAACGTGACGCGTGCGCCAACCTATTGAGGAGACGGCGTCATCTCCGGAATTTTCTTGACACGCTGTTTTTTTCCGAGGTATCATCCGGTGGATTGCTTCGAGGTCAGACCACTGCGCCAATGAATCGGTCTGTGCGAATTTCGCCCGCCGCCTTGCGCCTGCTCCGCAATCTCCCGAACTCGATACCCTGTCCCGCCGGTCTCTCACCGGCGGACCCCGCGTTTTCCACGGAGATTTCCCATGACAGTCATCCCATTCGCCTCGTCGGCGTTTGCGTTTCTTACTCTCGCGCGGATCCCTTTCTCAAGACTTCGCAGGCCTGAATCGAGCGTCGCCCGCGTGTCGATGTTTAAAGCCGTGGAGAAAAGTGTATGCAACTGAAACTTTGGACCGTTATCGCGCTAACTCTGGCGTTATCGGCGCCCGCTTTCGCGCAGAACACCTATGGAGAAATCACCGGAGTCGTCTCGGATCCGAGCGGCGCCTCGATCGCCGGCGCCAAGGTCACGGTTACCCAGACCGAAACCGGTCAAGTGCGCACCACCATGACCAACAGCGTGGGAAATTACGATTTTCCCAGCCTGCTCCCCGGCACCTATTCGGTGCAGGTGGCAAATTCGGGATTTCAGACCGAAGTGCGGCGCGGAATCGTAATCCAGATTCAGCAGGTGGCGCGCCTCGATTTCAAGCTGGCGCTGGGCACCGCCACGCAGACCATTGAAGTCTCCGGCGGCGCGCCGCTGGTGAACACGGAAAACGCGACGCTCGGAACCGTGGTCGAGACGCAGAAGATCGTCGACCTGCCGCTGAATGGCCGGGACTTTTTGCAACTGGTCGCGCTCAGCCCCAATGTCAGCGCGTCGTTCAACGTGAACGGCGGATCGGCCAACGGCGCGGCCACTACGCGACTGGGCGGGCAGCGCGCCAACGAATCGTTTTCGGTATCGGGTTCGCGCAAGGAGTATACCTATTACACGCTCGACGGCTTATCCGATACGGAACCGAATTTCAATTCGTATATCTTCCTGCCTTCGGTGGACGATTTGCAGGAGTTCAAGGTGCAGACCGGCGTCTACTCGGCTGAGTTCGGACGTGAAATCGGACAAATCACCGCTTCCACCAAAGAAGGAACCAATTCCTTCCACGCGGTGCTGTTCGAGTTTCTGCGCAACGACGATCTGGACGCGTTGCCGTTTGCCTTCACCTCCAACGCGCCAACGCGCGCGCCGTTCCATCAGAACGATTACGGCGCCACGATCGGCGGTCCGATCATCAAGAACCGCCTGTTCTTCATGTCCAATTACGAAGGCTTCCGGCAGCGGCAGACGCTGACCCAGGTTTACAGCACGCCGACTCAGGCGATGCGCAACGGCGATTTCTCCTCGATTCTGCCGGCCATTCAGATTCACAATCCGGTGACCAAAGTTCCTTGCCCCGGCAATCAGCTGATGAACTGCGGCGCGCCCTACAATACGCTGGATCCGGTTTCGCAGGCGTTGCTGCCCTACGATCCACTGCCGAACGTGCCCGGCGCGGGAAACGTGAACAACTATTTGGGAATTCTGGCCAACAGTTTCTATAAAGACCAGATCAACCAGCGCATCGACTTCACCGAGAGCCAGAATTCTTCCTGGTTCGGCCGCTATAGCTGGGGCCACGACCGCGAAACCGAGCCCAGTTTATACCTGAACGGGAACGATCTGCAAAACCATTCGCAGCAGGCGATGCTGGCGAACACCCGAATCCTCTCTCCCTCGCTGGTCAACGATGCCCGCATCGGCCTCGACCTGTTCCACAACCAGAACTACTACCAGACCACCAACGTTCCGCAGTTCAACGTGAACACCCCCAGCGGTCTGATCGATGGACTTGGCCTCCAGCTCGGCGGCGGCTGGTCGGGTCTGGATAATGGAATTCCTCAGGTGGGGATCGCCAATTACAGCACCTTCGGCACGCCGACGGAGGGACCCTACGACATGCGGGACACGCTGATCCAGTTCAACGACAGCGTGAGCTGGGTGAAGGGTAACCACTCCTTCAAATTCGGAGCGGATCTACTGCGCACGCGCTTCGACACCATGGGCAACGCGTTCGCGCGCGGCTCTTTTTCGGCCGGAAATACTTACACTGGATACGCGATGGCCGATTACGACCTGGGCATTCTGGGCAGCCCGCTCAAATCAGTGACGGAAAACGTCGCGCAGATGCGCGCGCTCGGCCAGGGATACTATGCGGCCGATACGTGGAAGGTCAAACCGAATCTGACGGTCGATCTCGGGCTGCGCTATGAATTCATTCCGCCGTGGGGTTACCGGAACAACACCGAATCGAACTGGTATATTCCGTGCATCTCCTATCAACCGAATGCGGCGGCGAACGGCTGCCCGGCGCCGACGTTGGTTCGCATCGGGACGGGGAATTTCTACCAGGGACTTCCCTACTCGGTGTTCAATCCCAATGTGCCGATCGCGCGCAATGGCATCATGGGATCCGACCTGGTTCGACCCGACGATACCAATTTCGCTCCCCGCGTCGGTGTTGCGTATAATCGTGGCAATTGGGTCTTTCGCGCCGGCGGCGGCGTGTTTTTCGCGCAGGACATCGGCGCGGGATATTACGATCAGACCCGTAACCTGGCCGGCCGAATCAATCCCGCGGCGAACCCCACCACCGGGGCGCCGAACATCACCTGGGAAAATCCCTATTTGTTGAACGGCACGAACCCGTGCGGCACGGTCGCGCCGCAAGCCTGCATCTCCAGCCCCGGCCCGCTCGCCGAGCAATATAACCAAAGCACGCCGTACATGGAGCAGTGGACCGCGAGCCTTCAGCGGCAACTTGGAAAATCGACGGTTCTCGAAGTGGATTACCTGGGCTCCGATGGTCATCACCTTCAGCGATATCATTACCTGAACCAACCCGTGCCCGGCACCACGGCGACCACCACGCGCGAACCCTGGTCGCAATTCGGCGAGTTCCAGTACATCGACGGCGACGCCGATTCCCATTACGAAGCGGGAACCCTGGAGTTGAATCATCGGCTGAGCCACGGTCTGACTTTGCTATCGGCGTTTACGTGGGGCAAATCGATCGATGACGGCAGCAACGTTCGCATTCAGACCAACGACATCGCACCGCAAAACGACGCCTGTATTAAATGCGAAATGTCCCTTTCGCAGTTCAATCAGACCTATCGCTGGGTGACCTCCGCGGTGTATGCGCTGCCGTTCGGGAAGGGCCAGAAATTTATGAACCACGGTGGCATTGCCGACGCAATTTTAGGCGGTTGGAATCTCACTTCGATTCTCACGTGGGGCAGCGGTTTTCCAGAAAGCGTCGCGACCGGCGTGAACCAGTCCGGCGGCGGCAGCGACCGTCCCAACGCGGTGCCCGGCCAGCACGCGTCGCTTTCGAATCCGACCACGGAAGAGTGGTTCAATATCGAAGCGTTTTCGGAAAACCCGATCGCTCAGTTCGGCGATGTGGGGCGCAATGTCCTGATCGGTCCGGGGATTTTCACCTGGGACCTCTCGACGCTCAAGGATTTTCATATCACCGAGCAGCGCTATGTCGAGTTCCGGTTTGAATGCTTCAATTGTTCCAACCATCCCAATTTCGGCGATCCGAATTTATCTCTGACCGCGGACGCGATCAACAGCGCGACCGGCCAACCGGTTCCGGGCACCGGAGCCTTCGGGACCATCACCAGCACTCGATCCAATATTTTTATGCGAGAATTGCAGTTTGCTCTCAAGCTCTATTTCTGACATGTGGACGCGCGGCCGGCGTCGCGAGCTTGAGGGGTGGAGGGTCTAAACAAGATGTGGCAACAGAACTTCACTCCCGTGGCGGGCAGCCTCGGTTATTCGACCGTGGTCGCCGCGGCGCCGATCTTCGTGTTGTTGCTGATGCTCGGCGTATTGCGCAAACAAGCCTGGATCTCGGCGATGTCGGGACTGGCAACTGGCATCGTCGTCGCGGCCGCGGTGTATGGGATGCCGCTGCACAACGTCGCCGGCGCGGTGACCTACGGAGCGGCCTTCGGACTCTTTCCCATCGGCTGGGTGGTGTTCACGGCGATGCTCATGTATTACATGCTGGTCGAGAGCGGGAAGTTCGAGGTGATTAAGGACTCGGTGGGGCATTTGACCGAAGACCGGCGCCTGCAGGCGATTCTGATTGCTTTCGCCTTCGGCGCGTTCATCGAAGGCGCGGCCGGATTCGGCACGCCCATCGCGATCGCGGCGTCGATGCTCGCCGGACTTGGTTTCTCGCCGTTTTCCGCGGCGGCGATGGCGCTGATCGCCAACACCGCGCCGGTGGCGTTCGGCTCGCTCGGCATTCCCATGGTCACGCTGGCGGCAACTACGGGATTGCCGCTCGATCATTTGAGCGCGGCAACGGCCTGGATTCTCGCGCCGCTGTCGGTGATCGTTCCCGCGTATCTTTTGCTGGTGATCTGCGGATGGAAAGGTCTGAAGGGCGTGTTGCCGGCAGCGATCGTGTGCGGCCTGGCATTTGGCGTCACTGAATTTTTCATTCTGAAGACCGTCGGCGTGCAGGTGACCAATATTATTTCGTCGCTGGCCTGCATTATCGCGCTGCTGATTCTGTTTCGCGTGTGGAAGCCGAAGGACGACTTCGTTCTCGATGCGCGGCACGGAACCGACCGCTACGTCGCTCCGCCGCGGCACAGCGCGTCGGAGCTGCTGGTGGCCTGGAGTCCTTATTTACTGCTGGTGGTGATCGTGCTGTTCTGGGGCGTGCGGCCGGTGCAGGCGTTTCTGAACAGCTTCAACCTTTCGGTACACTGGCCGGCCATCCATAACGAGGTGTTGCGCGTTCCGCCGATTGTCACCAGGCCGGCTCCCTACGCGGCGATGTACAGCTTTACCTGGCTGTCGGCGTCGGGCACCGCGGTTCTGCTGGCGACGTTTCTGTCGGCGTTCGTGCTGCGCATGAGCCCGCGCACGTTCCTCAAAGTTTTCTGGTATACCTGCAAGCGCCTGCTGCCCGCCGAAACCACTTTGGCCTGCGTGCTCGGACTGGCGTATCTGATGAATTATTCGGGCAGCACCGGCACGCTGGGGCTGGCGTTTGCGGCGACCGGCGCTCTGTTTCCTTTCTTTAGCCCATGCCTCGGCTGGCTGGGCGTGTTTCTCACCGGCAGCGACACATCGTCCAACGCGCTGTTCGGGAATTTGCAGCAAATCACGGCGAATCACCTGGGATTCAATCCGGTGCTGATGGCCGCGGCCAATTCGAGCGGCGGCGTGATGGGCAAAATGATCAGCCTGGGCAGCATCGCCGTGGCCGCGGCGGTGACCAGCATGAAACGCGAAGACGAGTCGAACCTGTTCCGCTTCACCATCGGACATAGTATCGTCCTGCTGCTGGCGGTCTGTTTACTGGTGATGTTGTACGTGCACATCAACCCGCACTTTTACTGAGATTTTGCGCCCGCGCCCTGACGGGACGCGGCTCGATCATGGGAGCCGCATCCGTAACGGCGCGGGCGAACTCATGGCCTGGAGTAAGCTCTATATAGGAGATTTACGTTGAGCTCGATGACCGCAACCCGATTGTCGCCGGTAGAGCCGGTGACGGAGCCGTACGACCGAGAAAAACTCGAAGACGTCGGCTATTTGACCTGCATGACGCTGGTTCTGCTCGGCAATTACGCGCAGACCGGACATTTCGGCGGGCCGCTGGCCTGCACACCTTATAATGTAGCGCTGCATCTGGCCGGACCCGAATTCGGCGGCATGACTTACGATTACCGCCATCCCAAGCTGCCTTATTGCGATAAATTCCTGCTCGCCGGCGGCCACAATATTCCGACCTGCTACGCGTTGTGGATCATCATGGGCGAAGCGCTGGCGCGAAAATTTAAAGCGACCGGCGACCGGCGCTATTATGTCGATCCGAAAACGGCGATGCTGGGCGTCGACGCGCTGGGTTTCCGGCGCGGCGCGGGCGCGATGAAAACGCTGCTTCAGGAGAACGGTCTGGCGGACCATCCGTTGTTCGAGCAGGCGAAAATTCGCGGCATCCGCGCGCTGCAAGGCCACGCGGAATCGACCGACCTGACCAACGATGTGAACGGCGGACCCTCCGGCGTCGGCGTGGCGACGGTGGCGGGCAAAGCGGCCTTCTGGGATTACGCCGGCGCGGGGAAAGGGCCGCGCATTTTCGCGATCGAAGGCGAATTCGCCATGACCGAGGGTCACGCCCAGGAATTGAAGACGCAGGCGCTGGCCATGCAGGTGGGAAAGCGCGCGCGCGTGCTGCTTTCGGAAAATAACGCGGGCATCGACGACGTTCTGCTCGGCGGCGTGATCGCGGACCAGTATCACGATTATTTCCTGATCAACCAGTGGACCTCCTATGGCTGGAACGTGTTTTCGGTGGCCGACGGCAACGATTACGCGCAGGTGGTTTCGGCGCTGAACAGCATGGAAAACTGGGACCCGCGCGACCGCCGTCCCATGATCCTGATCGGCCACACCACCAAGGGCTACTGGCCCGGCGCGGAGCACGGAAAAATTCCCGGCTTCGGCGATCAGATCGTCAGCTACAAGAGCCATCCTTACTCGATGAAGATGAACTCGGAGTATTTCCTGGCTCTGGCGACCACTTTCGAGAAAAAATACGGCGTCGAATTCGCCGGAATCCGCAAAGGACCGGTCACCGATCCGCGCGAACGGCTGATTCAGTTCAAGACCAACATCGACGTGGCGCTGAGCGTGCTGGATCGCGGCTTGGGCGAGTGGCTGGCCGACCGTCTGGTGACCATCGGCGAGCAGGTTCCGCAAAAATTGCCGCTGCGCTTCGACGTACACACGGATCCGTTCCTCGATGAGCGCTTGAAGGTCGCCAATCTTCCGGTCGAGCCGCAGAAGGTCACGGTGAAGAACGCGGTTTCGGGTGCGGAAAAACAGGTCACCATCAGTTTGTTCAAAAAGCCGGGCGAAGCGCAGGGAGCGCGGCGCGCGATTTCGGAAATCATCAAGTGGATGAATTACGTCACCGAAAATCGCTTCTTCACCGTGGCCGCCGATCTTTCCGAATCGATCAACGTGGAGCACGGCAGTTTGTGGGGCCACTACAATCCGGAAACGAATCCGCTGGGGACGCGCCTGAAAGCGCCGATTCAGGAAGCCGGCAATGTTTCGACCGCGATCGGCATGATCAGCCAGAACGCGTCGCCCGACCCCACCAATTTCGCCGGCGTGTGGGCGCTGAGCGGAACTTACGGCGCGTTCACGCCGCTGATGTACCTGCCGGCTCGCGTGTGGAGCCAGCAGAGCCAGGATAGTCCGTTCCGCACCGGCGTCCTGCATATTCTGGCGGCGCATTCGGGTCCGGAAACGGCGGCCGATGCGCGGACGCACTTCGGAATTTTTTCGCCGCAGGTGTGGAAGCTGTTCCCGCGCGGCCACACCATTCATTTGAGCTTCTGGGATTACAACGACGTCGCTCCGGGCTACTTCGCCGCGGCCGAAATCGCGGCGCGGGAGCAGAAGGTCGGCGTGATCGCCATCGAAGTGGCGCGGCCCGATTTCGCGGTGTGCGACCGCAGCGGCTTCGCCGATTCCGATTTGAAGGCCGCGGCCAAGGGCTTTTACCTGATTCGCGATTTCGCGCCCGGGGCGCGCCACGGCTACGTGGTGGTGCAGGGCGCCAGCTCCACCTTCAATCTGGTGAAGCAGCTCCCGGCGCTCGAAAAGGCCGGGGTCAACGTGCGGGTGATCGCCGCAGTCAGCGAAGAGTTGTTCGACCGGCAGCCGGAAGCGTATCGCGACTCGATTCTGCCGGCGGAAGCGCACTACGATCTGATGATCGTCAGCACCGGCACGCGGAGAATGTGGCCGCTGCGCGATGTGGGTCCGCTGACCGACGAGTATTCGCTCACCGCGGATTGGCACAACAATTGGCTGACCGGCGGACTGGAACCGGACGTGATCGCCGAAGCGCACCTGGATGGCGCGTCGATTTTCGCGGGCGTCGAGCGGTTCGCGAAGGATCGCAACGCCAGATTGAATCGCCAGCGCGCGGCATTACAGCAGTTAGGTAGCTAAGAAAAAGGGGACAGACCGCTCTGTCTACGGCTATAATCGCACGCGGCATGAATGACTTACAGGTGGGGACAGAGTAGTCTGTCCCCTTTTTCAGCACCCGGCTAAGGCAACGCGAAAACGTACAACGCCTGGCCGCTCTGCGGAATCTTAATATCCGGAGCAATCGCCGCCGGGACATTTCGCGGACTCCCGCCGCCCAATCCGGTCATCACCGCGATGTACTGTTTCCCGTCCACTTCGTAAGTGATCGGAAACCCCTGCACCGACGTCCCCAGCCGCGTCTCCCACAGCATTTTTCCCGTCTGCGCATCGAGAATATGCACCCGGCGGTCGATGTCGCCCACCAGCACCCATCCGCCCGCCGTCGACAGCGCCGCCGTCAGAAACGGCGCGTGCTGTTCGTATCTCCAGATTTCTTTCATCGTGCGCACGTCGTATGCCGCCAGCTTGCCGATCATCCCGTTGGTCCCCGGCATCGGCAAAAACTTGCGGAACCCGCCGCTGCCGCCGCCACTGGGGCTGCTGAAATCGACCTGTTTCGCCGTAAAATCCATGCACGACTGGCTCAGCGGCACAATCAGCATCTGCCCCGGCTGATAATAGCTCATCCCCTGCCAGTTCTTGCCGCCCTCGGTGCTGGGACAAATGTTGATGGGCTTGTTCATCTGCATCTCTAAAATATCGGTGCGATAATGCGGCGTCCCGTCCGCGTCAAACTTGGTCCACACGTTCTGATGCACCATTTCCTGGTGCCCCAGATATTTTCCCGTGCGCCGGTCCAGCTTCCACAGCACCCCCGCCTTGCCCGCGGAGAATGAAACTTTCTGATCGCCGATATCCACCAGCACCCGCTCAAAAACTTCATCGAGATCGAACGATTCGCCCGGCGCATGCTGGAAATACCATTTCAATTTCCCCGTCTCCGGATCGAGCGCCACCGTACAATTCGCAAACAGCGTCTTATCGTACGGCGTCAGATGCCGGCTCAAAAAATTCCACGGCTTCGACTGCGCTACGCCCCAATAGGTCAGATTCAAATCCGGGTCGTAGCTTCCTGCCAGCCACGTCTCCGCGCCCGCGCGATTATTCATCGGCAGGTCGCCCCACGTGTTGCTGCCCGGCTGCCCTTCGCGCGGAATGGTATAAAATCGCCACGCACGTTTGCCGGTGTGAATATCGAATGCTGAAATATAGCAGCCCTCGCCGTTGAATTTCGCGCAGCCGGTCAAACCCATCAGGACTTTATCGCCGATCACGATATCGCCGCTGGTCGAAACGTGCGGCAAATCCGACGCCGGCGTGTCCCACAGAATTTTCCCGTCGCGCGCGTCGAGCGCCACCATGTGCGCGTCGCTGGTGGGCAGCAGAATTTTGTCCTCGGCGATCGCGATACTGCGGATCCCGCCGTACCCCGGCGCCTGGTCCGGACCGACGCGCGTTTCCCAAATCAAAGTGCCCGTCTTCGCGTCCAGCGCCTGCACAATATTGCTGGGACTGGCCAGATACAGCACGCCGTTATGTTCGAGCGGCGTGGTCTCATTCGCCCCCGAATTGTTCATCGCCCAGACCCACTGCAATTGCAGATTTTTCACGTTATCGCGCGTGATCTGATGCAGCGGACTATAGCTCCAGCGCTGATAATTCCGCCCGAAAATCAGCCAGTCCTGCGGCGGCGGATTCCGCAACATCTCCGCCGTCACCGGAACATAATTTTTCACTTCGCCCGCGACGCTCACGCCGCGCAGATGCGCGATCGGCCCGCGGTCGGTTCCCGCAGTGGTCCCCGCTCCCAGCACGCTCATCGCCCCACCGCGCCCCCTGCCGGGCGGTGCTGCCGCGCCGCTCGATCCCGCAACCGCCCCGATCGTTGTCGTCACTCCCGAAGTCAGTTCCTGCGATCCCGCCACCGCGCCGTTGACTTGCAAAATATACGCCGTCGCCTGCAGCGCGCCCGCTTCGCCCAGCGATCCCGGACTCGACGGCGGCATGTTCTGCAGGATCTCGCCGAACAGCTCGCTGATCATCTTCGATCGCCATTCGACCAGAAATGTCCCGCCCGCCAGCGCCGGCGCATCGCCCGACCCCTCGAAATTCGCGCCATGGCAGCCGGAACAAATCTGCCGATAAATGGCCTGCCCCGCATTGGCCTGCGCGGCCGTAAAAACTCGCGTCTGCGCGGACGCCAAACTCACCATCGCGAAGGAAAACAAAATAGGGAAACGCCGCACGGCGAAAAATCTCCTTTAAACGTCGGGATCATATCACAACTGATGTGCCCCTAGCCCCGGCCTGATCTCGGCGGCTTGGCTCCGACCCCGCTCCGCACGCTCACGCGCGCCGCGGTGCACCTCACAAATGGAGCCGCATACAAGCTCGCAATCGCGGACGAACCGGCGATCATGGAGCAGTTGGGCGGCGAACAGTTCCGTCAGCCCACCGCCCTCTTGAGGAGCGCGCCAGCCCGAGAACGTTACCATCCTTTGCGTACGCTGGGTATAGCGTACCACGTTCCCGGCGAGCTGCCCGTCTTGAACGTCTGTATTGGCGTCTGACCTATTCGCCTGACGATGTGGCGCGGATCTGCCGCAAAATCGTCTCGTCCTTGATGGCTTTGTCCTTCGCAAGGAGCATCGCCTTGCTCAGGATGATGGCGAGCATCGAGTCTCCCTCAAACGGCAGGGGCACGGTCGCGGCCGAATCGCCTCCGCCCCGCACAATGCAAAGATAGCGGCTGCCGGGTTCCATAAGGACATTGCCGCTGCCCAGATGGATCTTGTATTCATGGGATTCACCCCGGACGACAAGATGGCGGTCGGTAAAGCGGCACTGCTCGCGGATCGATAGCTTTGGCACCAGGCGTTCGAGAATAGATTTGCGATTCTCCGCCGCGGTTGAAAGGTCGCCGTCGGCGAAACGATGCCAGTATTCTGCATGCGCGTCCCCATGCTGGTCGCGCCACGCCGGATCCGCTCCGATACTGGTCACGCCCACGAAGAGATCGATGTCGCGCATGACCTCGGAAAAAACGACGGGCCGAACCTCAGAGAGCCGCAACGCCCGCCCCGGCGCCCTCAGCTCGAAGCGCTTGCGCTTCGCCTCCAGCGAATAGAACCGGACCTGATTCGTTGCGATCGCCAGGTAGATCATGTGGCCGGAGACTTCGCCCTCTTCGTTGAATTCCACATCCAGCTCGGCGCGCAGACCGTATCGCGGGATTTCGAGCTGCGCGTTGTTGTGCGAATCCCAATCGCCCATCAAGCGGAATTGCCAGCCGCGCTCGCGGCAAAGGGCCGCCAGCTGATGCTGCCGCACGATGTGCCCGGCGAAGCGATTCGAAAAAGTCCCGCTTTCCCGTTCGGCGTCGGTCAAAATGTAAACCTCCCGATGCGCCTGCTTGAACGGCTGCCGGACGCCGCCATCTTCGAGCCAGGCTCGCCAGCTGAGGACCTCTTGCACCGTGGATCGGATTGGATGCCACAGTCGAACCAGCGCGCTTGCCTTCGGCGTCACGGCTTGTCCCGCCCAGTCGACCAGACCGCCCTCGCGCCAGATCACGGTTTGCTTTTTGCCCGCGTCATCGACTTCCCAAATAAGACGCCGCGCAAAAACCGAGGTCACCGGATGATTCAAATACCAGCCTTGCCAACAATCGAAGCGGCACCAGCTTTCCGAGAGAAGCTGGCGCTCCAGCCGCAGACGCTGGGTCGAAAGTACCGCCTGCAACTCCTTCTGAGTTTTCTTCAAGTCCGCCACGGCGTCCGCGTGATTCGCCTTCGCTTCCGCGGGCGCTGCCTTCAGCGGCTGGCCGCCCCGCGACCAGGTCAGCACCGCGTTGCCGTCTTCGATCGAAAGCTTCGCCTCCGCGCTTCCCAGCACCTCGATGCGCACACCGGCGGCCGTCAGCCCGTAGGATGGGACCGACATTGCTTCCAAATCATCGCGGCCAACATGGTTTCGTTCGGCGGTTTCGGCCAGCGCCTTCTCGATCAACCTGCGCGCGACGTCATATTTCACGCGCATCGACAAGCGGCTGATCTGCGTGACGGCTTCCAGGCCCGGCATCGCCGCCAGCGCGTTCACACAGGCATTGCCGACGCGGTGTGAAACGGCGCCGATTTGCGGAATCTTCCGGAAACAGGCGATGGCAAAATCGGCGAGCGCCGGACCAATGGAAGCCTCGCCGAGTGCGCCCAGCGTCCAGACAAATCCCTTTTGATAGTCCGCCTCTTCTTCGGGGACCTGGAGGGTCGTCTGCATCCCGGGCATTGGTCCGAGCGCCAGCCAGCGTCGCGCTGCCTCGAGAAATTCCGCCCGTCCGATCTCCTCGACGCACTCGACCGCATCCTTTTGCCACTTGCTCGACGCCGTGCTTTGCGTAAGCGATCGCGCATGCAGGAATAGCCGCCGCCATGCCATTTGCTTCGGTGACGCGTCCATCTCCTGAAATACGCGGCGGCTCCAATCCGAAATCGCCACGGCTGGTTTCTCTTGCTTGCCGTGCACCAGAATGTCGATTCGCTCCTGAATCTCATCCATGCCGTGATGCTCGCCGATCGTCGCTCGCAGCCGGAGAAGCGCCCCGGAGAGCGCCGGTGTCATGGCCAAGTCTTTCAAATTCGCAAGTAGCGCTTTGTACGGGAAGCTAAAACGGAATTGGCGGATCGAGACGGCCTCGATCAGACGTACGGCCTCGACACCGTTGAGCGGCACGCCCTTTCGCAAGACCTCCGCCGCCGCTCCCCGGAGCGCCACGGACAATGCGATGTCGTTGTGCGATGCCATCTGAGCCAGCGCCTCGAACACGAATGCGACCCTTTCCTGATCCGGGGCGGATTTCAGGCGCTCCAAAGGTTCCGCGAGGGCCTTGATCGCCGCACGCTCTTTGAAGAGTTTCGGCTTGGAATGCAGCGCGGCAATAATCGCCTGCATGTGCGGGCTCGCACCCACGGGCGGCTCGACGCGGAACTCAATCAATGCCCGGAACTGCTCGATGTGGCTCGGTGTCATGTGTTCCTTATCCTCCAACCAGCGGCACGAGCTTTACGAATTGCACTTCCGATTCCGAGTGGAGTTCGATCGGTTCATCCAGGTCCGCTACCTGCCGTCCGTTTACGATCAATAAAAATCCGTTTCGCAGGAAGCTCGAGCAGGCGCGCTCGAACTGAACTTCCCAGCTAAGGGACCGGCGGGCGTGCATCCGGAACCCGTTCAGGATGCGTTCGGATTCCTCGGGCTGAACCAGCCCATGGAACACCTCGGCGGGCGACTCGTTATGCCGCCCCACTTCTTCCCGTATGCGGCATCGGATCAATTCCCGCGGTGTCGTTCCGGCCTGCGGAATGGTGACCACCCGCAGCTCCAAACGTCCCCCCGGAACGACTTCATCTGAGATATGAATCGTCACTGGCATCACCTTATGATCGGCAGACCTGCCGTGCCTAAGAAGAAGGTGAAAAGCCCTAGAAATGGCCTTATCGAGAAACACCCCTCTGTCCACGGGCCACAGTCGCACGCGGTATGAATAACTTACAGGCGGGGACAGAGTAGTCCTGTGGCGAGAATTTTAATCGCTTTACCGATCGTTCCAGCAGGATGGCGCGAGCCGGGAAGCGTCAACTCAAAGCAGTCATTGTTGCCCGAAGCTCCTTCAACCGGGCGAGAACATCCATCAGGTCGTTTCGGCGCAGAGGTTTGCGAAGGAACCCGGTACAACCCGATTGCGCCGCATTACGCCGCTGCGTTTCCAGGGGATCCGAGGACAAGACCACGACAGGCGTGCGCGCGTTGCCGTTTTCGGTTTCCCAATCCCGTATAGCGCGGATGGCTGTGTAACCATCCATCCGGTCCATATGGACGTCCATCAGGACGACATCGAAGCGATGATGCTTCACCAGCTCCACAGCCTCGTTGCCATCCTTGGCCCGGCGAACACGCTCGCCGCGCAGCAGCAACCCGGTCAACGCGAAACTCTCGTCGCAATCCTCGGCAACCAGAATATTCAGGACATCCATCTGATCAGGCGCGGGCAAGTCGGCGTCGGCGGCCGTTTTTGAGGGAACGCGGATCGAGAGTTGCTCGTTGCTTGTTCGAATCTCGGCGCCGAGCCGGCGAATTCTTTTGGCGGCGGCCATCACCATCACGCCGATGGGAACATCCCCGGTGCCCTGAAGCGCTTCGGATTCAGGATCCGAATTCAACCAGAGGGAAACGCGCGAGAGAAACTCCGGCTCATTTGCGCGGACCGTGAGAACCACTCCGTTGGACGCGGGTTCCACCGTGACTCGAACCACCGCGGATTCACTCAGAATTCGAGGCGCACCGAGGACACGCGTGAGCGCCTGCTCCAGTGCCATCCGATCCTGAGCAATCATCACCGGTTCGCGCGGGCCGCGGAATTCAAGTCGCGCCTGGTGGCGGCGCGAAGCCAGGTTTAAGACCTCGACAATTTCGCCGACGGCCATCGCGAAATCGAAGGTTGCGACGTCAGGTTCTCCCTGCGGCTCCGGCGAGGCCAGCTCTCGGGCGTCATCAATAAACTGGAGCATCTTATCTGAGGAGCGGGCCCCGATCGCATGAGAGGCCTCCCGATACGATCCCTCCCTTTCCCGCAGCAGTTGAAGCAGACCCTGCGTCGCGTGAACTGAATTTCTGGCCTCGTTGCAGAGGTAATCGAGGACCGCCAAAATCGCCTGATTCGTCATTTCTCGCGCCGTCCTTCTTTCACGACCGCCGTCCCACCTGGGCGTCACGCGCCGGGCTTACTGAAAAGTATTCGACGAAGCGGCGCAGCGCGGTCGGATACCTATTGGACCGTTGCACCGGAACCATCGCGCCGGCGATCTTCGCAAGCTGCTTGCCGAGCGCCGAGGAATTTTGAAGCACCGAGCCGTGCCGCACAGCCTTCGAGATCTCTTTGACATCCGCGGGAAGCAGGTGGTGGACCGGTAAACCGATTACCCGCTCAACGTCCGCCAACGGCAGTGAATTTCCGCGGCTGGCGCAGTTCAGCACCACCGAGACCTTGTCGGTCACGCGCAGATCCTCGAACCACTTGGCGCGGCGCCGCGCCAGATGCAGCGCACCGACGTCCGGTGTACACACCAGAAAAATCTGTTTCGCCCGCAGCAGCGTCGCGCATTCGTGATCTTCCATCATGCCCGGCAGGTCTACGCCGACAATGGAATATTGACGCACAACGAAATCGAGCAGGGCGACAAACTGCTCCGCCGTAAACACTTGCGCCAGGTCAACCGGGCCGGAGCCAAGCAAGTGGAGATTGCCGATCTGCGACACGATCCCGCCCCAGACGTCGCGGTCGAGCCGGTGCACATGATTTAACGCGTCCGCCAGGCTGCAGGTGCCTTCGGCCTTCAATAAGAAGGTTGTGACGCCCAGCCGGAGATCGAAATCAAGCAACAGCGTCGGCTCCCCGGCCATGTCCGCGGCCATCGCCGTGGCATACGTGGCCACGGTGGTGGCGCCACAGCCGGGCTTGGCTGGAACGAACGCATAGAGATCCGCAAGCACTTCCGCCGAGTGTCCCGGGACCGCGGTGGCGCGCGTGGCGGCCTGAAGGATTTCCCTGGGACTAAATTGCGGGATGACGTCGCGAATGCCCGCCTGCATCAGGCGCAGCAGTTCGTCCGCTCCGTTATGGCAGCCGACGGCGATGGCCGTCAAGCGGGGCCGGCCGGCCACCGACCGGGCCACCGCCAAGGCCCGGTCAGGGTTGGCGAAGTCGATGATCGCCAGACAGTCGTTCTCCGCGGTGACTCCGTGGACGCGCCCCGTTTCGGCGTAATCGAAATTCCAACTTGCTTCGAAGCGGAGTTTCCCGGCGAGCGCCGCGGCGACATCGTTGTGGAAATCGTGGTCGGACGAGATCGTGATCAGGATCATATCGTCCTCCCGGCGAATTGTACGATTTGAAGCGCCCGCATTTTCATGCGAAGTACTCATCGGCGCGAAGCCGCATTGCGATAACGGTCTTTTTTTCTCAAGGAATCTACCGCCTGCTCCGATAAGGACGGAATGATATTGCTTAATTGCGAGCAGCCGCACCGTCAGGTGATCGCGCCCGTGGAACTGTCGTCGCCTTCCCTTCTGGTTGTGGATGACGATGAACACTTCCGAACCCTGGCGCGGCATCTTCTGTCGCCCCGCTTTAACGTTCAGGAGGCGTCCAACACGGCCGATTGCATCAGGTTTATGCGATTGCAGGCGTTCGACGCAATTATCGTGGATATGGTGATGCCCGACAGCGATGGTATCGAGGCGATTTGCGACATCAAGCGTCTGAAGCCGGACACCAAGATTGTCGCGGTTTCCGGCGCCGGAGAATCCTCGCTGTACCTGCAACTGGCGGAGCGATTAGGAGTCCACGCCACGTTATCGAAGGCCTCGGTCGAGACCCTGCGCAGTCTGCTCGAGGTGGTCCTTCAGTGGTGAGCGGTAAGGGGACTCGAAACGCGCCAGGATGGGTCGAAAAGGTAGCTATGTTCGGTCTCTCACGCTGGGCCGACTTCCGGCTGCGCAGGAAAGGATTGATCGTGGTGGCCGCTCCAGCTACCGCGACCGTCATCATCGCCTGCGCCTCCTTTATCATTGGCGAACGCACGGCCGCGGCTGAGCTCGCGGTCCGGCAGACGCTGCAGGCCGAATCAGCCATTCAGCTTCTGGCGTCCATCGAGGCGGACGCCACCGCGGCCCTCCGGGGATTCTTCATCAGCGGGGAAAAAACCTACGAGGACCACGCGCGCGAGCGTCTCACCGCGCTCGATAAGACTCGTCTCCAATTGGGGCAACTGGTCTCCGGCGATTACCGCCAGGCGGAGCGGCTCGCTCTGATTGGGGACCTTCAGCATTCCAGACTCGAGCGGATTTTTGGAACGACCGCCCGTTTCAAAAGCGGCGTGCTCTCCCCCGCCCGCCTCATCTCGGAAATGAAAGCCGCCGAGGCGGAACGTGAGCGGATCCGGCGCCTCATCTTCGAGATGGAGAACGAGGAGGATGGCCAGCTCGCCTCGCGCAGCAGCCGGGTCGAGAACCTGCGCCAGGCGCTGAAGGCGATTACGGTCGGCTGCCTTCTGCTCGGCGTTCTGGGCGGAATCGTGATATCCCTGATGTTCGCGTCGGGAATCACCAACCGTGTGGTTGCGCTGCGGCACAACGTTGCGCGGCTGGCCACCGGCGAACCGCTCAACCGGCTTCCCGAGGGTCGCGATGAAATCGGCGCGTTGTGCGAAGGACTCTCGCATGCCGCCGAGATACTGAGACTTCGTTCGACCGCGCTTGAAAACGCGCTGCAAGGAATCGCCGAGGCCGACGCCGGCGACCGCCATGTCTCGTTCAACAAAGCGTATGCGGAGATTGCCTCCCTGGGCGATCCCCGCACCGCGCCCGGACTGCTCGACATCGTACATCCCGACGATGTTGGGCGCATGAAAGACGCCATTGGCCAGATGCGGGCCACGGGTAAGGCGGAAGTGGAGATGCGCGTTGTCTCCGCATCGCGACAGGCGACGCCGGTGACGGCAACTCTCCTGCGCTGCGACGAACTGAGTGCGAAATATTTCATCTTTCTGCGCGATATCAGTCAGCGAAAAGAAGCGGAAGCTGCCCTGATCCTGGCCAAAAATGCTGCCCTGGCGTCGCGCGAGGCCAGGACCCGGTTCCTGGCCAAAGTCAGCCATGACATTCGTACGCCGCTCAATGCCATTCTGGGCGCGGCGGACCTGCTCTCGCAGACTCGATTGACCGCGGATCAATCCGACTACGTAGGCATGTTTCAGCGCAACTCCAGACGTCTGGTCGCGCTGATCAACGACTTCCTGGATTTTTCCAAGATCGAAGCGGGCGCGGTCCGGCTGGAACGCGTGCCGTTCCGGATCTCAGATCTGGTCGACGAAGTGGTCTCGACGTTTCGCGAAACCGCCGTTCGGAAGGTCATCGGCCTCCAGTCCGAAGTGTCTCCCGATCTTCCCGAGTGGATTTTCGGCGACCCTCTTCGAGTTCAACAGGTCCTGGTGAACCTGCTGAGCAACGGGCTCAAATTCACACAGGCCGGGCGCGTGCGCGTGGTCGTGTCGAAAGCAGGCGAAGTGTCGAAGGACGGCGAAGGCGGGCAAGTGAGCTTTGCCGTGGCGGATACCGGTCCCGGCATCTCGCCCGATGATCAGCAGCGGATTTTCGCTGAGTTCGAACAGCTTCCGAATCAAGGAGACTGCGGACACGGCTGTGGCCTGGGTCTGATGATCTGCCGCGAGCTGGTGGAACAAATGAAAGGGCGGATCAGCGTCGAAAGCGACCTCGGTCTCGGGAGCACTTTCCGGTTCGTACTTCCTCTCGAAGCCGCCGCGAATCCGCAGCAGCGCAAACCCGAAAGAACGCCCGGAGCGATTCGCCGCGAGGATAGCGGGTCCGCCCTCCGAGTCCTGGCGGCTGACGACACCGAGGACAATCGGCTCCTGATGAGTTTCTATTTGCGCGGCGAGGCTGCGGAACTGCATTTAGTCCATAACGGGCAGGAAGCGCTGGACGCATTCCGACGGGGCAACAGATTCGACGTGGTGTTGATGGACCTCGACATGCCAGTGCTCGATGGATTCAAGGCCGCCAAGGCGATCCGTGAATGGCAACTGGCGAGAGGCGAAACGCCCACGCCCATTGTCGGATTGTCCGCCCATGTTTTAGAGGATGCGGTGCGCGAATGTCTGGACGCAGGGTGCGTCGCTCATGTTGCCAAACCAATCGATAAAGGCAAACTATTAGACACGATCCGCCGATATGGGCGACCTACGATGCCTCCGGCAGAAACCACAACCACGGCCGCTGGAGTAGAGGAACTGGTTCCCTGGTATCTTGAGTCGCTGTCCCACAGAATTCAGGAGGCCCGGGCGAGCCTGGCGGAGAACCAGCTCGAACCGGTGCGACGCCTGGGACACAATCTGAAAGGCACAGGCTCAGGTTACGGATTTCCACGAATCGCCGAAATTGGCCAGGAGATCGAAAGATTGGCGCCGATCGGCGATGAACAGGGACTGGCCGGCCAGCTTGAGGCGCTGTATCACTTTGTCTCTTCGCACCAGAGCGCCAGCGATGACCAGGGTTCAGGAGAAGATCCTGGCCCGGCACTGACGACCCTGGTTCAAGCAAGGGCAAGAATATAGTTGCCCTCATTTGGCCGGGCGTGAACCAGTGATGAGGATGTCGACGAGTCTTCTGGCGCTCTGCTGCCAGTCCGGGCTGGTGGCCACGTTGGCGACGCCGATCAGCGCCCGCAGCAGGTCGATCGGATCGAGGTCCTTACGGATGTCGCCGCTTTTTATCGCGCGTTTCACCAGTGCGCGAATGGCTCCCCAAATCCGGGCGTAGGAAACCTCGAACACCTTCTTCGGATCTCCCACCAACGCGTTGAGTGCGGGGGCGATCAGCTGCTTCGCGGCGATGTAGTCGACAAACAACAATAACCAGGCCCGCAGTGCCTCGATCGGTGGCAATTCTTCAGCGAACTTCTGTTCCGCCGCGGCCAGCTTTTCCATCTCCGTCCGATAAACCGCCTCCAGAAGCTGCTCGCGAGTGGGAAAGTGACGGTACAGCGTGCCCGGTCCCACTCCTGCCTCTTTGGCGATATCATCAAGGGTGGCGTTTGCGCCCCATCGGGTAAATGCATCCTTCGCCACGTCCAGAATGCGTTCGCGATTCCGCTGCGCGTCACTGCGCGGCTTACGAACCGAAGCTTTTTTACGTTTCGCCAGCATACCCGAAAAATTTGCATCCGGAGATAGTCTCCGTTAATCTACAGATGGGGAGAATAACTCCGTTTTAGCAGGCGGGTAGCCATTCGTCAACCGTCGTACTGACGCCTCGTCACCCTTCGTCGGTTGCCAATTCGCTGCGCTAACGGAGCGAAAGGAGAAAACAGCATGCGTGTGTTTCTTACGGGGGCTACGGGCTTTATCGGGTACGCCATGGTTCCCGAGCTCATCAACGCGGGTCATCAGGTGCTCGGAATGACACGGTCCGGCGCCGGCGCCCGGTCTCTGATTACCGCGGGAGCCGAGGTGCATCGAGGAAATCTTGAAGACCCGGAAAGTCTGCGCAGCGGGGCGGCCGAAGCGGATGGGGTGATTCACTGCGCCTTCGATCACAGCGCATTCCGGAGCGGCGACTTCTCGAAATTCCTCGAGGTTTGTGAAAAGGACAGGCGCGCCATTGAAGCTCTCGGAGACGCGCTCAGGGGATCGGACCGCCCCCTGGTGATCACCTCTGGAACCGGAATGGGAAACGCTGCTCCAGGTCAACCCGCAACCGAAGATTATTTCGATCCCAACCACCCGAATCCGCGTAGAGTGTCGGAAGCCGCCGGGGCTTCCGTGGCGGAGCGGGGTGTGAACGTGTCGGTGGTGCGTCTTCCTCAAGTCCACGACACGGTCAAGCAGGGGCTGATCACTTACGCGGTTCAAGTGGCCCGTGAAAAGCGAGCCTCGGCGTACATTGGCGAGGGACTCAATCGCTGGCCGGCCGCGCATGTTCTCGATGTTGCCCATCTCTACAGGCTTGCTCTGGAGAAGCACGAAGCTGGCAGCAGGTACAACGCGGTTGCTGAAGAGGGAGTGTCCATGCGGGAGATCGCCGAAGTCATTGGCCGAGGCTTGAAGGTGCCCGTGGTCAGCGTCTCTCAGGACGAAGCGCCGGCTCATTTTGGCTGGCTGGCGATGTTCGCGGGCTTTGACATGCCGGCCTCAAGCGCACAGACCCGGCAAAGGCTCGGATGGCGCCCAATCGGGCCTGGACTGATTGCCGATCTCGAACAGATGCGCTGGAGCGAGGCCGTAGCCTAGTAGCTCAGGACATGACGAGGAGGGGGAGAGACGAAATGAGGGAAAAGACGAATTCCGGTGGCGACTTTACATTCGCAGGTACACCGCTGATTGTGAATCGGATGGGTTACGGGGCCATGCAGCTCGCCGGACAGGATGGCGACAAGCGAGTGTGGGGTCCACCGCGCGACATTCCCGGCGCGATCGCGATTCTTCGCGAGGCTGTCGCGTCGGGCGTGAACCACATCGATACCAGCGATTTCTATGGTCCGCATGTCACCAACCAGATCATTAAGCAGGCACTGCATCCTTATCCCGATGATCTGGTGATCGTGACCAAAGTCGGTGCGCGCCGCGGCGCCGATGGCTCCTGGCATCACGCACGCTCTCGCCAGGAGATCATCGACGCCGTACATGACAATCTGCGCAACCTGGGGCTCGATGCGCTCCAGGTCGTGAATCTCCGGCTCGGCGGATTCGCCGCTCCGGAAGACGAGCCATTTGAAGAGCCACTCTCCGCGCTGGCCGAGTTGAAGCGGCAAGGCCTCGTTCAGCATATCGGGCTGAGCACCGTATCGCCGCGGCAATTGGCCGGAGCGCAGGCCATCACGGAGATTGTCTGCATTCAGAACTTCTACAATGTCGCCCAGCGCGGCGACGACCGGTTCATCGACGATCTGGCCACACAGGGCATTGCCTACGTGCCTTACTTCCCGCTCGGCGGGTTCTCGCCGCTCCAGTCGGCAGCGCTCGATGCGGCCGCGGCTTCCCTGCACGCGACGCCGATGCAGGTCGCGCTGGCCTGGCTCCTGCAGCGCGCTCCCAACATTCTCCTCATTCCCGGCACATCGTCGGTCGGCCATCTCCGCGAAAATCTCGCGGCAGCGACACTGGAACTTCCACCGGAAACGATCGCCGAACTTTACCGGATCGCAAGCGGCGTCAGCCGCGCAACGTAAAGAAGGACAAACGCATCGTCCGCGGCGAGCGCGTGAAGAGCTTAAGCAAATCCAATTCCTACCCGGCCAGGCATCGGTCCAGACGACGGAGCGCTGCCTGGACTGCAAGCAGAAGCTCCGTCACCGCGGTCAATGACAACCTCGGCCTGGAGGACTCCTGACAGTCGGTGCCCGCGATTGCGAGTTTGGGCGAAAATCCGAGGGCCCGCAGCCTCACGGCTGGCGGCTCGATGGCGAAATGTACGGCGCCAGGTCTGACGTAGCATTCTTTTTTAAGCAGTGGGGCGGTGTTTTCAAGAAGAAGACTGGTCGCGAGCTTGAGCGACGGACCTGGGACGAGATGCCGACCCCCTGCGCGACCGATAAAATAGGCCATAATCGGTCCCCAGAAATGCGCCCCATCATCATCGGCACCGCCGGCCACATCGACCACGGCAAAACCGCCCTCGTCCGAGCCTTGACCGGCATCGACACCGATCGCCTGGAAGAAGAAAAACGCCGCGGCATCTCCATCGATCTCGGCTTCGCGCATCTCGGCCGCTTCAGCTTCGTCGACGTCCCCGGCCACGAACGTTTCATCAAAAACATGTTGGCCGGCGCGGCCGGAATCGATCTCGTCCTGCTGGTCATCGCCGCCGACGAATCCATTAAACCGCAAACCCGCGAGCATTTCGACATCTGCCGTCTCCTCGGCATCAAACACGGCGTAGTCGCTTTGACCAAATCCGATCTCGTCGATCCGGACCTCCTCGACCTCGCCCGTCTCGAAGTCGAAGAATTCCTCGCCGGATCTTTTCTTGAATCCGCGCCGATCATCCCCGTCAGCTCCACCACCGGCGCCGGACTCGACCAGCTCCGAGCCGCCCTTGAAGAGGCCGCTCAAAAAATCGAAGGCAAAAACGCCGCCGCCCATCCGCGTCTACCCATCGATCGCAGCTTCTCCATCCGCGGCCACGGGGCCGTCGTCACCGGCACGCTCATCTCCGGCACTCTCAAACTCCACGATGAAGTCGAACTCTATCCAACCGGCAAGCGAGCCAAAATTCGCGCCCTCGAAGTTCACAGCGTGCCAGTCGACCAAGCTCACGCCGGCGAGCGCACCGCCGTCAATCTCTCCGGCATCGATTCGGCTGAAGCCGCGCGCGGCATGGTTCTCGCCCCACCCGCTATCTTCCGCCCCACCCGCCAGATCGATGCCAAATTCACGCTGCTCCCGGCCGCCCATCCCTTGAAGCATCGCGCCCCCGTTCATTTCCACGCCGGAACCGCCGAAGTCGAAGCCAAAGCCCATCTGCTTTCCTCGCTCGACCCCGTAAAACCCGGCACAACCGCCCACGTCCGGTTTCTCCTTCGCGACCCCCTCCTGATTCTCCCCGGCGACCGTTTCATCGTCCGCATGTTTTCCCCCGTCGTCACCATCGGCGGCGGAACAGTCCTCGACATCGACGCTCCCCTCCGCATGAAGCGCACCGGCCTCGACCGCCGTCTCGCCAATCTCGAAACCGGGGACAGAATTTCCCTTCTGGTCGACGAATCGAAATACGGCTTGAGCCTCGCCGATCTGGTCGCCCGCACCGGCCTCCTGCCATCCCAAATCAGCACCGAGGACTGGCTCATTTCCCCCGCCGCCATCGACCAGCTTCTCGCCCAAATCCGCCGCACGGTAGCCGATTTTCACAAAAAAAATCCCCTCCGGCCCGGCATCGCCAAAGAGTCGCTAAAACCTCAAGGCGCGCCGCCATTCCTCCTGGACAAACTGTTAGTTCGAGCAAAAGACCTGGTCGCCGAAGGCGAAATCGTCCGCCTCGCCTCCCATCGCGTCGCGCTCAAAGAAGACGAATCGCAAGCCCTCGAAAAAATCGAGTCCGCCTTCCGCGCTGCCGGTCTAACCGTCCCGTCCACCAACGAGGTCTTAACCAAATCCGGCGTCGATCCCGTCCGTTCCCGAACCCTCCTGCAAATTCTTCTGAAAAACCGCAGGCTGATCCGAGTCAATGAAGACCTGATCTATCACCCGAAAGCCCTGGAAGATTTAAAAAAACTCCTCGCCGCCCACAAAGGCGCACGATTTTCCGTTCCCGATTTCAAAGACTGGACTGGGATCTCCCGCAAATACGCGATCCCGTTGCTCGAATTCCTCGATCGCGAAAAGATCACCCGCCGGGAAGGCGAAAATCGCCTGATTCTCTAATGACATCGCTTTTCGGTCGAATTCCCGCTACCCGATCATGCCCTACTTTGCAGGGGCGGTTTTAGAGTTGAATTGCGGACTGAGTTCGTGGATCGCGTTCAGTTCTTCTCCGACTCTTCGTAATCCCTCGCTCAAGTATTCTTCGCGGCCGCCGAGCCAGATGCGGACGTAGCCTTCGATGCCGAGCTGTTTGCCGGGCACGATCAGCACGCTTTGCTTCACACGGATTTTTTCGCACAGCTCGACCGAAGGAATCTCGGCGTGATATTTCATCAATCCGATCGCGCCGGCTTGCGGCTCGCGCCATTCTAAAAATCCGCCAAAGCTGCGCACCCATTCGCGCGCGATCGTCAAATTCGTTTTGAGCACGTTGCGCGTCCGCGCGTAACACTTTTCGCGGTTTTCAGGTTGAACGGCGATACACGCGAGGCGGTCCGACATTTTGTTCGGGCCGATGGTCAAATAATCGTGCTGCGCCCAGCATTCGGCGATCAATTTTTTTGGTCCCACGATCCAGCCAATGCGCACGCCGGGAATGCCCCACGCTTTCGACAGGCCGCTGGTCACGATGACGCGATCGCTCATGCCCCAGAAGCTTTTCGTGCATGGTCCGGCGGCTTCGGCGCCTTGATAAACTTCATCGGCAATGAGGTAGGCGCCGGCGCGCTCCACGCCTTCGACGATGCGCTTCCTCGCGGTTTCAGAGAGAACCGAGCCGGTCGGATTATTGGGGTTTGAGACGTAGGCCAATTTCGCGCCGGCGATGGCGCGGTCGAATTCGTCCCAATCGGGCTCCCAGCAGGCCTCCGGACGCAGGCGGAAGGTTTGCGCCGTGGCGCCGAGGCCGCGCGGCACGCCCCAGAGCTGCATGTAATTGGGGCTTTCGAAGGCCAAGCGGTCGCCCGCGCGGATCTGGCTCAGCGCGACCAGGAAATTCGCTTCCGAGGTGCCGTTGGTCACTTCAATGTGATCGACGGTCGCGCCGGGATAAATTCTGGTGAGCGCTTCGCGCAGCTCCAGCGTGCCGTTCGACTGGCTGTAGCCGAGCGGCGTGTCGAGAAAGGAATCGAGATCGAAACCCATTTCCATCAGCTCGCGCAGAGTGAGCGGGCGCACACCGCTTTCGCTCAAATCGTAGTCGACGAGGTTTTCCCAGGTCGACTGCATACGTTCCATTTCAAAAATTTCAAGTGGCATAAGAGAAAATTGATTCCGCGATGAACAGATCTTCGACTCCGAGACCCGTCAAATCGGCGACCGAGCTGGAGGCGGCGGACGGCTGTTCTAAAAATTTCCCGATCTCGACGGCTCGCGCGCGCTGATCGGGGGCGTGCTGCAATTCGCCTAATTTTTCGCATTGCGCGAGCGAATCGACCAGCAGCAAATCGGCGTCTCGCAAGATTGCGGGATGGAGTTCCTGCTTTCCCGGAGAATCGGCGCCCACGGCGGAGATGTGCGTGCCGGCTTCAATGTCGGTCTCTTCGAGCAGCGGCGCACGCGAGGCGGTGCAGGTGACGATCAGGCGCGTGGCCGCGGCGACGGCGGATGCGGACGACATCAGCGCGACATCGCCGACGTATTGGGAAATTTCTGCGGCGCAGCGCGCGGCGCGGTCGCGATTGCGCGCCCACAAATAAACGCGCTGCAAGGGCAGCACGCGAGCATGAAAACGCGCCGTCAGCCGCGCCTGAATCCCGCTGCCGAGAATGCCGATGGTGCGGTCCTTGCGGCCGAGCTCGCGCGCGATCATCGCGGCGACGGCCGCGGTTCGCACGTCGGTGAGATGGCCGGCGTCGGCGAGATAGGCGACTGGTTCGCCGGTTTCGGCCGATGCGAGCAGCATCATGCCGTTGCCTACGCCAGCGAAGGTCGACGCCATTTTCAGCGCGAAAAATTTGCCGCCGCGGCGATAGCTGGATTTGATGTGAACTTCGCCGCCGCCGGCCGTCAGGTGCATGGGCAAGGGCGTATCGCATTCGCCGCGAGAGTGCGCGATGAGCGCCTGCTTCATGCAATCGATGACGGCGAGATCGTCGATGCGCGGGCGGATTTCTTCGAGGGTCAGCAATCGCACAAAATTTTCTTCGCCGCCGCCGCGCTCACGTTGCGTCCGGAGATGATCACGACGATGGGATCGTTCAATTTTCCCACGCGCCCGGCGAGGCAGGCGGCGACGGTAACGGCCGCGGTCGGCTCGATCAGATATTGATGATGCTCCACCATCCAGCGAACGGCGTCGAGAATTTCCTCTTCGGAAACCAGCGCCACGCGGCTTACGCGCGGTCCGAGGACGGCGAAGGTCAGGGCGCCAATTCCGCCTTCGACTCCGCCGGCCATGGTTTCGACCGCGGGCAGTTTGGTGATCGCGCGGCCGGCTGCAAGAGACATCGGCAAAGCGGGCGACGATTGGTGCTGGCAGGCGATGATGGTTCCCTCAGGCGCGGCGAAAGCGAATCCCGCGGCCAATCCGCCGCCGCCGACCGGCAGGATGAAGGCGTGCGCCGACGGCGCGTCTTCGAGGACCTCCAGCGCGACGGTGCCTCCGTTGGCCGCCATCACGGCGTAATCATCGAAAGGAGAAAGGAACAGGCGGCCCTGCTCGCGGGCCATTTCGCGGGCCCATTCTTCGGTGTCGTCATAACCGTCGAATTCGGAGACGCAGACATCGGCGCGTAATGTGAGCATTCCCTCATATTTCGCGCGATCGACCGAGCGCGGGACGCAGACGGTGGCGCGCACGCCGCATTGCCGCGCGGCGTAGGCGACCGCTTTTCCATGATTTCCCGCGGAGCACGTGACCACGCCGTCGCGCCGCTCAGCTTCGGAGAGGCGCGATAAACGGAACAACGCGCCGCGGATTTTGAACGATCCGGTCAACTGCATCGATTCGAGCTTCAGCCACACCGGAACGCCGAGCCGTTCCGAAAGACCGTGTGAAAATTCGAGCGGCGTGCGGCGGACGCGCCCGCGCAGGAATTCCGCGGCTTCCCGGATCAATTCGGGGTTGAGATTATCCGCAGTAATCAGCCGCGACCTCCGCCAGAATCGCGGCGATCTGCGCCACGGATTCCATTTCCACCCATTCAATCGCTGCGTGCGCGCCGCCCCCGGCCGGTCCGATCACCACCGTTTCGATTCCCGCGGCTTGAAGCAGCGCCGCGTCCATCCAGGGCGTGTCGCCGAAATATTCCGGCTCGCGCGCGACCGTCTTTCGCACCGATCGATCGAGAGCGCGAACGATAGGAGCTTCGCGCGCGACTTCAAACGGCTCGCGCACAAAAAAACTTCGCACCGACGCGATGAAGGTGGGATCTTCTGCGCCGAGGCGGCCGGCAATTTCCTCGAATTCGCGCAACACCTGAGCTTCGGTTTCGCCGGGAATCGTACGCCGCTCGATTTGCAATTTACACGACGCCGCGTAGGTGCTCAGGCCGTCGCCGCCGTGGATCATCGCGGCATGCAGCGACGGCGGCCCGACCAGCGCATGCGGCGTGCGCGCACGCAGCTCCCGTTCCAGGCGATCGAGATGCGCAAGAAAGCGGCCCATGCGCAGGTTCGCGTCGATCCCTTCCTCGAAGCGGCTGCCATGCGCGGCGCGGCCTTTCGTTTCCACTTCGACCCACAAATATCCTTTGTGCGCCAGGCAGATTTTCGCGGCGGTGGGTTCGGTGACGATGGCGGCGTCGGTTTTAAGATGGGTGATCAGGTCCGCGGTCCCGATGGAACCGTATTCTT
Organism: Bryobacteraceae bacterium; assembly: GCA_035507655.1. GTDB lineage: Bacteria > Acidobacteriota > Terriglobia > Bryobacterales > Bryobacteraceae > Palsa-187. The sequence goes on along the minus strand of DATJNW010000032.1, from coordinate 30,884 downwards.
CGTCGGCGACGGCCGCGATCACCACGTCGCCGCGCAGTTTCGCGCCCGAATCCTTCAGCGCTTTCACCGCGGCGATCTGCGCTGCGAGCGATCCTTTCATGTCGTAGCTGCCGCGGCCGAACATTTTTCCGTCGCGGACCGCGGCGGAAAACGGTTGGTCCATTCCTTCGACGCCGACGGTGTCGTAATGCGCGTTGAACATCACGCTGCGGCCGCCCCCGGAGCCGCCCAGCGTGCCGGCGACGGTGATGCGGCCCGGTTCCGGCTCGAATTTCTGCACGTCGAGGCCTAGCGCGGCGAGCTTGGACGCGACATATTTCGAAATTTCACGCTCGCCCGCGCCGGTGGACGCAAGGGTGGGATTCACCGAATTGATGCGGATCAGGTCTGCGAGCGTGGCGAACAGGTAATTGCGGTCGATTTCAGGCAACAGCTTCAATTGTACATTCGGCGCTTAGGAGTCCGTGTGAACTTCGGATCAAGGTAACCCCGCCATGGTTACACCCGGGACGACCAAAAGCGCGCGCGAACAGCGCAAGCCTGGCGGCCTTACGCCACTCAATGTGATCTCACGTCAAATCGTCGAGTGCGAGGCTCAACCGGCAAAGTTACGGCCATTCCTCCGGATTGTGTCACCATCCGCAACGCCCATCCGTAGACGAACGCGACCAGCATCGTCGCGTCGAACAATCCCAGCCGCCGGACCAGTTCTACCCCGCTAATTTAGCATTGTGATACACTCGCCCCGAGGGCACTATGAAACGGCAGAAGCGCGGAAATTTGGTGTTACAATTCCGAGGGGGCATATGAAAAGAAGGATCCAGATGACGGCACTGGCTCTGGCGGGAATCGTCGTCTTCGCGACGGGCGCATCAGCTCAGGAGTTGAAAGTCGGAGATGTCGCGCCCGATTTTACGCTCCAGGCGAGCGATGGTCATACCTACACACTCTCAAAGCTGAGGGGCACAACCGTGGTACTGGCTTGGTTCCCTAAAGCGTTTACCGGTGGCTGAACCGCGGAATGTCGCTCGCTCCGTGAGAGCGGGAAAGTCATTAAGGGATATGATGTTGACTACTTCATGATCAGCGTGGATAAGCTCGACGTCAACACGGCGTTCGCCAAGCAGGAAGACGCCGATTTCCCCATTCTTGCCGATCCGACACAGAAAACAGCAGAAGCATACGGAGTACTCAGGGATACCGGCAAGTTCGGCAAGCTGGCGAACCGATGGACTTTCTACATTGGTCCGGATGGAAAGATCCTGGCCATCGACAAGACGGTGAAACCTGGGTTTGCGGGGGAAGCTCTTATCACGGAATTGAAAGAGCTCAAGGTTCCCGAAAAGAAACAGTAGGTTGTGTAGAAACGGCCAGCAGATCTTTTGTGGCGACGCTGGGCCGGCCCCTTTTGCTTAGTCGCAGGCAGGCTCGGGGCCTTCCCCACATCCAGGTTTGAGAAAAAATCAAGACCCCGCCATCACTGGCGGGGCTTGCACGACGTGCGAAGCTGATGAATTGGATTCCTACGCTTCGTTCCGCTCCCGCGATTTCAGATTCTTTTTAGCCGGATCGTTTGCCGGAAATTTCGGCTTGCAGATGCTTTCCGTCGCCGTGAGCTGGGATTTGTATGAGCAGACGCGATCGGCGGTGGTGCTGGGCAACGTCGGATTCGTGCAGGTGGCGCCGTATCTGCTGTTCGCGCTGGCGGCCGGGCACATCGCGGACCGGCACGACCGGCGCGGCATCATGGTGCTGACTCAGGCCGTCACGGCGGCGGCGACGGCGATTCTGTGCAGCCCCTACCGGCCCGTCTGGCTGATTTATGCCGTGTTGTTTTTGATGTCGGGATCGCGCAGCTTTCAGGCTCCGGCGCGGCTGGCGATTTTGCCGCACATCGTTCCCAAGGGCACCCTGGCGAACGCCATCACCTGGAATTCGAGCGCGCAGGAAATCGCCAACGTGAGCGGTCCCGCGCTCGCCGGAGTGCTGATCGCGTCGGTGGGAACGCGATCGGTCTATTTCATCCAGCTTTTTTGCGCGGCGATGACGCTGGTCTGTTTTGCGCGCATCCGCGTGCCGAACAACGGCGCGGAGGCGCCCGAAACAAAACGTGGATTGCTCGACGGAGTCCGCTTCGTGCGCGCCAACAAGCTGATCTTATCGGCGATTTCGCTCGATTTATTCGCGGTGCTGTTCGGCGGCGCAACGGCGTTGCTGCCGATATTCGCTGTCGATATTCTGCATTCGGGCGCGCGCGGGCTGGGATGGCTGAGAGCGGCGCCCTCGATCGGGGCGGTGTCGATGGCGCTGCTGCAATCGCACCGGCCGCGTGCCAAACACGCGGGACGCCTGCTGCTGGCGGCCGTCGCGGGATTCGGCGCGGCGACCGTGATTTTTGGGATTTCTCGTTGGTTCTGGCTGTCCTGGGCGATGCTGCTCGCGACCGGCGTGTTTGACAACATCAGCGTGGTGCTGCGGCAATCGCTGGTGCAGACGCGCACGCCGGATGCGATCAAAGGACGGGTTCTGGCGGTGCAGAACATTTTTATAAGCTGCTCGAATCAGTTGGGTGCGGTGGAATCGGGCTGGACGGCGGCGTGGTTCGGTCCGGTGCTGAGCGTGGCGGGCGGAGGGTTGGCGACACTCGCGATCGTGGCCGGGTTTGCGGCGGGCGCGGCGGCGCTACGCCGCTGGACGCAATAGCCGAAGCATGGAACCGGCCACGCTTCGCTACAGGACGTTGACCGCGCGCGCCGCCACAATGGCCACCGTCGTCAAGGAAATCAGGGATTGCACCATCATCAACGCCTTGGCCCAGCGCGACAGCACCGGGACGTCCGTCGGCGAAAACGCGGTGCTGGTATTGAAGGCGAGAAAAAGATAATCGACGAATCCGGGACTCCACTGATCTTCACCCATTTCCCGGCGCAACTCCGGATCGAGAGTCATCTGCGGAAACAGGAACGCGCCGTCGCTATGGCAGCCTCGCAGATCGCGCTGGTGCGGACCGCCCGCGTCCAGCCGCCAATACCAGCACGCGAACACCAGCAGATTGCAGATCCACAGCGCGCTGGCCGACAGCAGCAATTGCAAGGGCGTATCCTGGTGCGACGGCAGACGCTTCACCAGCAGCGTCAGCGAAGCGATCAGCGCCAGCGTCACCACGCCGCTCGCCGCGAAGCCGAAGGCCTGCGCCAAGCTCCACGATCCGGCGCGCGTGGAGAGGAGCGCCGGCGTCACCAGCAGAATGACCAGCACCAGCACCAGCCAATCCGGACCCACGGTGAGCGCCGAAGGCAGCGCATAATGCAGCGCGCCAATCGAAAGCAGAGCGATCGCCGCCGGCCATCTCGGCTCGCGCCGCAGTCCAACGTTTTCCATCTCTACATTCTGCATTTTCGCCTTGCCGATTGCTCGCGCAGCGGCGTAGACTGACCCAATGAGTCCCCCTATCAATCCCGAGGATCAGTGGTATTACCTTGCCGGAGCGGAAACGCGCGGACCGGTTCCCGCTACCGACATCGTGCAAATGATCCGCTCCGGCTCGCTTGCCGCGGCGACGCAAGTCGCGCAAGCGGGATGGCCGCAATGGAGCCCGGCTTCCGTCGCGCTGGCCAATCTGATGTCGCCCGCGAAGCCGCAGCCGCAGCCCATGCCCATCGACAGTCCGATTTACGCCATCAAAGTTCATTGCATTTCCGGACCGGACGCCGGCAAGGCTTACATGATCGGCGCGTCCGAAGTGTCGCTGGGGCGCGTCTCCGGAATCGGCCAGAATGACCCGGGAATCGCCGACAATCACGTCGCGCTTTCCTGGCAGAACAACGTGCTGCATTTTCGCACTTTCGGCTCGAAACTGACCGTCGGCGGCGTGACCGTGACGCAGGGTACGCTGTCCCACGGCCAGCAGTTTCAGATGGGCGCTTCCACCTGGCAGGTGGGCGCCGCGCCGGTGGAATTGACCAGTTTGCTCGGTTCGCTCGCGTCGCGCCTGAATAAGCTTACCAGCACCGAAAAACTCGAAGGCTTCAGTCTGACGCAGATGTTTTCCGAAGTGTTCAAGGGCCGCAAGCCGGGCGAAATTGAAGATTATTTCGTGGTGGGAACGTCCAAAACCACGCCGCCCATCGACGAAGTGCCCACCGGATGGCCCAAACCGTGGTTCTTCATGCGCGTGCTGATTTTCATGCTGGCGGTGTATTTCATCTTCGCCAAGGGACTGAATATCTTCGAAAATCCCAAGCAGATTCCGGGGCTGATGATGGTCGGTTCGCTGGCCGTTCCGCTGGCGACCGCCATTTTCATCTGGGAGCTGAACACTCCGCGCAACGTCAGCTTCATTCAGGTGCTGATGTTGATCTGTCTGGGCGGCGTGATTTCATTATTTCTGGCGCTGGTGGGTTATCAGATTTCGAATCTCGGGTTTTTAGGAGCGCCCAGCGCGGGGATTGTCGAGGAGGTAGGCAAACTGCTGGCCGTCGTCCTGGTGGTGCGCAGCGTCAAATATAAATACACGCTGAACGGCATTGTCTTCGGCGCGGCCATCGGAGCCGGTTTCGCCGCCTTTGAAACCGCCGGCTATTCTTTCGTTCTCGGCTATCTGCCGGGCTACACGCTGAACGCGCTGGACCATCTGGATGTGCTCGCCAAGGTGCACGCGGGAATACAGCAGCATCCCGGGATGCTGAATCAACTGGTGGACTCTCTCGACGGCGGGCTTTCCTATTCGTTGATGTTCGACCGCATCAATGAGCGCGCTTATCTCGCTCCCTTCGGCCACGTCATCTGGACCGCGATCGCCGCGGGCGCGCTGTGGCGCGTCAAAAGGGCCAATCCGTTTCAGGTCAGGATGCTGTTCGAACCGTCTTTTGTCCGCACCATGCTGGTCCCGATGACTCTGCACGCGCTGTGGGACACGGATTTTGTGCAGAATCGCAGCGACGTGGTTTCGACGCTGCTGATGCTTGGCCTCGGCTTCATCGGATGGTACGTCGCGTTTCTGCTGGTGCAGCAGGGATTGAAACAGATCAAACAGGAGCAATTGACGCACACCCGAACGGAAATGGATCGTACGCAGCAGATCCTGACCACTTCGGGAAGGTTTCGCGCCAAGGGATTCGCATGATCGCGAATCGAATCGAGTCTCTCAACGAATCACAAGTCGAGGATCTGCACCGGCTTTATCAAAATGAATGGTGGAGCAGGGATCGCACGCTGGAGGCGACGCGCCGCATGCTCGCCGCGGCGGAAATTTTCATCGCTTTGGGCGATGAATCGGGCCGTCTCGCGGCGTTCGCCCGCGTGCTGAGCGATTACGTATTCAAGGCGTTTATCTTCGACGTGATGGTGGTTCCGGAACATCGTGGAAGCGGCTTAGGAGCGGCGTTGATGGACTCGATCCTCGGACATCCCAGGCTCGCTCGCGTAGAGCATTTCGAGCTGTACTGCCGTCCCGATCTGGTTTCATTTTACGAGCGCTGGCGATTTTTCGAAGTCAGCCCCGATCTGCGTCTGTTGCGCCGCGCCCGCCAGAGACCGCCTTCGTGATTTCCGCAGGCTCCTGGCAGCCCCAAACGGTCCCCCACGAATGCGCGACGGGTTACGGAGCGCGTCGGTCTTCGGCCGAAGGCGTTTCGCTGCTAAAATGTGAGGGTGTCCTCGCATTTGGCATCGCCGGCGCGGAGGCTGCGTAAGATCCCGCAGCAGACGCGCGGGCAGCGTCGCGTGGCGGGATTGCTGGATGCGGCCGAGTCGGTGCTGGCCGAGAGCGGGTACGAAGCGGCGACCATGAGCGCGGTAGCCGGACGCGCCGGCGCCTCCATCGGGTCGCTGTATCAATTCTTCCCGAATAAAGCGGCGGTTGCGGAGGCGCTGCGGCATCGTTATGCGCAGGAATATGACGAATTGTGCGCGCCGCTCGAAGCCAGGGCCAGTGCGCTGAATCTGCATGAGCTGGTGCAGCATCTTATGAGCTTAAACATCGGATTCGTGGAAAGTCATCCGGCGTTTGTGGCGCTGCTCGATGCGCCGCACAGTTCGCGGATTCCGGCGGCGTTGCGAACCAGGCTGCGCGACCGGTTTGCGGGGTTTTTTCTGGCGAGGAAGCCCCGCATGTCGAAGGAGAAAGCGGGCGAGATCGCGGTAGTGACGCTGCATATTTTGAAAGGTCTGAACCAGCTTTACGCGGAGACGCCGGGAGCGCGAAAGGATCGGTTCGTGGCGGAATTCAAAACGGTGCTGACGGGATATTTGGGGTCGAGAATGGGGTTGCAATCGTGAAGTGGATTTTGATCACCGCCGCGACGCTGGCGCTGGCGGGATGCGTGAGTAAATCGGCGGAAACGACCGCCATGCAGGCTCCGCCGCCGACCGATGTTGCGGTGACGGCCGTGGTCCAGAAAGACGTGCCGATCTATGGCGACTGGGTGGCGACGCTCGACGGATACGTCAATGCCAATATTGAGCCGCAGGTGAGCGGATACCTGGTCAAACAGGATTATCGCGAAGGATCGTTCGTACATAAAGACGATGTTTTGTTTGAGATCGATCCGCGGCCGTTCCAGGCGATGCTCGATCAGGCCAAGGGGCAGCTCGCGCAGGCGAAAGGACAAGTGGCGGCGGCGGAGGGCCAGCTCGGACAGGCGCGGGCGCAACTGGTGCTGACCGAAATCAACGTGAAGCGCGATACGCCGCTGGCCGCGGCGCGCGCGATTCCGCAGAGCCAGCTCGACAACGACGTTCAAGGACAGGCGCAGGCGCGGGCGACGGTGCAAACCGCCGGGGCGTCGATTCAGGCGGCGCAAGCGGCGGTGACCGCGGCGGAAGCGGCGGTGGAAACCGCGACCCTCAATTTGGGATTTACGAAAGTGCGGTCGCTGATCGACGGGATCGCCGGAATCGCGACCATACAGATCGGCAACCTGGTGGGTCCGACGACGGTGTTGACCGCGGTTTCACAGGTGAATCCGGTGAAAGTTTATTTTCCCATCAGCGAGCAGGAATATCTGGCGCTCTCCGGAAAATTGAAGAGCGGATCGGCGGATCTGCTGCGGGAAAACAGTTCCGTGCCGCTGCAATTGACGCTTTCAAACGGCGAAATTTATCCGCACCAGGGCCGGATCGTTTTCGCCGACCGGCAGGTGGATTCGCAAACGGGAACCATCCGCATGGTGGGCGCGTTTGCCAATCCGGGAAATGTGCTGCGCCCCGGTCAGTTCGGGCGGATCCGCGCGCTCACCGGGTTGCGCAAGGGCGCGCTGCTGGTGCCGCAACGCGCTGTGACGGAATTGCAAGGGCGTTATCAGGTGGCGGTGGTGGGGCCGGATAACAAAATCACGATTCGAACCGTACAGCCGGGGGAGCGCGTGGGCGAGCTGTGGATCATGAATAGCGGTCTTCAGCCGGGCGAGCGGGTAGTGTCGGAAGGAACGTCAAAGGTGCGCGACGGTTCGATGGTCCATCCGAGTCCCGATACACCGGCGCCGGCGGCCGTGCAGTAAATCATGTCGAAATTTTTCATTAATCGTCCGATTGTCGCCATGGTTATCGCCATTTTGATGGTGATCATCGGTGTAGTGTCGATCCTGGCGCTGCCGGTAGCGCAGTTTCCGAGTATCGTGCCGCCGGAAGTGATGGTGATGGCGAATTATCCCGGCGCGGACGCGGAAACGCTGGAACAATCCGTGGCCACGCCGCTTGAAGCGCAGATCAGCGGCGTCGACAACATGAACTTCATGTACTCGATCAATTCGAGCAGCGGCCAGTCGCAGATCACCGTCGACTTCGACGTGAAAACGGACCCCAACATCGACCAGGTGCTGACCCAGATGCGCACCTCGCTTGCGCAGCCGCAATTGCCGGCGCTGGTGAATACGGCGGGCGTGCAGGTGCTGAAGTCGCTGTCGTCGCCGCTGATGCTGATCGCGCTGAATTCGCCGCACGGCACCTACGACAACACCTTTCTGGCCAATTACGGCTATATCAATCTGGTCGACGAACTCACCCGCGTGCCGGGAATCGCGCGGGTGCAGGTTTTTGGCGCCGGGCAATACGCGATGCGCATCTGGGTGAAACCGGATCAGCTTGCGAAACTCGGCGTCACCGTTCCGCAGATTGTTTCGGCGCTGGAGGCGCAGAACACGGTGAATCCGGCGGGGCAGATCGGCGGCGAACCGATTCCGGCGGGCCAGCAGTTCACCTACACGGTTCGCGCGCAAGGCCGTCTAATCACGCCGGATGAATTCGGCGAAATTATTCTGCGCTCCAATCCGGATGGGTCGACGCTGCGGCTGAAAGACGTCGCGCGGATTGAATTGGGCGCGCAATTTTATTCGCTCAACGGGCGCTACAACGGCAAGCCTGCGGCGGTGATGGCGATTTATCAGCTTCCGGGATCGAACGCGGTGGACGCAGCCAACGGCGTTCGCGCGCGAATGGCGCAGCTGTCCGGGCGTTTCCCGCAGGATCTGTCGTACACCGTGAGCCTGGATACGACCGCCGCGGTGACCGCCGGCATGAAGGAGATCGTGTACACGCTGTTTGCCGCGCTGGGGCTGGTGGTGATCGTCGTGTATGTGTTCCTGCAAGGCTGGCGCGCGACGCTGATTCCGCTGCTGGCCGTGCCGGTGTCGCTGATCGGGACCTTCGCCATTTTTCCGCTGCTCGGATTTTCCATCAACACGCTTTCGCTATTCGGCCTGGTGCTGGCGATCGGACTGGTGGTGGACGACGCGATCGTGGTGGTGGAAGCAGTGGAGCGGCACATCGAAGAGGGAATGACTCCGCGCGACGCGGCGTTGCAGGCGATGCGCGAGGTGTCCGGCCCGGTGGTGGCCATCGCGCTGATTCTGACCGCGGTATTCGTACCAACGGTTTTTATTCCCGGAATTACCGGACGATTGTACCAGCAGTTCGCCGTGACCATCGCCATTTCGGTGCTGCTGTCGGCGTTCAATGCGTTATCGCTGAGTCCGGCACTTTCGGCGCTGCTGCTGCAACCGCGAAAAAAGAGGCGCGGCCCGCTGGGATGGTTTTTCCGCCTGTTCAACCGGGCGTTCAAGCGAGGGACCGATGTTTATGTCGGATTTTCGGGATTCCTGCTGCGCAAGGCTGCGATCAGTCTGTTATTCCTGGCCGGCGTGGCCGCGGCGGCGTTGTATATCGGCGGAAAATTGCCGGCTTCGTTTCTGCCGGAAGAAGATTACGGCTACGTGTACGTTGCGCTGCAATTGCCGGAAGCGGCTTCGATGGGGCGGACCTCTGCTGCGGCGCGCAAAGTGGAGGATATCGTTCTGCACACTCCCGGCGTGCAGGGCGTCACGTCGGTCCTGGGGTTCAGCTTGCTCAGCCGCGTCCAGAGCACTTACGCGGCGTTTTTCTTTGTCACCGAAAAGCCGTGGGATGAGCGCACCAGGCCGGAAGAACAGTACAACGCGATTCGCAATCACATCACGCGCGAATTGCAGAAGATCCCAGATGGGATCGCGTTTCCCTTCGCGCCGCCGGCGATTCCCGGCGTGGGAACGTCGGGCGGCGTGACCTACATTTTGGAAGACCGCTCCGGCAGCGGACTGCCGTTCTTGACCGAGAACGTCAACAAGTTCATGGCGGCGGCGCGAAAGCGCAAGGAGCTGGTCGGCGTGACAGATTCGTACCTGCCGGCCGTGCCACAGGACTTCGTGAATGTGGATCGCGCCAAGGTGGAGCGGCAGGGAATAAACGTCGCCGATGTCTATGAGACGCTTCAGGCGTTCATGGGCGGGTACCTGGTGAATTACTTCAACCGCTTCGGACGGCAATGGCAGGTGTACGTTGAAGCGGAAGGAAATTATCGCGAGAATGCGCGGGACATCGGGCAATTTTACGTGGCCAACAATCGCGGCCAGATGGTTCCGTTGAGCGCCGTAGCTGACGTGAAGCCGATTGCGGGGCCCGAATTTACGATGCGCTACAACGAATACGAAGCGGCGCAGATCAATGCGGCGGCGGCGCCGGGATACAGCTCCGGCCAGGCGATGGCGGCGCTCGAAGACGTGTTCAAACAAACCATGCCGCGCGAGATGGGATTCGATTACACGGGCATGTCCTTCCAGGAACAGAAAGCCGCGCAGGGCGTTCCGCCGATGGCCATTTTCGGGTTGTCGCTGCTGTTCGTGTTTTTGATTCTGGCGGCGCAGTATGAAAGCTGGTCGCTGCCATTTAGCGTGCTGCTGGGCACGCCCATCGCGGTGTTTGGAGCATACCTGTTCTTGTGGTGGCGCGGGTTTGAAAACGATGTCTACGCGCAGATCGGGCTGGTGATGCTGATCGGATTGTCGGCCAAGAACGCGATTCTGATCGTCGAGTTCGCCAAGCACGAATACGAAAGCGGCAAGACAATTGAAGAAGCGGCGCTGACCGGCGCGCGTATTCGATTACGGCCGATTCTGATGACGGCGTTTGCGTTCATCCTGGGATGCGTGCCGCTGTGGTTGGCCACCGGATCCGGCGCGGTGTCGCGCCGGGTGATGGGGACGGCGGTCATCGGCGGAATGCTGGCGGCGTCCGTGATTGCGATTTTTCTGATCCCGGTGACCTTCGATGTCGTCGAAAAAGTCACGCGCAAAATCACCGGCAAGGGGCACGCGTGATGCGGAAGAGGGTTACGAAGGCCGGCGCCGGCGGTCCGGCTTTTTCGACAAGCTCCGAAGCCGGCGCCATCGTCGCCGCACTGCTGGTCGCGCTCTCTGGCTGCACCATGGGGCCGAATTACAAGCGTCCGCCGGTGAACGTTCCCGATACTTTTCGCAACCAGACGGAGGCGCAGCCCGGAAACTCCATCGGCGACGAAAAATGGTTCGACATTTATAAGGATGAGGAACTGCAAAAGCTGATTCGCGCGGCGATCGCGCAAAACTATGATGTGCGCATCGCGGCGTCGCGGATTTTGCAGGCGCAGGCGCAGATCGGCCTTGCGCGATCGCAGTCGTTCCCTCAATTGAGCGGCACTTTCGGGTACACCGGAGAAAAAGTCGGATCGTTCGCTTTCGACGTCTTTGAATTGCTCGGCGGAATCAGTTGGGACCCCGACTTTTGGGGCAAATACCGGCGCATGACCGAAGCCGCGCGCGCCGATTTTCTGGCGTCCGAATGGAATCGGCGGGAGGTGCGGCTCACCGTGGTTTTGAACGTCGCGACGGCCTATTTCCAGCTTCGTGAATTGGATTTGGAACTGGAGATCGCGCAGCAGACCCTCAAATCGCGGCGCGAGTCGCTGCAATTGACCGAAACTTTATCGAACGGCGGCGCGGCCAGCCTGCTGGATGTTCGCCAGGCGGAACAACTGGTCGAAACCGCGGCGGAAACGATTCCCGCGGCCGAACAGCAGATCGCGATCACCGAAGATCTGCTCAGTACGTTGATCGGCGAAAATCCGCACGCGATCCCACGCGGGCGCACGCTGATCGAACAGCCGATGCCCGCCGCGGTTCCCGCCGGTTTACCTTCGCGACTGCTCGGACGGCGCCCCGATATTCAATCGGCCGAGCAGCAGCTTGTGGCGGCTAACGCGCAGATCGGCGTGGCCCGCGCGGCCTTCTTTCCGGATCTGCCGCTGACCGGCCAGTTCGGCGGCGAGAGCGTGCAGCTCGCGGGCCTGTTCACGCATAGCGGTTGGGATTTTACGGCTCCGCTGACCCAGCCGATTTTCACCGCAGGGCGGCTAAAATCGAACCTGAAGCTGGTCGAGGCGCAGCGCGAACAGGCGGTTCTGGCGTATCAGCAGACCATCCAGCAGGCCTTCCGCCAGGTTTCCGACGCGCTGATTTCATACACGAAAGATCGCGAGTTTCGCGAGCGCCAGCAGGCGCTGACCACCGCGGCGCAGGGCGCGGCGCATCTTTCCGAGATTCGCTATACGGGCGGCGCGGCGAGCTATCTGGAAGTGCTCACCAACGAGACCAATTATTTCAGCGCCGAACTGAACCTGGCTCGCGCGGAGTTGAGTGAGCGGCTGTCGCTGGTGCAACTTTACGCCGCGCTCGGAGGCGGCTGGGAGCAGTAGCTCACTCGCCGCGGGCGCGTTGCCGCGAGATGTCACGTAACAGGCTGCTGCACATTCTACCCGTCACGCGTCTGACTCACATGGAACCTATTCACGATCCCTTCCAGCCGCAAGTGCCGACCACCGGCGAACTCATCCGCGACCTTGTTCAGACCGGTCAGCAGATGTTTTCCGCCGGCCAGAGGCTGCTCGACGATCTGGACCGCCTGCGCGGCAGCGCGGCCGGAGAAAGCGAATGGCGGATCGAGTTCAAGAACCATCCCTATCTGTGGATCGCGGGGTCAGTGGGAGCGTGTCTGCTGCTGGCCGCGATGTTCCGGCCGCGGGAATGATTTCCTGTATGCTGGCAGCATGACCAAACTGCTCGCCATTTTCCTTGGAGGGGCCATGATCGCCGTCGCCGCGGATAAGCTCGAAGTGACGTCGCTGCTCGGGACGAAATTTTATTCGGTTCCCGACGATCAGCACGCGGCCGCCGCCGCGGAAAAGGCGCTCGCCGGGGATCCCAAGAATCCGGAACTGATGCTCAAGGCTGCGCTGGCGCACGACGCGATCCGCGAGTACCGCGAATCCATCGCGCTGTGCACGCGGGCGTTGGCCCTCGCTCCGCAAAACGCCGACCTGTATCTCGAACGCGGCCATCGCGAGCTGGGCTTGCGCCAGTTCACGCGAGCGCGGGCGGATCTGGAACGCGCCGAAAAACTGAATCCGAAGAATTCCGAGATTTATTACCATCTCGGGCTTTCGCATTATTTCCTGGGCGAGTTCGCGGACGCGGCCGAAGCGTTCGGCCATTGTGTCGAACTGGCGCCGACGCTCGACAGCCGCATCAATGCGTCGAACTGGTGGTACGCCTCGCTGCGCCGCGCCGGAAAAACCGGGGAGGCCGCGAAAGCACTGGCGACAATCACCCCGGAAATGAAAAACACCGAGCCGCACACCTTTTACTACCTCAGCATGTTGCGATTTTTCCAGGGAAAAATTGCGGAATCGCAGGTGGTGCCGCTCCAGCCGCCCGCCGGCAACACGGACGTCGAAGCCGAGCTGCGCTTCGATACCGTCGCTTACGGCGTGGGTAACTGGTTTTTATATAACGGCGATCGCGTCAAAGCCGAACAGTATTTTCGGCGCGTGGTGAAAGGACAAGCCTGGATCACCTGGGGATTCGTTGGCTCCGAGATCGAGGTCGCCAAGGCGGCGCGCGGGAACTGATTACCCGCCGGTTTCGAAGACGTCCTGCAATCGCACGCCGGCAAAGAATTTCTCGCCGTCCGAATTACAGTAACGCACTTCCCCCAGCAGCGATTTTTCGCCGACACGAATCTGCACGACGGTACCCGGCATCAAGGCGCGATCCAAGCTGACCCGAAGGCCGCCGCGTGATGTCTCGATGACGCGCGCGGGAATCCGCGAAGCCGTTTCCAACGGATTCAGCAGCTTAATAATGGCCGGTTGGTCCCGAGCGGAACGGGGATCCGAGCGCCGTTCCGGCACATCCTGCGGACGAAATGGTTGAGCGTCTTGATCGGGCACGGAAGCTCCGCGTGTTCACCCAATCCCCTTGCGCATTGATCAACGATACCACCGGGCCTCCCCGGGTGCAATGCTGTAAAAAACAAAAATCGTTGAGTTTGTTTATTCCTCGGGCGCTTCGCCCTCTTCCTGGCCCTGGCGCAGAGCTTGCAACCGCTCCTCGCGGCGCTTGGCGCGCTCGGCGGCACGCTTCACCAGCTCGCTTCCGACCAGTTCGAGCATCGCCTGTTCGGCTCCGTCGCCCTTGCGATTGCCCAGGCGCACCACGCGCACGTAGCCGCCCTCGCGCTGCCCGAATCGGGTGCCCAGCTTGTCAAACAGCTTTTTCACCGCGGCCGGCGACTCCAGAAACGCCGCGGCCTGCCGCCGCGTGTGCAGCGTGTCGCGCTTGGCGAGCGTAATCATTTTCTCCACCAGCGGCCGCACCGCTTTGGCCTTGGGAACCGTGGTGACCACGCGCTCATGCTCAATCACGCTGGTCACCAGTCCCTTGAACAGCGCCTTCCGCGCGCCCATGCTGCGCCCGAGTTTGTAACCCGCTACTTTGTGTCTCACTTAGCCGCTACTCAGCCGTGGGGCTGGCCTCCTCGTCATTCTCACCTTCGTCTTCATCCGGTCCTTCGTCTTCGATGTCGCCCATCTCGTCGGAGGGACTGATCATCGCGGGCGTGCCGGCCGGCGATACCAGCCGGCCCTGCGCATCGAACTTCATGCCGAAGGTCAAGCCCAAGCCGGAGAGAATCTCCTTGATCTCGTTCAGAGATTTGCGCCCGAAATTCTTGGTGCGCAGCATCTCGGCTTCGGTTTTTTGAACCAGGTCGCCGATGGTCTGGATATTAGCGTTCTTCAGACAATTGTAGGAGCGAACGCTCAATTCCAGTTCCTCGACGGAGCGATTCAGCACCTCGTTCATCTGGCTCAAAGCGCGCTCGGCCGGCTCCTCGGCCGATTCCGGCAGCTCTTCGAAGTTGATGAAGATCGCCATGTGATCCTTCAGCAGCTTCGCCGCCTGGCCGATCGCATCGGCCGGCGAGATCGCGCCGTTGGTCCAGACTTCGATGGTCAGCTTGTCGTAATCGGTCATCTGGCCCAGACGCGCGGCTTCCACCGAAAAATTCACCTTGCGCACCGGCGAATGAACCGAATCGATCGGAATATAGCCGAGCGGCAGGTCTTCGTCGTTGTTGCGATCGGCCGAAACATAGCCGCGGCCGGACTTGAGCCGCATCTCGATCGACAATTTTCCGCCCGGGCCGACGGTGGCGATGTGCATGTTGCGATCCAGCACTTCGATATCGGCGTCGGTCTCTATCTGGCCGCTCATCACCTCGCCAGCCGAGTCTGCTTTGAGCCGCACGGTGCGCGTTCCTTCGCCGATCATCTTGAACGGAACCTGCTTCAGGTTGAGGATGATATCGGTCGCGTCTTCCACCACACCCGGAATCGGGCTGAACTCGTGCGCCACACCCTCGATGCGCACGGCGGTAATCGCCGCGCCTTCAATCGAGCTGAGCAGCACCCGCCGCAGACCCGTGCCGATGGTGGAGCCGAAGCCGCGCTCAAACGGCTGAGCCGTGAACATGCCGTAGCGGTCGTTCAGCGTTTCCGTGTTGGCGACAAGCCGCTTTGGTTTTTGAAATCCTTTGAACATTTTGGCTCCTTTTGGTTACTTAGAATCCAACTCGTCACTTTGAATAAAGTTCAACGATGAGCTGCTCATTCAATTGAATCTGCACCAGGTCCTCGCGCTTGGGCTGGCCGAGCACGCGGGCCTTCAGATTCTCGCGATCCACTTCCAGCCAGTTGGGGCTGGGCGCGTGCGCCGTGGCGTCGCGCGCGTGCAGGATGGTCGGATTATTTCTGCTTTTTTCCCGGACTTCGACGACGTCGTTGGGCTTCACTTCAAACGAGGGAATATCGACGCGCCGGCCGTTCACGTCGATGTGCCCGTGCCGCACCAGCTGCCGCGCCTGTGCGCGCGAAGTGCCGAATCCCATGCGGTAAATCACGTTATCCAGGCGCCGTTCCAGGCTGTTCAGCAGGTGCTCGCCGGTGACCCCTTTTTTGACCAGCGCTTTTTCATACAGATTGCGGAACTGCCCTTCGAGCAATTGATAATAGCGCCGCGCCTTTTGCTTTTCGCGCAGCTGCAACCCGTAGCCGACCAGCTTCGGTTTGCGATCCTTGCCGTGCTGCCCCGGGGCGAAATTGCGCTTCTCAATCGCGCACTTCTCGGTGTGGCAGCGTTCGCCTTTGAGAAATAATTTCATGCCCTCGCGCCGGCATTGCCGGCAAACGGGACCAATATATCGCGCCAATTTAGAACCTCCCTTATCTGAGGTGCAGTTTACGGTCAATCGACCTTCGTCCTGCTTGCCTTTTAACGGGCCACTGGCCACCGACCACTGGCCTCTTTTTTCAAACTCTCCGCTTCTTCGGCGGCCGGCACCCGTTATGCGGGATCGGAGTCTTGTCCTTGATCGTCCGCACTTCCAGTCCCGCCGTCGACAGCGCGCGCACCGCCGATTCGCGGCCCGCGCCTGGACCGCTGACGTTCACTTCCACCGTCCGCAGGCCGGATTCCTTCGCTTTATTCGCCGCCGTCAGCGACGCCTGCTGCGCGGCAAACGGCGTGCCCTTGCGCGATCCGCGGAAGCCGAGCGAACCCGAACTGGACCACGCGATCACGTTGCCCACCGTATCCGTAATGGTGATGATGGTGTTGTTGAACGAGGCCTGCACATGCACCAGGCCCACGGGCACAACCCGCTTTTCTTTCTTCTTGAACGATTTCTTCTTGCCAGTTTTCGCCGGAGCTTTCGCCATCGTTTTCCTTACCGCGCACAACGGGCTGCGCCCGGTGCGCTACGTCTTCGCGCTCGCTTTCTTCTTATTCGCCACCGTGCCGCGCCGCGGACCTTTGCGCGTCCGCGCATTGGTGTGGGTCCGCTGCCCGCGAACCGGCAATCCGCGGCGATGCCGCAACCCCCGGTACGATCCCATCTCGATCAGCCGCTTGATATTCATCGAGAGCTCTTTACGCAGGTCGCCTTCGACCGCGCCTTCAGCTTCGAGAATCTGGCGGATGCGGTTCACTTCGTCCTCGGTCAGTTCCGCGACTTTCTTATCGGGGTTCACCCCGGCGCGGTGGCACAGCGACTTCGATCGTGTGCGGCCGATGCCGTAGATATAAGTCAACCCGATTTCGGTCCGTTTCTTGGCCGGTAAATCCACGCCTGCTAAACGCGCCATTTTAAATCGCGCACCACGCGGAAGAACGCTGTGCGCTCAAACCTCCTTTAACCCTGCCTCTGCTTATGCTTCGGATTCACGCAGATCACCCGCACCACGCCCTCGCGATGCACGATCTTGCATTTGCCGCACATTTTCTTGACCGACGCCCTGACTTTCATCATCAACCTTTCGTCAACAGCTCATCTCGCCAATAGCTCAACGATCCTGCCGCGGGTCCGATCGTGCGGGGAAAGCTCCACTCGGACGCGATCGCCGGGCCGCAGTCTCATAAAATTTCTCTCCGCCGCGCCGGCCGCATGCGCCATCACGACGTCTTCATTCTCCAGCTTCACGCGCACCGACGCGCTCGGCAGTAACTCGACCACCACCGCGTCCTTCACGGTGCCGTTCATGGCCGCGTCAGCACCCAGGGACCATTTGCCGTGATCGCCACGGTATGCTCGAAATGCGCCGAATTCTTCCCGTCCTCGGTAACCGCCGTCCACCGGTCCGCGCGCACCCGCGTGCCCGGCGCGCCCGCGTTCACCATCGGCTCGATCGCCAGCACCATTCCTTCTTTCAACCGCGGATTCTCGTTCTTGCGGTCGATGTAATTCGGAATCTGCGGCTCTTCGTGCATGTGCGTGCCGATGCCGTGCCCCACGAATTCGCGAACCACCGTAAATCCGTTGGCGGTCACGTGCCGCTCCACCGTGCCGCAAATGTCGAACAGCCGGTTTCCCGGCCGCGCCTTGTCGATCGCCAGCTCCAGCGACTCCCGCGTCACTTCGAGCAGCCGCTTGGTCTCTTCGGAAATTTCCCCCACCGGAACGGTTACCGCCGAATCGCCGTAATATCCGTTCAACTGCACCCCGGTATCGATCGAAACAATGTCGCCCGGTTTCAGCACGCGCTTCTGCGACGGCATCCCATGCACGATCTCATCGTTCACCGAGGTGCACAGCACGAACGGAAATTTGCTGCCCGCCGCTGGCGTCGAGTATCCCTTAAACGCCGGCCGCGCACCCGCCTCATTCATCATTTTTTCCGCGGCGACTTCCAATTCGTAGGTGGTCACGCCTTCGTGAACCATCGCCTTCAGCCTGTTCAGGATCTCCCAAACCAACAGACCGGCCGCGCGCATCTTTTCAAGCTCCGCCATGTTCTTTCGCACGATCATGCCGTTCTGACGTTGGCCGCTCCCAACTCCGCTTCCATCGCGTGCTCAATCTCCTCTGCGATCTCCTGTGGCGCCCGCGACCCGGCTTCCACTTCAAAAATCGGATAACCGGCGGCGCGAAAATATTCGAGCACCGGTTTGGTCTGCAAATCGTACGCCTGCAATCTCTGCATCACCACTTCCGGCCGATCGTCATCGCGCAACGCCATCTTCGATCCGCACTTCGCACAAACTTCGCCCGAGGATTCATTCGACAAAGTTCCGCATGAAGCACATTGCCGGCGGGCTGAAAGGCGAGCAATAACCTCATTATAGCTCACCCGCAAATGCACCACCACCGAACAGATTCCCCGCGCCTTCAGCATTTCATCAAGCAGTTTTGCCTGCGTCACGGTCCGCGGATACCCGTCCAAGATGAACCCGCGCGCCGAATCCGGATGCTGGACCCGGTCCTCGACGCTCTGGTTCACCATTTCGTCCGGCACCAGCGCGCCGGAGTTCATGTACGCCTCGGCCCGCCTTCCCAGTTCGTCGCCCGAAACGATTCGCGCCCGCAGGATCTCGCCGGTCGAAATATGGGCTAATTCCAACCGGTCGCGCAAAAGCGCGGCCTGGGTACCCTTTCCCGACCCGGGAGGGCCAAATAATATCAGGCAGAACTGGGCCATCTTATGGTTGAGCTACACGGCTCAAATCACGCTGCCGCGCCGGCCCCGAATTCTCCCGGCCCGCGGCGTAAATCCCTCATAATGCCGCATGATCAACTGCGCCTCGACCTGATTCACCGTATCCATCGCGACGCCCACCACGATCAGCAGCGAAGTCCCTCCAAAATAGAACGTAATCCCCAGACCGTCCAGCAGCCAGCGCGGAAAATGTGCGTCAATCCACATCCCCACCAGGGGCATCCGTTGCAGCTTGATCCCCTGAATCATGATCTGCGGCAAAATGGACAGCACCGAAAGATACAGCCCGCCCACCACCGTGATCTTGGTCAGGATCTTGTTCATGTAATCGGCGGTGTTCCGGCCCGGCCGGATGCCCGGAATAAAGCCTCCGTATTTCCGCATGTTATCGGCCGCTTCGTTCGGATTAAAGATAATCGAGACGTAAAAGAAGCAGAAAAACATGATCAGCACCGTGTACAGCAGGTAGTACATCACCGACGCGCCGCTGATCGCGCCCAGCATCCCGCTCAGGAACGGCGAGTTCCGCACCCACTCCAGGTTGATCAAGGTCATCGGGAACGCCAGCAGCGACGCCGCAAAGATCACCGGAATCACGCCGCCGGCGTTGACTTTGAGCGGCAGGTGCGTCTGCTGGCCGCCCATCATTCTGCGTCCGATCACGCGCTTGGCGTACTGCACCGGAATGCGCCGCTCGCCGCGCTCCACCAGAACGATAAATGCCACTACCGCCACCATCATCACCAGAATGATCGCGACCTGAATGAACGGCCAGTCGCCGGTTTGAACCTTCTGCACCAGCTCGATCACCGCGTCCGGCAGCCGCACGATGATTCCGACGAAGATGATCAGCGACATGCCATTGCCGATCCCGCGATCGGTGATCTGCTCGCCCAGCCACATGATGAACGCCGAGCCGGCCGTCAGGCTAAGAATGGTCATCAGCGTGAATCCGAAACCCGGATTCATCACCAGCCCCTGCTGCGCGGTTTGCAGCGCCGTGGCAATGCCGATCGACTGCATCAGCGCCAGACCGACGGTTAAGTAACGCGTCCATTGGGTGATCTTGCGCCGTCCCAGCTCGCCTTCTTTTTGCAGTTTTTCAAGCGTCGGAACCACCACCGTCAGCAACTGCAAAATGATCGACGCCGTAATGTACGGCATGATCCCCAGCGCGAAGATGGTCATCCGCCGGAACATGCCGCCGCTGAACAGATCGAACATGCCGAACACGCTGCCCGCGTTCCTCTGGAAGAAATCCTGAAGACGGTTGAAGTCCACGCCGGGGATCGGGATGAATCCGCCGAGGCGATACACTGGCCCCAACAGGGCCAGCGTGAACAGCACCCGCCTGCGGAGGTCCGGAATCCGAAAAATATTGGCAAGCGCCTCGAAAAACCTCATAACAATCTACTTCTCCGCCCCGATTACTTCCGCCGTTCCGCCGGCCTTCTGAATCTTGTCAAGCGCCGATTTCGAAAATACGTGCGCCTTGACGTTAATGGCCCGGGTCAGCTCGCCGGTGCCCAGGATTTTCAAGCCGTGATTCAGTTTCTTAATCACACCGCGTTCAAGCAGCGTTCCCGGATCGAAGGACGCGCCTTCGAGCGCCTCCAGCCGCGCCAGGTTCACGATCGCGTACTCTTTACGGAAAATATTGGTGAATCCGCGCTTGGGCAGACGGCGGTGCAGCGGCATTTGCCCGCCCTCAAATCCGCGCATGCGCGAGTAGCCGGAAATCGACTTGGCGCCCTTGGCGCCGCGGCCCGAATACTTGCCCCGTCCGGACCCCATGCCCTGTCCGATACGTTGCTTTTTCTGTTTCTGCCCGGCAGGCGGCTTCAGTTGGCTTAAATTCATTTTTTTACCGCGCAAAACGGGCCGCAAGCGCCCCTCTGCGCTTGCTCCCTTACTCCACTATAGCCAGCAAATGCGGAATTTTCTTCACCATCCCACGAAACGCCGGTGTATCCGGCCGCTCCACCACGCGGTTCATTTTCTTGAGTCCCAGCGCGCGCACGATCACCTTGTGCTTCTCCGGGCAGCAGATGGGACTGCCGATTAATTTAATCTTGATCATTCCCGGCATAAACTAACCAACCTTTTCCTGCGCGAGTCCCCGCAAATCCGCGACCTCGCCTTTATCCCGCAACTGCTCCAGCGCGTCGATGGTGGCCTTAACCACATTATGCGGATTATGCGAACCGATCGACTTGGTCAGCACATTGGGAATCCCGACGGCGGTGATCACCGCCCGCACCGGACCGCCCGCGATCACGCCGGTCCCTTCCGGAGCCGGCTTCAGCAGCACGCGCCCGCTGCCAAAGCACCCCAGCACCGGATGTTGAATGGTCGTCGCCAGCACGTGCACCTTGCGCAGATTTTTCTTCGCCGCTTCAATGCCCTTCTTGATCGCCGCCGGAACTTCTTTCGCCTTCCCCGTTCCGAAGCCGACGATTTTCGCTCCCGGATCGCCCACCACCACCAGCGCCGAAAAGCTCAGATTCTTTCCGCCCTTGACCACTTTCGTCACGCGGTTGATCGAAACCACCTGTTCCTTCAGGTTCAGGCTCGCCGCGTCGATGCGTTTTGCTGCTGTTACCATTTAGAACTCCAGTTCCATTTAAAACTCCAGGCCGGCTGCGCGGGCGGCATCGGCCAAGGCCTTGACGCGCCCGTGATAAAGATAGCCGCCGCGATCGAACACCACGGCCTTGATGCCCTTGTCTTTGGCGCGCTCGGCCACCGCCTGGCCCACCGCTTTCGCTCCGGCCAGATTCCCGCCGTTCGCCGCATTTTTTTCGTTCGAGGAGGCCGCCACCAAAGTTTTGCCTTCGCGATCGTCGATCACCTGCGCGTAGATGTGCTTCACGCTGCGAAACACCGCCAGGCGCGGACGCTCCGGCGTGCCCTTCACCCGGCGGCGGATGCGTGTATGAATGCGCAGGCGAATATCGTTTTTCGAATCCCGAGCCATTATTTGCCTCCCGCGGCTCCGGTCTTGCCGACCTTCTTGCGCAGCGCCTCACCGGTGTAGCGCACGCCCTTGTTCTTATACGGATCGGGCGGACGCAGCGCCCGCATGTTCGCCGCCGTTTGCCCCAAAAGCTGCCGGTCCGCGCCGGAAAGCACCAGGTGCGTCTGTTTATCGATCTTCAGATCGATCCCGTCCGGCAGATAAAACTCGATTGAATGCGAATAGCCGAGCGTAAACGTCGCCACCCGTCCCTTCACATCGCAGCGGTAACCGATGCCGACGATATCGAGCTCCCGCGTAAATCCGGTCGAAACGCCCTGCACCGCGTTGGCGGCCAGCGCCCGGGTCAACCCGTGCAACGCGGCCTTTTCGTCGCCATCGCGCTGAATCTCGACGCGCCCATCCTGCTGGCGAATGGTAATCCCGGCCGGCACTGGCACGCTCTGTTTGCCCTTCGGCCCTTCCACGCTCAGCGTATCCGCCGCGACGCTGATCTTCACGCCCTTCGGCAGCGGAATCGGTTTTTTTCCAACTCGTGACATAGCTCAATCACTCCGTGATGGGGAAGCAGGTCGTGGGGAGCGGGACCATCGGCGATTCGTCATCAGCCGCCGGCTGCCCATTACCCACTCCCCATTCCCCGGTTACCATACGTGGCAGAGAACCTCTCCGCCGATGCCTTCTTTTCTCGCCGACGATCCCGTCATCACCCCGCGGGGCGTCGTCAGAATATTGATTCCCAGTCCGCCGAGCACCCGCGGCACCTTGCGCGAACCGACATACACCCGGCACCCCGGACGGGACACGCGCTCGATCCGCGAAATCACCGGCACGTTGCCCGGCGTATATTTCAAGTAGATGCGAATCGACTTTTTCGCGCCGTCCTCGGTCAGCTTGAAGTTGGCGATATAGCCTTCGTCCTTCAAAATTTTCGCGATATCCGTCTTCAGCCGCGACGACGGCACGTCCACCTTGGGATGGCGCGCTTCGAGCGCATTGCGAATGCGCGTCAGCATGTCGGCGATCGGATCGGTTGTCGTCATTCGTTAATTCTCCCTACTTCCACTCCTCGCACCTGCTTGCCGGCCTTTCAAAACGACGGCCATTTTCGCGGGACGCACAAGAGCCAGCAACTCCTACCAGGAGGCCTTGATCACGCCGGGAACTTCCCCGGCGAGCGCCAGTTGCCGGAAACAAATCCGGCACAGTTTGAACTTGCGGAGATAGCCGCGCGGGCGCCCGCAGCGGAAGCAGCGGTTGCGATGCCGGCACGCCAGCTTCGGCGTTTTCTTCTTCTGCTCCACGGCCAGTCTTTCGTCTCTTGCAATTTTTGCGGTAGTCGCCATTTCTTTACGTCCTAACGTCCTTTCCTCGCACCGGCGTTCAAATCCTTCCAATCGTCCGCGCCATTCGCGCTACGCAAAAGAGGCCGAGCCTCTACTGCGTACGGAACGGCATGCCGAGATGCTTCAACAGGGCCAGACCCTCGGCATCGGTCCTGGCGGTGGTGGTTATGCAAATATTCATTCCCTTCACTTTTTCGACCTTGTTATAGTCGATTTCCGGGAAAATCAGTTGATCCTTCACGCCCAGCGTGTAATTGCCGCGGCCGTCGAACGATTTGCTTGAAACGCCGCGGAAATCGCGCACCCGCGGCAGCGCCACATTCACCAGCCGGTCGAAAAACTCGTACATGCGGTCGCCGCGCAGGGTCACCGTGCAGCCGATCGCCATGCCTTCCCGCAACTTGAACGCGGCGATCGATTTTCGCGCTTTCGTGACCACTGGCTTTTGTCCGGCGATCTGCGCCAGCTCATTCACCGCGGGGTCCATCAGCTTGGCGTTCTGGGTGGCCTCGCCGAGCCCGATATTCAAGGCGATCTTTTCGATCTTCGGCACGGCCATCACGTTCTTGTAGCCGAACTCCTTGGTCAGCGCCGGAATCACCTGCTTTTGATATTGCTCCCGTAACCGTGCAGCCATTTTCTTAAGCCTTCTTGTCTAGAATTTCGCCGCCCTTTTTGGCAATCCTCACGCGCCGGGTGACGGTTCCACTCTGCTCCATCCGATAACCGACCCGCGTCGCCACTCCGCCCGAAGTCACGACCATCACGTTGGAGATGGAAACCATGCTCTCTCGTTCGGCGATGCCGCCCTTGATCTGCCGCTGCGGATTCGGCCGCGTGTGCCGCTTGATCAGCGCCACGTGCTCCACCAGAACCTTGCCGGTGCGCCGGTCGATGTCCAGCACCCGCCCGGTCTTGCCCTTATCGCGGCCGGCGATGACTTTCACGGTATCGTCTTTTTTGATTCGAACCTTGGCGTACCTGACCGGCGCGTTCTGATCGCGCCGGCGAACTTTGAATCTCATCTAAATCACCTCCGGGGTCATTTCTTAAATCACCTCCGGTGCCAGCGAAACGATCTTCATAAATTTCTTGTCGCGCAGCTCGCGCGCCACCGGACCGAACACGCGCGTCCCCACCGGCTCGCCCACATCGTTGATCAGCACCGCGGCGTTCGAATCGAAGCGGATATAGGTGCCGTCCTTGCGCCGCGTCTCCTTGCGCATCCTGACGATCACGCAGCGCACGACCTTCCCTTTTTTAATGGCCGATTCCGGCGACGCTTCCTTCACCGCGGCCGTAATCACGTCGCCCAATCCGGCGCGCAATCCCAGATCGCCGCCGCGCGGCAAAATGCACGACAGCTTTCGCGCGCCGCTGTTGTCGGCCACTTCGAGAATCGTCCGCATCCCGATCATAACGTCTCTCTCCTAACCCTAAAGGGACCCGCCTACGCCTTGCCCTTCTTCTTTTTCGAAACCCGCTTCTCCGGCCCGGTCTCAATGCCGATCGAGCTCAGATCCGTGGTCACCTGCACCGCCTTGCGCAGCACCTCGCCCAGCTTCCAGCGCTTCAGCCGGCTCATCGGGCGGCACTCGACAATGCGCACCACATCGCCGACCTTGGCTTCGCCCTGCTCGTCGTGCGCATAAAATTTCCTGCGCTTGGTGACGATGCGTTTATAAACCGGATGCGGCACGCGCCGCGTCACTTCGACCACGATGGTTTTCGGCATGCGGTCGGAAACCACCGAGCCGACTTTGGTGTTCTTTGTGCGATTTCCTTCAGCCATCGCTATCGCTTCCCTTTCGAAGCAACCGGCGCCGATTCCGGGTTCATTTCGCGTTCGCGCAGCACCGTCAGCATCCGCGCCCGCTCTTTTCTGAGCGCGCGAAGTTTTTTCAGTCCTTCCATCTGCCCCATGCGCAGCTGGAAGCGCAGCCGGAACGTCTGCTCCGCCGAATCGCGGAGCTGCTTCTGAATTTCCGGCGTGTCCAGCGCGCGGGCTTTGTCAGCGTTCTCTTTCATATTTCACTCTCTCCCTGTTCCGCGGCCGAACCGGCACACAAGGACTGCAAGCAACACGCAACTTCCGCGGCCCCTGAGGTAGTCATAGACTACTCGACGTGCTCCCGCGAAACGAGTTTGGTCGGCAGCGGCAATTTCGCCGCCGCCAGCTTCATCGCCTCTTCCGCCACCGCCCGTCCCACGCCTTCCATCTCGAACAGAATCTTTCCCGGCCGGATCACCGCCACCCACTGCTCCGGCGCGCCCTTGCCTTTTCCCATACGCGTTTCGGCCGGCTTCTTGGTAATCGGCTTGTCTGGAAACAGGCGAATCCACACCTTGCCGCCACGCTTGATCGACCGCGTCATGGCCACGCGCGCCGCTTCGATCTGCCGGTCCGTGATCCAACCGCACTGCATCGCCTTCAATCCGTAATCGCCGAAGGCCAGCGACGATCCGCGCCACGCCTTTCCGGCCATGCGGCCGCGCTGCTGCTTGCGATATTTCACCTTCTTCGGCATCAACATGGCTTATTCCTTCTTGTCTCCCTCGCCCGTTTTGCTTTCATTGGGCTCCGCAGCATTTTCCGTCTTCCAGCTCGGTTGCGGCGAACTCATCGGCGGCAGAATCGGCGCCTGCACGCGAGGCGTTTCTGCCGGGGCGCTTTGCGACGCTCCGCCGGGTTCGGCGGC
This sequence comes from Bryobacteraceae bacterium, assembly GCA_035507655.1. Lineage (GTDB taxonomy): Bacteria > Acidobacteriota > Terriglobia > Bryobacterales > Bryobacteraceae > Palsa-187. The sequence goes on along the minus strand of DATJNW010000032.1, from coordinate 5,189 downwards.
AATCGGCTGCGGCCGGGGACCACGGTCGCGATCCCGATCCCGATCCCGGTCGCGATCCCGCCGTTCCCGCGCCGGCGCCCGCCGGGGTTCCGGCTCGCGCAATCCGCGACGCTGCCCGCCCGGCAGAATTTCGCCCTTATAAACCCAGCACTTGATCCCGATCACGCCATACGTCGTATACGCCTGGCTGAATCCGTAATCGATATCGGCGCGCAAAGTATGCAGCGGAAGCTGTCCTTGCAGATACCATTCGGTACGCGCAATTTCCGCGCCATTCAACCGCCCGGAGACGCGAACCTTGATTCCCTTGCAGCCGAAGCGCAGCGCCGAATCGACGCTCTTGCGCATCGCCCTGCGAAACGCCACGCGTTTTTCCAGTTGCAGCGCGATGGTCTCGGCGATCAGCTGCGCGTCCAGCTCCGGCTTGTGAACTTCCTGAATATCGATAAAAACTTCGCGCTTGGTCTTCTTGGCCAGATCCGCTTTCAGCTTTTCGATCTCCGCGCCCTTGCGCCCGATGATGATCCCGGGCCGCGAAGTGTGAATGGTGATGCGCAGCTTATTGCCCGGCCGGTCGACCTCGATCGCGCTCACGCCCGCGGCCTTCAGGCGGTCATGCAGCGATTCCTTCAACTCCAGATCCTCGCGCAGGAGTTTCGCGTAATCCTGCTTGGCGAACCAGCGCGACCGCCACGTCTTGGTGACCCCCAGCCGGAACCCGTACGGATGAACTTTCTGACCCATTCGTTATTCCTTATTCCTGTCTCCGACCTTGACGATGATATGCGCCATCCGCCGCTGATAGCGATAGGCGCGCCCCATCGGCGCCGGACGGATGCGCTTCATGCGCGGCCCTTCATTCACATACGCCTCGGTGACGAACAATTGGTCCACGTCGACGTCGTTCGAGCGATTCTCCGCATTGGCGATCGCCGAGCGCAGCACTTTTTCGACCGACGGCGCAATGCGCTTGTTGGTCGTGCGCAGAATATTGATGGCGTCGCCCGCCTTGTGGCCGCGGATCAAATCCACCACCAGGCGCGCCTTCTGCGGCGAGGTCCGAAGATAACGAGCTTCCGCTTTCGCTTGCATGATTGATCCTCTTATGACGCCGGCTTGGCCGTCTTCTCCGCCGCCGCCTTGGCCGCGTGTCCCTTAAACGTCCGCGTCGGCGAAAATTCGCCGAGCTTGTGCCCCACCATGTTCTCCGTCACGTACACCGGAATGAATTTCTTCCCGTTGTGGACGGCCAGCGTATGGCCGATAAATTCCGGCAAAATGGTGGAGCGCCGCGACCACGTCCGCACCACCTTCTTCTCGTTCTTCTCGTTCATGACGGTCACTTTTTTCATCAAGTGATCATCGACGAACGGTCCCTTTGCTAGCGATCGCCCCATAGCTATCTCTTCTTCTGTTTCCGCGTGACGATCCACTTGTCCGTCCGCTTGTTATTGCGAGTCTTAAATCCGCGCGTCGGCTGGCCCCACGGCGTCACCGGATGCCGCCCGCCCGACGTTTTTCCTTCGCCGCCGCCATGCGGATGGTCCACCGGATTCATGGTCACGCCGCGATTGTGCGGCATCTTTCCCAGCCAGCGCTTGCGCCCGGCCTTGCCGATGCTCACGTTTTCATGCTCGACGTTGCCCACCTGTCCGATGGTCGCCGTGCACGCCACCTGCACCCGCCGCACCTCGCCCGACGGCAGTTTTAACAGCGCGTAATCGCCTTCTTTCGACACCAGCTGCGCCTGCGTCCCCGCCGACCGCGCCATCTGCCCGCCCTTGCCCGGCCGCAGTTCAATGTTATGAACCACCGTGCCGGCCGGAATATTTTTCAAAGGCAAAGCGTTGCCGACCAGAATGTCCGCCTCCGGACCGGCCATCACCGTGCGTCCCACTTCGAGGCCCACCGGCGCCAGAATATAGCGTTTTTCCCCATCGACATAATTGAGCAGCGCAATCCGCGCGCTGCGGTTGGGGTCGTATTCGATCGCCGCCACGCGCGCCGCCACGCCGGCCTTGTCACGCTTGAAATCGATCACGCGGTACGTTTTCTTGTGCCCGCCGCCGCGGAAGCGCGACGAAATCCGCCCCGTGCTCGACCGTCCGCCGCTGCGCTTCTTGCCGACCGCTAAACTCTTTTCCGGCTTGTCCTTGGTGATGTCCTCGCGCGACAGCACGGTCTGAAACCGCCGCGTCGAGGTGGTCGGCCGGTATCCCTTAACTGGCATCGTTAAATCTCCGCGTACTCCGGCATTTTTTCGCCGGCCTTAAGTCTCACCCAGGCTTTTTTCCAATCGCCGCGATAGCCGGAAAAACGTCCCTGGCGCCGCAGCTTGCCCGCCGTGGTCGAGGTGCGAACCTCTTCCACCTTCACCTTGAACAGCGTCTCCACCGCCTGCCGCACCTGCGTCTTATTGGCTTTCGCCGCGACCTCGAAACACAAAGTCCGGTCCGCCTCTTTCTTGGCGACGCCTTTTTCGGTCACCAGCGGCCGCTTGATCACGTCGTACACGCCGAGGCTCATTTGAGCGCCTCCGAAAGTTTCTCTGCCGCGCCGCGCGACAACACCACTTGCTGGTGCCCCAGCAGATCGTACACATTCACATCGCGGCTCGAGATCAGCTTCACGCCGTCCAGATTTCGGCTGGACAACTCCAGGTTGCGATTTTCCGTGTTGTCCACCAGCAGCACCGTTTTCAAGGCCTCAATCGAATGCAGGGACTGCCGCATCGCCTTGGTCTTGATCTCCGGAATGGCAAACTCGCTGACCACTTTCAACTCCCCGTCGCGCAGTTTCGCCGACAGCGCGCTGCGCAGCGCGCCCAACTGCATCTTGCGCGGCAGCTTATACGCGTAACTGCGCGGCTGCGGACCATGCGTCGTTCCGCCGTGCCTCCACAGCGGGCTGCGGATCGATCCCATGCGCGCCCGCCCGGTGCCTTTCTGCTTCCACAGTTTTTTCCCGGATCCGGCCACTTCATGCCGCGTCTTGGTCTTCGCCGTCCCGCGCCGGACACCTGCCAGATAATGCCTGACGGCCTCGTACAAAAGCGCCTCATTCACCGGCGCCGCGAACACCGCATCGGCCAGCTCCATGGAGCCGACCTTGTTGTTATTCAAATCGATGACGTCTACGCTCGGCATTATCGCTTGGCCCTCCGCACGACGACGTATCCGCCCGCCGGCCCCGGCACCGCGCCCTTCACCAGCAGAACGTTCTCTTCGGTGTCCACCTCGACCACTTCCAGGTTTCGCACCGTCACCCGCGTCGTTCCCATCTGCCCGGCCATCCTCATCCCCGGAAAAACGCGCGACGGGAAACTCGACGCACCGATCGATCCCGGAGCATTGTGGAACATCGACCCATGCGATTCCGGACCCCCGCGGAAATGATGCCGCCTGACTAAGCTGGCGAATCCGCGCCCTTTGCTCACGCCGATCACGTCCACTTTATCCTTGGGCTTGAATTCATCCACCAGCACGCGGTCGCCGGCCTTCAGATCGCCGTTCGATCCTTCTTCCAGACGAAACTCGCGCAGGAACTTCACGCCCTCGGCGCCGGATTTTTTCAGATGTCCGGCGGCCGGCTTGGTCACGCCCGTCTTCTTGGCGTATTCCATGAATCCGAGCTGCACCGCGTCATAGCCGTCGGTCGCCGGCGTCTTGCGCTGCACCACCACGCACGGCCCGGCTTTGAGCACGGTCACCGGAACCACCTGCCCGTCCGGCCGGAACACCTGCGTCATCCCGATCTTTTTCCCTAAAATTCCTGGACTCATTCGAAACTCCCAGCACAACTGGCCACTGACCACTGGCCACCGGCCACTTTACTTCCCTTTTCCGAACGCCTTAATCTCCACATCCACACCCGCCGGCAGATCCAGCTTCATCAGCGCGTCCACGGTATCCTGCGTCGGCTCTAAAATATCCAGCAGCCGTTTATGCGTGCGGATCTGGAACTGCTCCCGGCTCTTCTTATCCACGTGCGGCGAGCGCAGCACGGTATACAGGTTCTTCACCGTCGGCAGCGGGATCGGCCCCGCCACCGTCGCGCCCGTGCGCTTGGCCGTATCGACAATTTCCGTCGTCGACTGGTCCAGGATCCGGTGGTCGTACGCCTTCAGGCGGATGCGAATGCGTTCTCGTAGGCTACTCATTTTTGGGGTAGCGGGAAGCGGGCAGCGGGTAGTGGATTCGCCCACTCCCTACTGCCCACTCCCCACTTCCTTTCTTTACTCAAGAATCTCCGTCACCGTTCCCGCCCCCACCGTGCGGCCGCCTTCGCGAATCGCAAAGCGCAGCCCTTTATCCATGGCCACCGGTGTAATCAGTTCCACCTGCAAATTCACGTTGTCGCCCGGCATCACCATCTCCATGCCTTCGGGCAACTGCGCGACACCCGTCACGTCCGTCGTCTGGAAGTAGAACTGCGGCCGGTATCCCTTGAAGAACGGCGTGTGGCGACCGCCTTCATCCTTGCTCAGAATGTAAACTTCGCCCTTGAACTTCTTGTGCGGCGTAATCGTGCCCGGTTTGGCGATCACCTGACCGCGCTCCACGTCGTCTTTTTCAATGCCGCGCAACAGCAGGCCCACGTTATCTCCCGCGCGCGCCTCGTCCAGCAGCTTCTTGAACATCTCCACGCCGGTCACCACCGTCTTGCGCGTATCCCGGAACCCGACGATCTCCATTTCCTCGCCGACCTTGGCAATCCCTTTCTCGACGCGTCCGGTCACCACCGTGCCGCGGCCCTGAATCGAGAAAATATCTTCGATCGGCATCAGGAACGGCTTGTCCACAATGCGTTCCGGCATCGGGATGTACTTGTCGACGGCTTCCATCAGCTCGTCCACCGTCTTTTCCCACTGCGCTTCGCCGTTCAGCGCGCCCAGCGCCGAAACTTTGATCACCGGCAGATCATTGCCCGGGAACCCGTAGCTGGTCAGCAATTCGCGCACTTCCAGCTCCACCAGTTCGAGCAGTTCCGGATCATCCACCATGTCGACCTTGTTCAGCGCGACGACAATATACGGCACACCCACCTGCCGGGCCAGCAAAATATGTTCGCGCGTCTGCGGCATGGGACCATCGGTCGCGGCCACCACCAGAATCGCGCCATCCATCTGCGCCGCGCCGGTGATCATGTTCTTGATGTAATCGGCGTGGCCGGGGCAATCGACGTGAGCG
>DATJNW010000031.1:0-62706 GCA_035507655.1 Bryobacteraceae bacterium | reverse complement strand
CTCGGGCACCGCTTCGGCGCGGTAGCTGCGCCCGGCGGACTGCGGGCTTCTGCTTTTTCCGGACTCCTTCCCCAAGGCGAGCTTGGGTCCCCTTCCCGAAAATGCAGCCCTTGCCTTGGGAGCAGCGCGCCTCGCGCCCTCTGGGATGTGTGCCCCGAGAGACATTCGGGAGCAGAAAAAGGAGATCAGATAATGTACGCAAATCGAGTTTCACTCACCGGATTCCTTGGCAAAGACGCCGAGGTCAAGACCACTCGCAACAACGCTTCCTTCACCCTGCTATCGCTCGCGACCAAGCGGAGTTGGAAGGATCGCGCAACCGGCGAACGGCAGTCGGAAACGACCTGGCACCGGATTATCGCGTGGGGCCGACTCGGCGAGTACGCTGCCAATCTGACGAAGGGCATGCACCTCCAGATCGAAGGCGAAATTCGCACCCGCGAGTACGTCCAGAAGGCCGCCGCCAAGAATTCGGCCGAGATGAAGAAGTCGATCACCGAGATTCGCGCCACCGGCATCGCGAAGCTCGATCGCTCGAAGGTCGGGACGGTAGTCGAAGGAGCCGCTGCCTGAGGGCGGCTCTCCACACTGACAAGGCAGCGACCTCAGCGAATTCGGTGCTCGGCACCACGAGATTGTGGCGCCTCGGTGGAAATCCTCAACCAGAGGGCGAGGTACGAAATCGAACACTTTCGTGAGATTTCGACGTTTCGCGTGGAGGGCTTCGCTGTCCGAATTCATGCTGTAGCAGCAGATTCGCGAAGGTCACGGACCGGTTCGTCCACTCCTCCGTTTGCGCAACTTCGATGAATTTTGAACTCCCGATGTCGCACGTTGAGACAACAATGCGGTGACCCCGGTGACCGCGCTTCCCGAACTACGTGGTCACGATCGCGGTCGGCGCGCCCGGTCACCGAGAACGATCGCATGGGTGAGCGAAAATCCATCGGCGATCAACCGGATCTGTCAGTCGAGAGGTTTTTCCACAACGGTGACTCTGGTGACTGGGCCTCAACAGCTTTAGTCACCATCGCAGTTAGGAAGCGGAGTCACCGCCGGTCCACGACGTCCTGAATAATCACAGTGGCGTACCGCGGTGGCTCCGGCTGAAAATGGCGGCCGTCGCGTCGGGGCAGGTGCGGGAGCGACCCCGAAAACCGTGGCTGTTATCCGCCACGGTTCCGCCTCGTTCGCCGCGGCTCTCTCGTGGGTCGCTCCCGCACCTGTCCTACGTTTGCATCGCGAAACCCAATGCAGATTTGCATCGAAAGATCGATCTTGTTTAAGAAGGTTAAACATCCATAACACCGATTGCCCCCAGGGAGATGAGGAAAAGCAGCATCGGATCACGTTCGCGATCGATTCGCAACTGCCTGCAGATTTTCAAAGCATTACAGCGGATGCTTCGGATCGAGTCGTGATTACACTCTCAACCAGCGCCTTATGCTCATTTTCCGGCAGTTCGCGATTCGACCGGTAGCTGGCGACGCGCGACATCGCGCGATCTCGCGCGATGAAGTGCCGTAACTTCGAACCTAGTTGCGAGCTCGATCGCGGAGAGCATTTCCGTTTTGGATCAATCCGTCAAGGCACGTTCTGCGCACAGCAGTGTGCGATGAACCGGAGTTGAAGACGAATTCGAGTAAGGGTGCCCAATGCTACGCGTTTTCGCAAGTTGCTGCAACCCAAACGACTGCCATACAAAGTTTTTCCTTTGCGATCAATCATAGGCTCGTGCGGGCCGTCGGACGAGCCTTAAAAAGCATAACCTCCAATGTCCCTTCGACCGGTCTTTGTTTATCGAGCCTGAATCATCTCGTCGCCGGTGGGAAATCCAGTTCCCTTGCGATGAACAATAAAGGCTTCGCCACAGCGGATGCGCGCGATCTAGCGGACGATGGCAAGTGCTTTCGTTCGGTCGCCGCAATCGATAGTAACTTTCGCTGTACGGCGGAGGCGGTTCGCAAGTTTCCATTAGCGCGTGGTCGTGCGGACCGTGGCCAATGGGTCATTGTTGCTGTCAATCGTTCTTCTCCTCGAGGATTCGATTGTGCACCGCGAGCTCCGGTTCTAAATTCCCGCCATCACGGGATTGCCGAAAATTGAATCTCCATTGCCAGGAAAATGACGAGCTTTCGGCACACCTCCTAGCCGAGGCACGAATCCCATCGTGAACTGCCGTCTTTTCAATTCCTTTTGGCTTGGCCCGTCGGATGCCTTAACGATGACGCTGATGTCTCGAAAAAGAAGGAATCTACAAATGATGCAGCTTGAAAAACTTCGCATGGTGTTTGGAGCAATCGTCTGCCTTATGCCCGGGCCAATATTAGGGGCCGATCTGAAGCCGGAAACGCTGCGGAGGTGGGAGGAATATATCCAGACTGTTGACGCACGCAATCAGGCACGTCTTGCGTCTGGAGCGACGTTCCTTTCAAGCGATGAAATCCCGGAGCAGATGGCCAAGGTTCGTGCCGGCGAAATCGTTGTGACACCGGTCGGGCCTCACGTTCCGATGAAAGTGCCTTCGGGTCTAATCCATGACTGGGCTGCTGCGGTTTTCCTTCCGGGCACTACGCTCGATGGGATTCTTTCGGTCGTCCGTAATTACGATCGCTACAAGGACTTCTATCGCCCAAACGTTATAGAGTCAAAGCGCATCTCCACAACCGACGCGCGAGACCAGTTCTCGATGACGATAATGAACAAGTCGGTCGTCGCGAAAACGGCACTCCATTTCGAATATCAGACGCTGTACCAGCATATCGATGATCACCGGTTGTACAGCATCACTGAATCTACCTGCATTCAGGAGATCGCCGATTATGACACGCCGTCTCAACACGTTCTTCCAGAGGACCACGGAACGGGTCTGATATGGCGTTTGCATAGCGTAACTCGCTTCGAAGAACGCGATGGCGGCGTCTACATCGAGGTCGAAGGAGTCGCGCTCAGCCGCGATATTCCGTTAGCGCTCCGCTGGTTCGTCGATCCGATTGTGCGGCGGATCTCGCGATCTTCCCTGACGACGTCGCTTCAGAAAACCGAGACTGCAGTTCGGCTGAATTCGCCATCGACCGATGCGACATCGGCGAGAGTCTCGAGCCCCGCTCCCACACATGCTGCTCGACCCGGGTTTCCCAATTGAATTAACCGACGCCGGATTGAGTGTCCTTGACATTCGAGAAAGCGATCAGCGGACCTGCCGCCATATCGCTCGAATGGGACCGCCATTCCCGAGGCCGGAGAAAGATGGGATCGCATCTCCATGCTGACGGTAGGGTTGGCGCGATGTAGAGATGCTAATTCCTACGGTCTGAACCGAACGGCTTTCAATTCCTCTTACGTCGGCGAACCATAGCTATCTGGTGCAGCCTGGCGAGCTTATGCTTGGTGCTGCGCCGCGTCGAAAATTAGCTGCGCCACCTGAATCGGGTGAGAGACGAGCGAAGCATGGCTCGAAGCAACAGTTTTGACGACGGCGCCCATTCGTTTTGCCATGAACCGCTGGAGGTCAGGATTGATCAGGCGATCGTCCGTTGAGATCAGCATCCAGGTCCGCTTCGATTTCCACGCCGGCGCGGTCACTGGAATTCCGAAGCAACCCTTCTTGGCGACCGGTTTTTGAACCGCGGCGAGAATCCGCGCCTGAGCTGCGTCGATATCGTGTACAAAGACTTCGTGAAACTTGTCCCGCGCAATCCACAGAAATCCGTTTTCGTCGAGCTTGATCGCGGAGATGCCGGCCGGGGCGGGAAACTGTTTCGATAAATCATCGTGGGACTCGCCCTGGTCCGGCCCATAGGACGAGACGTACACCATGCCGACAACGTTAGGAGCGTTACCGGCCTCAGTTATCACGAATCCTGCGTAGGAGTGGCCGACCAGAATGGTCGGACCGTCTTGCTGCGCCAATAGTCTTCGAGTCGTGGCAACGTCTTCGGACAAGGAGGTGAGTGGATTCTGTACGGCCGTCACGTTCAGGCCCTTGGATTCGAGCAAAGGAATCACTTTGCTCCAACTGGAGCCATCGGCGAAAGCGCCATGCGTAAGCACGACATTTCTCACCGCGGGCCGGGACCCGATATCTTGAGGAAGCGCTGCAGAACTTCCCGCCACCAATAAGCTGCCGCCGGCACCTAACGAGGCTTTCCCAAACTGCCGGCGAGTTAGAGTCATCCGATTTGCACTGCCCATTTGCTTGTTCCTCCAGATTTCCAAGAGACGGCCATCACGATGGATTCTTGGGCGTCCTGGCCAATCAAGTTAAGAAAAACGCTTCTCATTTAAAGTGAGCCGTTGTCGACTTCAATCTCGGGGATGTCAACAGTTCAGCATTTTTCTTGTGGCGGGTCTTCAACGCGAAGAAAAAGCTTGCACCACACCTGAAGAAGGTTCGATTGGCGGCCTAGAGAGGCCAATTCGCATTTGCTGCGTAGAGGCATGCGTCACCCAACACACACTTCGCGGGCCCCGCTCTTCTCTGGTGAACACGTTGTGCAACGCCCCTGAGGCGCTTAGGATGTCGAGGAACACCGCGCGAGCTAAAAGAGGGGACGTCCGAAAAAGGAGAACAATTGTGGCAAAGAACGGAAAGATTCAAAATGTGGCGATCGTCGGCACCGGCGTAATCGGCGCAAGTTGGGCCGCGTACTATCTGGCGCGCGGCCTGAATGTGGTCGCCACCGATCCCGCACCCAACGCGGAGGTCAATCTTCGCAAGTACGTGCAAGATGCCTGGGACTTGCTGATGGTCTCGGGGATTGCGCCGAAAACCTCGCTGGACCGCTTGTCCTTCGCGCCCAGCATGCAAGAAGCGCTGGCCAAGGCGGATTTTGTACAGGAAAACGGGCCGGAGCGGCCGGAGTTCAAGATCAAGCTGTTCGCCGAGATGGATGAGGCCACACCGCCGGATTCGATCCTCGCCTCGAGTTCCTCCGGGCTCACAATGGACGTGATACAGTCCGGTTGCAAACGTCCCGAGCGCTGCGTGATCGGTCATCCTTTCAACCCGCCCCACATCATTCCGCTCGTCGAGGTCGTGGGCGGAGCCAAAACGTCCGAGCAAACGATTCAGCGAGCGATGGAATTTTACGCCTCCATCGGAAAAAAGCCCATTCGCCTATTTAAGGCGCTACCGGGGCATGTCGCCAACCGGTTTCAGGCGGCGCTCTATAAGGAAGTGTTGTATCTGGTCCAGCAGGGAGTGCTCAGCGTTGAGGATGCCGATGCCGCGATCTGTTATGGACCCGGTCTGCGCTGGGGCGTGATGGGGCCAAGTCTGCAATGGCATCTCGGCGGTGGATCGAACGGCATCCACCACTTTATGGAGCACCTGATGCAGCCCCTCGCCGGCATGATCCAAACACTCAGCACTCCGACGGTAACGGATTCGTTGAAGCAATCGGTGGTGGACGGGGTCTTGAATGAGGCGGGCAACAGATCGGTAGACCAACTCAGTAAACGGGAGAACGAAGTCCTGATGGGACTTCTCGCGCTTCGTGAAAGAGCTGGCCTTTAGTTCTGCGATTGGTGTCGGCGAGCTGAATAAAACGATCAGGGCGGTCATCGTTCAACGAGCGATCGCCCTCGGAGGCAAACCGAAGCAAATGACCACACACTTCCAAAATAAGCGAACGAGAAAGGAACATGTATGAAGCAATCCATCGGAAATTTTCTACTCCGTCGTCTCAAAGAAGCCGGCGTGCGCCACATTTTTGGCGTTCCAGGGGACTACAGCCTGGCGCTGATGCAGCAGCTCGAAGACCGGGGTGAACCGGCCTGGATTGGCAATTGCAACGAGCTTAACGCGTCCTACGCGGCAGACGGTTACGCGCGGATCAATGGAATCGGCGCGCTGATTGTGACGCACGGCGTCGGAACACTGAGCGCGATCAACGGCATCGCTGGCGCTTACAGCGAGCATGTTCCCGTCATTCTGATTTCTGGTTCCCTCCCGCTGCGGTCGGTTCAGCATGGCGATATGATGCACCACACTCTCGCTGAACGAGGAAAAGGAGACCTCTGCCGTATCCTCGCCGAGGTGACGGCGGCCCAGGCGCAACTCACCCCGGAGAATGCCGTTGCTGAGATCGATCGACTGCTCCTGACGGCATGGCGCCAAAAACGCCCCGTCTACCTGGAGCTACCCTCGGACATTTCCTACCTCGAAGTCGAGGTGCCCGAGGGGCCGCTCGCACTCGAAATGCCGCCGAGCGAACCGCAAAACCTGAACGCCTGCGCTGCAATGATTTTTGACAGATTGAAGGCCGCGAAGTCGCCTGCATTCCTTCTGGATATCGATACGATGCGTTTGGGGATCTCTGCGCCGATCATGGAGCTCGCCGAGCGGTTTCAGATGCAGGTGGCGACGGTGAACTGCGCAAAGGGTGCTGTGCCTGAAAGTTCCTCGCAGTTCATTGGGATCTACGGCGGTATTGCAAGCGCCCCCGCGACCCGCGAATCAATCGAAGGAAGTGACTGTCTGCTGACGGTCGGTTACAGGCGGGTCGAATCGACCACAGGTTTTTTTACCGACAAGCTGCCTGCATCCGTGATTCATCTCAACTCCAGCTACGTCGACTCGGCGGACAAAAATTATCAAGGTGTCTACATCGCTGAGCTGTTGAAGTCGATTCTCGACCTGTCTTCGAGCGTTGGCCCGGCCAAACGGCCCCCGCGCCCACCCAAGCGCGTGGAACTCGTTCCGTCTGACGATCCGCTCACCCAGGGCTCATACTGGAAAGCGATACAGAACTTCCTCCGCCCCGGCGATGTGATCGTCGTCGAAGACGGAACTTCGAGTGCAGGGTTCGGCCGATTGACGATACCGGACGGCTGCACCTACATTACAGGGGCTTACGTCTGGTGCTCCATCGGCTATGCAACACCCGCACTCCTCGGCGCCATCCTTGCATCCCCTGGACGGCGCCACATCTTGCTTACCGGCGAAGGGTCTCTCCAGATGACCGTTCAAGAGATCTCGACCGTTATGCGCCACGATCTTAAGCCTTTCATTTTTGTAAACGAGAACTCCGGATACACGGTGGAGAGAGCCGTTCTGGGCAAAGACGCGAAGTACAACGACATTGCGTACTGGCGATATTCGGAACTGCCGAACGTCTTTAGTCGAGACAAAAAAGCAGAGACCTTCGTTGCACGCACCAGCAATGAGCTGCAGAAAGTCCTGGATTCTCCGCATTCGAGCATGGTTTTCATTGAATGCGTGATGGACAAATACGATGCGCCGTACGACTTGATCCTCGGCGGTCACGCGATCGCGGATACCGATTATGGAGCACGGGGTCCGCAGTCTGCTGCCGATGCGCAGATCCCATTTCCTGTAACGGCGTGAAATCGACGCGAAAGGCGCTCGACCATGCACGCACTTCTATCAGCCGATCCCGAACGGGTAGGCCGTCCGGATGTACCGCCCTGTTCGGATGCGCTGAATGAAGCCCTCGCTGAAGAACATCGGAAGAGCTCAAGACAGGACGACGGAGGAAAGCCGCCGCTGGTGACCGTCGCAGGGTCCTGCACGTTCGGTCTCAAGGACGACATACTAGAATGTCTCGACAACGCGCGTGAGGATCGGCTGAAGCGTCTCAAAATCGTTGATTCGATCGCCTGGTGTGGGCATCTTCTCCTCGAGATTCTCGTCGATCTGAGCGACACGAACATTGCGGCTTGTGGCGGTATCATCGCGAACTCATCTTGCTGGGATGGGTTTGACAGCCGGTCGCAGTCAGCATTGAACGTGGGCCTGCCTGGGACTTAATGAGTGTGTCTGCCACAATTGTGCGGGTTAGATCGCCACGGCTGCAGTCACATGCAGATCGGCGGCAGAATTGCCTCCGAAATGCGAGAAGCGGCCATCCGTCACTTCCGGGAATCGCAGACCAGACTGCGGCACCCGGCCTCGGCGCCCCACGCTCGGAATGCCGAGTCGCTTCATTCTGGACATCAAGGTTGCTCTCGGTATGCCGAGTTGCGCTGCGGCTCCGTTGGGACCGGAAACTACACCATGAGTTTCCCGAAGCGTCGCGGTGATGTGCGCACGCTCTGCCTCGGCGAGCGTTCTGACATTCATTTGTTCGGTCCCGGGAAGTGTGCGAACCGCCCCCGCGGCGCCTCCTGTCAAACACTCTGCCGTTTTCGGGCTTAGCACGCGGCCAGTCGTCCTGATTACGCCTCGTTCGATAACATTCTGGAGTTCCCGGACGTTCCCCGGCCAGTCATGATGTTTGAGAGCCGCCAGCACCTCATCGGGGATCGCATCGATCGACTTGCCCTGCTGTGCTGCGAATTTTTGAACAAAATGCTCGGCCAGTAGCGGAATATCGTCCCGCCGTTCCCGGAGCGGTGGAAGCGCCATCGGAAACACGTTCAGCCGGTAATAGAGATCTGCCCGAAACTTACGCTCTCGAACCATTTGTCCGAGATCCTGATTGGTCGCGGCGACCACCCGTACGTCAACCTGAAAGGTACGATTGCCACCCAGACGCTCGAACTGCTTCTCTTGAAGGGCGCGAAGGAGCTTGGGTTGCAGCTCAAGGGGAAGATCTCCGATTTCGTCCAGGAACAAGGTTCCCCGATCCGCGGATTGAAAGCGCCCCACGGTCTGAGCGACGGCGCCGGTGAATGCGCCTCTTTCGTAGCCAAAGAGCTCGCTTTCGAGCAGAGCACTTGGAATGGCCGCGCAGTTGAGCGCTACGAAATGGTTCGCGCGCCTGGGGCTCGCGTCGTGAATCGCCCGTGCGACCACTTCCTTACCGGTGCCGGTTTCGCCCTGAATCAGGACGGCTGAATTCAACGGCGCGACCAGGTCAATGTCGTCGCGCAGAGCGCGAAATGCATCGCTGTGTCCGATTAAGTTTAAACTGGCCATCGTTTTCACTCCTTGTCGGGCTGAACCAAAAACTTCTAAACCTTTGGGCAGCGCTGAATCGTCTTAACGTTTTGATCTCGGCGTGCGCCGGACAATCTCGATGCGCCGCAATCCAAAAAACCAAGCGTCGAGCGAGTAAGCACCAGGGCCCACCAGGATCAGTACCAGCGAAAGGCCGCCGGCGACCGCAAACAGGCCGTTCGATCCAGGATGCCACCAGCTTGAAAGAGCGAGAATCGCACACGAAAGAATTCCGCAAATACAGGTGGCGAATCCAAGGATCATCAGAACTCCAATGAGCGGCAACAGCCAACTTGCGAAGCCCGCCAGATCTAGCACGGACGCGTCTGTCATTGCCGACCTCTCATGAACCGTATAGCCCGCATAACCTAACGTCAAGGCGGTAATCAGCCGTAGCAAGAAAAGACCGAGACCCGCCGCACCGGCCGGGAACGTCCGAAATAAATGGGGCGGAATCTTTCTACGACCTTCCGTGATTTTGCTTCTTTCGCTCGATCACTAAGGCTAAGATAGGCTCAAATCGCTTTCGGAACCATTGCTAAAGCGTGTGCAAAGGGCCTACCCCGAAAGGGGTACCTGCTCCCGACGATCGGAAGAGCTACGGCCGGATAAATCCGCGCCGGACTGCCACCATAACGGCGTGGGTGCGGTCATTTACTTCCAGCTTTTCCATCACGTTCCGCATGTGCATCTTCACTGTCTCTTCGCTGATCGAGAGGCGCGCCGCCACCTCTTTATTGCGCATCCCGTCTGCGACGAGTTGGAGCACTTCCAATTCACGCGCGGTGAGAACCGGTTCGTTCAAATGAGCAGCGACCTTTTCAGCGACATTCGCCGGAACGTGCCGCTCACCCGCATAGACCTCCTTGATCACCTGCCGCAATTCTGTGCGTACGACTCCCTTGATCAGGTAGGCGTGGGCGCCGGCTTCGAGAGCGCGCCGGATATCGATATCGCCTTCGGCGGAGGTGAGGACGATGAAGCGCGCCTTCGGAAAATCACCGCGGATTTGCCGGATCATGTCCGTTCCCTCACCATCGGGCAGCCTCAGGTCAATCACGGTGACGTCCGGTTTAAAGGTGCGGAAGGCGGCGATCGCTTGCTTCACCGTTTCCGCCTCGCCGATCACTTGCAGTTCGGGGTCCGCGTTGATGATCGAAACCAGACCCTCGCGAACGATGGGGTGATCATCCACGCAAAGAACCGTGATCGGCCGATCCTGGGGCAAGCAACTCCTCGACGTCCTGAGCCGTTTTTGCGCGGCCTCCGGATTGCTAGGCGATAGAATACCACTGATGAGCGGCAAATCTATGCTCAGGTTGGCGTGCCTTGCGACCAGGATCCTTGCGACACCGGCGTTCGCACTCGATCCGCAAACGGCGATCACGCAGTTCGTTCATACCTCTTTTACGGAGAAAGACGGCGCGCCGAACAACATTCGCGCGCTTGCTCAAACGCAGGACGGATATTTGTGGATCGGGACGACGGCCGGCCTGTTTCGCTTCGACGGCGTTCGCTTCACTGCCTTTGAGCCTCCGGCGGGAGAATCTTTTCCTGCCACGCGAGTCCAGAGATTGCTTGCGACCCGCGACGGAGCCCTCTGGATCGTTTGGGCCGCGGGCGAGGTAAGCCTATTTCAAAATGGCCACTTGACGTCTTACTCGACGAAGGATGGTCTCCCAGCCACGGCGGCGTTGGTCGAATCTGATGACGGAACCATCATCGCCGCCACCGCGAGTGGCTTGTTCCGCTTCGAACGTGGCGCGTGGAAGGACGTAACAAAGGAATGGAATTTTCCCGGCAAGCAGGCAAGGCAGCTTTACTTTGACAAAATGGGCACTCTCTGGGTCGAAACCGAGGATGGGGTAGTCTCCCTTGCGCGCGGAGAGAGCCGCTTTATCGATCCGGGGAGCACACTGACATACTTCTACAATTTCGCGCAGGCGCCAGATGGGGAGATTTGGGTCTCGGAGGTTGGCAAATCCGCTCACACTCTCTCGAAGGAGCATGATGGAGGACGCGAGACTGAAGTGCGCGTCGGCGCTACTTGGGTTCTCTTCGACCGCGATGGCACTCTTTGGGTCGCGACGGTTGGGGACGGTCTGCGCCGTGTGCCGCACCCCGATCGAATCAGTGGCAAGCAGGTCGCTCAATTCGGTCAGGAGGCGGAGCAATTCACCGCTAAAAACGGACTGTCCAGCGCGATTGTGGTCACGATGCTGCAGGATCGGGAAGGCAATATCTGGTGCGGGACTACAAATGGTCTCGACCGTTTTCGACAAGGCGCGTTTTTAGCCGTTGACGTCGCGCACCCGGACGCCGGACGAAGTGTCCTCGCCACGAAGGACGGCGGTCTCTGGACCTTCGCGAGTAGATCGGGTGAAACCGTCCGCATCAGTCCAAACGGTAAAAAGGAAATCCTCAGCACGAACTTCTCAACCTTAGGAGTCTGCGAGGATGAGAGCGGCGCACTTTGGATTCTGCGCGCGACACTCGACGGCGTGGAACTTTACCGGTCTAGACAAGGCCGAGTTGCTCCCTTCCAGTTGCCGCGCGGCACTCGACTCGGAGTCTATTCTAAGATCACCTGCGATCACGCCGGCGGCGTTTGGATATTCGACCCACAACAGGGCCTTTTTCGTTTAACTGACAGTGCTCTCACAAAGATCGCCGATTCCGCCGATCCCAGTTATCGATTCCCCAGAATTTATGCGGACAGCAGGGACCGGGTTTGGTTGGGGGAGCGTAATTCGATCGAGATGTTTGACCATGGCTCGAGACGAAGATTCGGTGCGAGCGATGGTGTTACGGACGGATTTATCTCGGTGTTCGCTGAAGATAACGCGGGCAATGTTTGGGTTGCGGGCGACGGAGGCCTGGCGAAATTTGATCATGATCGCTTCCGGCGGCTTTCGCGCTCCAATGGACTGCCCGCGCAGCCCGTTTCCGGCCTGGCTGAAGACAACGATGGTTACTGGTGGATCGCCTGCGATGCTGGTGTCCTGCGCATTGGCGCCGAAGAGCTGGATCATGCGCTTGGCGATCCGGCTTATCGCGTTCCCTATGAGTTGCTCAATCTGTTGGACGGTCTCCCCTCCAGGCCTGTCGAAGTACCCGGTATTCCGATCCTTGTGAAAACGGCGAATGGCCGCATCTGGGTCGCAACCGCGAATGGGATCGCCTACGTAGATCCGCGCCGGATTCCGAGGAACCCGGTCGCGCCGCAGGTGCACGTCGACAGTGTGAAAGTCAACGGGAAGGAAGCTGCTCCCGCTGACGGATTGGTGCTGTCTCCCGGTGCGAATGACCTCGAAATCGATTACGCCGCGTTGAGCTTGACGATTCCCGAACGAGTCCGCTTTAAATACAAGCTTGAGGGGTACGACTCCGATTGGAAGGACGTCGGAGGCCGGCGCCAGGCGTACTATGGCGGTCTGGCGCCGAAAAAGTATCGCTTTCGGGTCATCGCTGCAAATGAGAGCGGCGTCTGGAACGAGGCAGGCGCGGCGTGGAGTTTCCGGGTCGCTCCCGCTTATTACCAGACGATCTGGTTCGAGACGCTATGCGTCGCAGCGGTCGGCGTGATGTTTTTCATGGTCTACCGGCTGCGCTTGCAACAGGCAACGAATCGAATTCAAGCTGCCTTTCGGGAGCGAATGGAAGAGCGAACACGCATCGCCCAGGAATTGCACGACACAGTAGTACAGGCGATCTCCGGATCGACTATGCTGGTCGAAAATGCCGCTGAGAGGATTCCCGACTCTCTGCCAGTCGTGAAGGGCTCGTTGTTGCGCGCAGTCGATAAATTGGATGCTGCGCTGAATGAGTCGCGCGCGGCTCTTAAAGGCCTGCGCGGTTCGGAGAGTATCGAGTTGTCGAGACAGCTTTCCGAACTGGCGAATGACCCGCGCACGGCCGCGACCCAGTTCAGGCTGGTCATCGAGGGCGAATCGCGCGCTCTTCGTCCCGCGATTCAGTACGAGGTCTTTCGCATCGCATCGGAAGCGGTGACTAACGTCTTCAAACATGCCGGCGCCAGTTCGATTTTGGTCACATTGGACTACGCGAACGGGCTGCAACTGCTGGTGCGAGACGACGGCAAAGGCATCCCGCAAGACCTGTTGGATTCAGGAAAGGAGGGCCATTTCGGCCTGAAGGGAATGCGCGAACGAGCGGAACGGATCGGTGGTTCTCTTGACGTCTATAGCCGGGTCGGGAGGGGCACGGAAGTCCGCTTGAGCATTCCCGGTCATCTCGCATTCGACAAGGGCGCTATCAAATCCTTTTTTCTGGAGCGAACGTTCTCGCGAATCACATCATTTCACCGTTCCCGCTAGAGCCGATTCGAATCTTCAAATAACCCAAGCAAGACTCTCGACGGCCAGATCACCGTTGGCGCGGAAAAGGAACTCCTCTAAGCGCTTCTCGAGCCGCTGGCTGCCGAACGCTGCGCAGGTAAAATTGATAGGTTCGCGATCCGGTTTGCCAACTAAATTCTATGCCTCGACCACTTGCATGGTTTGCTCCGTGGCGAAGAGAGGCGGCACTTCTGCCGAGGCGCTGGCGAACCGCCATCATGTTGGCGCTCACGGCGTCTTGGCTACCCCTCTATGCGCTGAACCCAGGGTACACACTTGCGCAATACGCCCACACCTCCTGGGGCCGTGACGCCGGTATCGTGAACGTGCGCAGGATCAAACAAACCCCAGACGGGTATCTCTGGCTGGCCACTGGCGTTGGCCTGGTTCGCTTCGATGGAGTCCGGTTTTTGATCTTCAAGGCGGGCTCCGAGCAGGGTCTCAAAAGCAACTCGCTCCAGGACCTGCTGATCGATCCCGACGGCTCAATCTGGGTTGCCGCCCTTGGTGGCGGCCTTGCCCATTACCAGGCAGGGAAGTTTCACACCTACACCGTAAAGGACGGTTTGCCGTCCGACGATACCGGTTCCCTGTACCGGGACTCGCGTGGCACTCTTTGGGTGGGAACAGGTGCAGGCATTGCTCAAATGGTCAATGGAAGATTCGAGAAACCGCCTGTTGCGATCCCGCCGATTGTCGTCACTGCGTTTCTCGAGGGCCCAGATCACGCGCTCTGGATGGCGACGATCGGATCGGGCGTATTTCGGCTGAAAGATGGAATCCTCACCTCCTTTACGGTCAAGAATGGTCTTCCGGACAATCGCGTGATGAATCTGTACTTTGATCATACCGGCAGGATCTGGACCACGGGGTGGAAAGGAGTCAGTCTATGGAACGGCACCAGATTCGTCGCTCATCCAGTGGTGAGTGCGGCGGTCAGCGAGAGCGAGGTCCGCTCGTGCACCGAAGATCGCGACGGAAATCTCTGGATCGCCTCTTCGTCCGGCCTGTTTCGGGTTCACGGCAAGGAGGTGGGCAGCGTGAATCGCCGGGCCGGGCTCAGCAGCGATTACGTGTACAGCGTTTTCGAAGACGAAGAACGTAACCTATGGGTCGGCACCCGCAGTGGCCTGGATCGCTTTCGGGACGGTCAAATTCGCGTGTTCAGTCAGCCGGAGGGTCCCGTTGTCGCCGACAACCGGGGTGTCTGGACGGCATCTAAACATCAGATCACGCGGGTCACGAACAACACTGCAGACGCGCGTTCTCTGTCTCTTCCCGGGGGCAACACTCCCTCAACCCTGTTATCCGAACCTGATTCTGGCTTTTTGGTCGGCTTCGATCACGGGGTCGCAAGCCGGACCGACGAACACACCGAGTTGATATCACAATTGTCAGGATTAGATGTGCGGTCGTTGCTGCGCGCTCGTGACGGAAGTATTTGGATCGGGACAGGAAATAGAGGCCTGCTGCGCTGGGTGCCATCGGCAGGCTCACAAGGCCTCAGCGAGACTGGCGTTCGCGATAGATTCATCGCGACCCTCGCCGAGGATCGCACTGGGGCTATTTGGGCAGGCAGTTATCTCGGCGGAGGTCTCTACCGTCTGTCGGGTGGAAACGTGCAACACTTCGGCCGCGACGAAGGTCTCCCAGATCTGGAGGTTCAAACACTTCTGGTAGATGGAGAAGGTCAGCTTTGGATAGGATCCACCGGAGGCCTGAGTTGGTTCCAGGACGGGCGACTCCGCACTGTGAATTCTCAACAGGGCTTGCTCGCGAATCAAATTTGGGCGATTCTCGATGATTCTTACGGCCGCCTCTGGTTCACCGGGTTTGCCGGGTTCACAGTCATCGATAAAAAGAACTTGAACGACTGGGCGGCCGGACGGCGCCAGAACATTATTCCGATCCTCGAACCCAGCGCCGGGACGATCCAAACCTACACCGCTGGCAATTATTTTCCCAATTGTGCCCGGACACCTGACGGGCACTTGTGGTTCTCCACCGCGGATGGATTGGTGGAGGTCTCACCGTCCGATCCAGCGGCGTTGCGCGATCCTGGCTTTCGCGTTCTTACCGAAGAGGCGACCATCGACGGCGTCGCTGTTTCTGGGCCCAGCCGGGTCCGGATTTTACCTGGTGCGCGATCGATTGAAATACACTACACCGCGCTCCGGGTTTCCGATCCCTTATCGGTTCAGTTTCGTTATCGGCTCCAAGGGATCGACACCGATTGGATCGATGCCGGCGCGCGACGGACGGCATTCTATGGCAATCTCAAACCCGGCAGTTACACGTTTCGCGTCTCCGCGAGCACTGGCGGAGACCAATGGGTAGAGTCATCTCCACTGGTGTTGGAGCAACTACCTTATTTTTATCAGACCAAGTGGTTCACCCTGCTCGTATCGCTGTCCGTTATATCGTTGGCCATCTTTTTCCACCGGCTGCGCCTGCAGAGGGCGGTCGATCGAATCCAGGCCGGATTTGAGGAGCGCATGGACGAAAGAACACGTATTGCGGAGGAGTTGCACGACACTATCGTGCAGGCGATCTCCGGATCGACCATGCTTGTCGAAAATGCCGCGGAAAAAACTCCGGATTCGCTCCCTGCCGTTAAGGGAGGGTTGTTGCGTGCCGTCGATAAACTAGACGCCGCACTCAAGGAGTCCCGCGCAGCTCTAACGGGCTTACGCGGCGCGAAGAGTATTCATGATGATCTGGCAAAGCAGCTTTCCGACCTGGCGAACGAAAATCAGGCTGCGGCGGGCACATTCGGGCTCGCGGTTATCGGTGAATCACGCGTTCTTCGGCCCGCGGTTCAGTACGAGGTCTTTCGCATCGGCTCCGAAGCGATCACCAATGCCCTGACGCACTCCGGTGGGAATTCGATTCAGGTCGAATTGGAATACGTGAACGGACTGCGGCTCCGCGTTCGAGACAACGGCAAAGGTATTCCACCAGACGTACTGGAGTCAGGGAAAGAGGGCCATTTCGGCCTCGAGGGAATGCGCGAACGAGCGGAGCGGATCGGTGCGTCTCTTGAGGTCTATAGTCGCGTCGGCACCGGAACCGAGGTCTGTTTGATGATTTCTGGCCATCTCGCATTTGAGGCTTCAAACGCGTCCATGGCAGCGCGAGTGCTTTCGCGAATCACGTCTTTTGGTCGTGGGCGTTCGGCCTGAACGATCAAGGCCTGGACAAAGCCGTCGGTTCAGCCAGCAACTGCCGCGGTCAGCCTAATCGCCGAGGTGTCCGTCGAACACGACGCATAGAACGAAGTAAACGAAGAGAACGGGCAACGGGCCTGAATTCAGACAGGCCGATGTGCCAACCCGATGGGCTTTCGATCGAAGACGCGATCCGCGGCACTTGCAGGACTCATTGATTGCCACGTTGTTCTAATTTTTCGCAAGAACAAGAGCGAGCATTTCCAGCAGCAAATAAAAGATCGTGCCTTCCAGAAGCCGCCGCGCGGCAAGCCGTGAGCCGAGAACGACCTGTTGGCGAACGTAGTGCAGAAGGCCTAATCCAAGGACCGCCGCGGCGGAGAATAGAACGACGGGACGTCCGCTTTCCGCGGCTGCTGTGAAGCTCGTCAAAACGAGCCCGACTGAGGGGACCACCGTGAACCAGTTTAGAAATCGCGACGCATTCCTCGTGGGCAGTGTGACGTATCCCGCGCGAGCATAATCCTCGCGATACAGCCACGCGATCGCCATAAAGTGCGGGAACTGCCAGAAAAAGAGCATCGCATACAGCGTCCAGGCGTCAGGGCTCGCGATCGATCCTCGCGCAGCGGCCCACCCGATCAGCGGTGGAATCGCGCCCGGCAGCGCGCCCACCAACGTGCATAGCGGCGATTTTCGTTTCAGCGGAGTGTAAATAAATAGATAGGCCCCGAGCGTACTCAGCGCCAGGCCGCTGGTGAGGGCGTTCACAAACACATTCAGAGATGCCGCCCCAATCGCTGCAAGAGCGATACCGAACCATACAGCGAAAACTGGTCGCAGTCTTCCGGCAGCAAGCGGCCGCCGCAATGTACGCCGCATTTGTGCGTCGTAAGCGTGTTCCAGAAATTGATTCAGCGCGCCCGCGCCACTCGCTACGAGCAACGTGCTCAAAAGTACCGCGACTAGCCTCCCGAGCGGAAGCGGATGCAAATTCGGACAACCGAGGTAGAAGCCAGTGAACGTCGCGGTCACGATCAGAAGATTGACTTCCGGTTTCGTGAGTGCCCAGAAATCGGACAGGACAGCCGCCCGTGGCACGGGCAGCTTGCTCCGCCTGATCTCGAGTGTTGGTGCGGCAACGACGCTCATCTCGAATAAACTCGAACGCCGATGGATGAACTTCGTTCCCTCACGAGCCTGAACGTCAGGACGAGCGCTGGGATCAGGTAAGCAAATGTGACCACAACCCACATCAGCGCGCCGGCGAGCTGCTGGTCATCAAGAGGCGAAAGTCCGAACAGCAAAGCGTGGCTCGACGAATACGGCCGGTATACGACATGACCGCAAAACGCGAGAAACGCCGAAAGAGCGTCGCACGGGAGGGTCGCCAGGAAAAGATAAACTGGGGCGGACCACTCGGAACTGCTGCTCACTGGTCGCCAAAATACGATTCCCGCGAGCAGAAAACTCCCCTGCTCAAGTCCATGCCAGGAATGCGACTTCAGAGCCATCTCGAAAATCGCGGGAACGTGCCAGAAGATTACCGTGAAAGTCCCCACAAACCAGCAGACCGCAAGAGGCGGTTGTGGCAGAGTCGCTGGGCGCGCCCATATCAGAATCAGCGGAGCCGCTACCAACATGAGAAGTAGATGTTGCGCCATGTGCGCGGTCAGCAACTGGTGATCGAGGTGCGCGACGGGCGACGCAACCACCAGTAGCAACACTACGATGCCCGCGGCTAACGCGGCGACACGCTTCGTCATCTCTGCGCTCCAATTGTGAGGGAGGCATCCTGAGCCGGATGCTGGCCCGTCGGATGCAGCGTTTCGAGAAACGCCACCAGCGCCGTCGTCTCTGCGGGATTCAAATTCTTTCCGTAGGCGGGCATGTTGCCGCCGCCTTGCAGCACCTGCCGCACAAGCTGATCGCTGGTCAAACGAACCGCAACCGCATCAAGTGTCGGCCCTCGTTGCCCGCCAATATCGCCGAGAGCGTGGCAGTTGTGGCACTGCTTCGACTCGAAGACCAATGCGCCTTGAATCTCAACGGGCGTGCGACCGCTTAAAAATCTCCCTGGAATTGCCGCGCCTGTGGACGCATCCATCACCGGACTCCACGGCGCGTGATCAGCCATATTCGTGAACGTCCCAAGGCCCACGGCAGCCAAAAGAATCGTCAGCACTGCGATGGGACGGCGCTTCCAGCTCTTCTCACCTTCGCCTGAAACAAACGGCAGGGCGAGCAACACGCCGAGTGCGATTGCCGGCCCGATCAACAGCGCCGGCGTTTCGAGCTGCGGCGGGAGCAGGGACAAAACAGCATAGAGCCACAAGAAGAAGTAATCGGGTCGAGGCGCCGTTTGAATGACACGCGGGTCCGGTTGTCCACTCGGACCAAACGGACCGAAGTAGAACGCACAAGCAGCGACCACCAAAAGAATGACACCCGAGAATACGGCGTCCTTCCAGACTCCGTATGGAACGAACGGCACGCCGTCGGAGCGTGTCATTTCGTGATATTTTTCCATGTAATCCGAGCGCCGCACCAACCTCCCCGGCATCGGCCACTCGTTGATTCCAAGCTTGAGGACCATCAACACATGCAATCCGATAAATGCGATCAGCAAGCCCGGGATCACGAATACGTGAAGTGCGAAGAATCTCGACAGCGTGGCTCCGGCGATAATCGGCCCTCCCAGGAGAAGCTTCACCAGGATCGAACCAACGATCGGCACCCGGCTCGAAATCGACGCGCCGATTCCCAATCCCCAATATGCGTCCTGATCGAAGCGCAGCACCTGACCGGTAAATGCCATCCCGAGGGTCATCAGCAGCAGAAAAACGCCGAAAACCCAGGTCAGTTCGCGCGGAAACTTGTAAGCTCCAAACAAAAACACCTGCGCCATGTGGATCAGCACGATTGCCAACATGAAATTCGAGCCCCATCCGTGCAGTGCGCGAATAAACCACCCGAGCGACACCTGATGATTCAAAATTTGCAGGCTGTTCCACGCTTCATTTGCTGAAGGTACGTAGACAAGCGCGAGAAGAATGCCTGTCACAAGCTGCAGCGCAAAGACCGTCATTGCCGCGCTGCCGAAAACGTAAGCCCAGCTCGCCGTTTCGCGGGGAATCGGATGCTCCATGGTCTCGCGAATCGGCGAGCCAAGTTGGAGCCGTTGATCGAACCACGCTCCCAGGTCGCGAATCAAGCGCATGGCGTCTGCCCCCCGTCCTTCGAGGTAATCTGGATGAGCCGGTCCGCGGCGGAAAGACCGGGCGTCGGCAGTTCGCCCGCCTTGATGCGCACCGTCCCGTTAAGAACCTTGAATGGATACTCGAACAGTCCTCGCTCCGGCGGACCTGACGCGCGCGAGCCGTCCTCGTAATAAACGCCGCCGTGACAGGGGCACATAAACAAGCGCGATTGTGGAAACCATCGGACCGGGCAGCCGAGATGCGCACAATTTATAGCGAATACCTGAAAGTTGGTTCCGTCGATATTGCGCACCCAGCACGGAATCTCGGCCGTATCGCCGTCAGTAGGGCCCGCGCCTGGATTGCGGTAAGTTGCAAGCCGTGTCTGACCCGCCGGGAACTGATCGATCGAGCCAAGCGAGATCCAGCGATCGTCCCCCGCCTTTGCGCGCGTCACTGGAGAGAAGAGGTATCGCACGATTGGAATTCCAAGCACGACTGCCACAGCGCCGTTGAACGCCGCCCCGAGTTTTAAGAACACCTGCCGTCTCGAAAGATCACTCATGTCAAACTCCTCAATGCTTCAAATGCGCCGAAAACGATTCGCGGCGGGACGCGAGCCACGCCACAAGGTCCGTCACATCGGCATCGGTCAGCGGTTTCAAATGACCGCGCCAGTCCGGCATGCCGAGGTTTGGCATTCCCACGATGATCACGGTCCGCAGATGCTGATCCGTGACCAGGGCAAGATAAGAGCTATCCGCGATTGGCCGCACGCCGCGTCCGTCCTGGCCATGGCAGTTGGAACAAGCCGTGGCAAACACGTCGCGCCCGCGCGTCGCATTGCCGACGCGCGACGAAGCGTACGGCGGCAGATTCTCGTGATCGAAAGTGGCAGGCGTCGCCCGACCCCGGATTCCGCGAACGAGAATCTCGATCTGGGCTTCCGTCAACATGCCGCCCTCCCGTTGCGCGAAAGCCGCCATAGGCGTCCCGGGGCGACCCTCTTCGACCGTGCGGCGGATCGTCGCATCGTCGGCGATTGCAAGATAAACCGGCCGCCCGATGCCGACCGTCAATGCTCCCTGTCCATTGTTGCCGTGACAGCCCGAACAGTTCTGCGAAAAGAGCTTGCGGAAATTCGAGACTTCACTGGGACGAATGGCTCGAACTTCGGCTGCATGCTGTCCTGGTGCCTCGCACGATAACAGCACACAGGCCACGATCACGACGAGCGCTGCGAATTTCATCGGTTCGCCTCCGGTCGATGTTCTTCCATCAGCCCGGGAGCTTCAATGCCCATCCGAACCGCCAACGGCTGCGGCGTGGCGATTCGTTCCTGGCGCGCAACCACCGCTCCGGCCACGACTCCGAATCCGATTTGCGAGAACACGAACCAGAGCCAATCGATGCGCTGATTCATTACCGGATTGATCGCCGCCAGGCTGCCATAGATCAAGAAAGACCACAGCAGCGGAGCTGCGAAACCGCCTAAAAGGATCGGACGCTTCGGGGCCATCGGCAGCATCGCTCCATAAAGCAGTCCGACCAGGAGCGAAATCATCAAATGAATCGGCACCGCCGCAGTCAACGCTCGCGTACTGAACGCTCCGAGTTGGGTGGCCGTCTGCGTCGCCGTGTCAGGAAACAATCCCGCTACCAGGAGGTTCATCGGGTACCAGATTCCGTTCCCGTGCACCAGGCCGTACATGCCTGCGAGCAACGCCATGGCCAGGGCACCCGCGAGACCGCCCTTTACTCCCGCGGAAATCGGGTAGATTTCAACCGGCAGCGATGCTCGAGAAAGCTCCTGAACCTCGTTGATTCGCTCCACTCTTTCCCGAGATGTCTCAATCGCGATGTCTTCCCGAATGACGGGTACCCACTCATGTTTTTCGATCGGCAAAACATCATTGAACCAGCCAACCGCGCTCGCAGCCGCCAGAACCCCACCCAAAATACTCAGCGACGCCGCTGTGACCAGACCGGCGAATACCAGCGTCATTCCGAAAGCCATGACAATCGGCCACGCTGTGGGCGCCGGAATTTCGATTTTTTCCCGCATTTTCATCGCGAAACTCCAATCACATAAACTACCGTGAAGACCACCACCCAAACCGCATCGACGAAGTGCCAGTACATGGATAGAATGTCCAGCCGATCTGCATGCTCTCGCCGAAGCCGCCCGGAAAAATAGAAAACCGCCACTACCGTCAACGCCGCGAGGCCCATCGTCACGTGAAGGGCATGCAGGCCGACCAGTGAGTAATAAGTCGTGCCGAAAAGATTGGTGCTGATCGTGAGGCCTTCACCGTAAATCAAATGGATCCACTCCCGCACCGTTCCGAACAGGAACGCTCCGCCAAGAATAATGGTGGCGAACCACCAGCGCCCAAACGACGCCTCCTGCTCCGTCGCTATGCAGCGCACAGCGAGGTGAATCGTCACACTGCTCGAAAGAAGGCACACGGTGTAGAAAATCGGCGTATGCAAAACATCGCCCGCCTGTGGGCCGGTCGAACTCTTGCCGATGTAGAACAGATACGCGACGACGAAAATGGTGAAGATCGCGGACTCGGCGCCAATGAGACACCACATTGCGACGCGACCTCGCGACGGCAGCCGCCAGTCACTTGCATTTTCTAGCAGGGAGACAGAGTACGCGCTCATTCATACCTCCAGTCGGGGTCTTCCGGGTGCTTCAGATCCCAGAGCGGCCGCCGGCTCCGCACGGCCGGAATCGCGGCGTAGTTGTATGCAGGCGGCGGTGAACTCGTAGACCACTCCAGAGTCCAGGCGTCCCACGGATCATTCCCCGCGTTCTTTCCGCGGAAATAAGACCAGAGCAGATTTCCGGCGAACACGAGGATCGCCACCGCTTGAAATACGACCCCAATGGAAACAATGAGATTCCAGGTATTCCAGCCACGCCCCGGCTCATACGTGTAAATTCTGCGCGGCATTCCAAGAATCCCCGGAATATGCATGAAATCGAAAGTCAGATGAAAACCGATGACAAATAGCCAAAAGTGCAGTTTTCCAAGTGTTTCATTGCACAACTTGCCGGTCGCTTTCGGATACCAGTAATAAAATGCGCCGAAAACACAGAAGAGAATCCCTCCCACAATCACGTAATGAAAGTGAGCGACCACGTAATAGGAATTTCCGAGCTGCCAATCGAGCGGTGCAACTGCTAGTGTTACTCCCGTTAGCCCGGCGATGAGAAATTGAAATAGAAAGCCAACGCAGAAGAGCATCGGGGTGGCGTACCGAATCCTTCCGCCCCACATAGTCGCCAGCCAGTTGAAAATCTTGATGCCGGTCGGGACCGCAATCGCCATTGTCGAAAGAACAAAGAATGTGTTTGCCCCGGCACTCATTCCGACCGTGAACATGTGGTGAGCCCACACGCTCATGCCGATGAATCCGATGGCAATCGTCGCCAGCACCATCACCGGGTATCCGAAGATCGCTTTCCGCGAAAACACCGGGATGATCTCTGACGCGAAGGCGAAGGCCGGCAGTACCAGAACGTAGACTTCCGGATGTCCGAAGATCCAGAAAAAGTGCATCCAGATTACGGCCGACCCGCCGGCCTGCGTATCGAAGAAATGGCCTCCGAGATACCGATCCACCAGCAGCATTAGCTGGGCCGCCGAAAGCGGACCGACGGCGAGAATCACCAGCCCGCCCATAACTAAGTTCAGCCATACCAGCAGCGGCATCTTTCCTAGCGTCATGCCCGGACACCGCATCGACACGATCGTCGCGATCAGATTGATCGCCGTCCCGATGCTTCCGATGCCCGATGACAGCAGCGAAAGTGTCCAGAAGTCGGTGCTATGTCCAACGGAAAAGGTTTTCGCAGTCAAAGGCGCGTAGGCGAACCATCCCACATCGGGGGCGCTTCCCGCTCCATACAATCCGTCGCCACCGAGGAAACTGAAGTAAAGGAACAGGCCGCCGAGGGCCGTCATCCAGAAGCTGAACGCATTGAGACGCGGAAAAGCCATATCACGGGCGCCGATCATCAGCGGCACAAGGTAGTTTGCGAATCCAAACACCAGCGGCATCGCAACGAAGAAAATCATCGTCGTGCCGTGCATCGTGAACATCCGGTTGAATACTTGTGGCGAGACAAAATCGTTATGCGGACGGATGAGTTGTATGCGCATAATGGTCGCTTCCGCACCTCCCGCCAGAAGGAACACCAACGCATACAGAATGTAAAGAATTCCCAGGCGCTTGTGATCGACCGTGGTCACCCATTCGTGCAGCCGCAGAGTAAGCGGACGTGCCGGAGCTTCGGTCAAAACGATGGTATTGGTCAACATCAGCGAAGTGTCTCCAGATAAACAGTGATCGCATCCACGTCCCGATCGCCCAACCCCATGGCGGGCATCTTCGATCCAGGCTTGATTGCGTCGGGATTCTTGATCCAGAGGCGCAGCATCTGATGCGTGTTTGGCGCGGCGCCCGCGGCAATTGTTTCGCGGCTCATCAGGTGGGTCAGATCCGGTCCGAACCTTCCATGTGCCGCGGTCCCGGAAATCGTATGACAGTTCACACATGCCGTCGACTCGAACAGACGCTGCCCTGCTGTCGAGCCGCCGTGAGCCGGCTGCTGCTGCTGTCGAACCCAGCGGGAGAAATCCTCCCGCGTATCGACATACACGCGGAGCAGCATTTTCGCATGCTGCGTACCGCAATATTGCGCACACTGGCCGAGAAACAGTCCCGTTTGATGAGGATCGATCCACATGTGATTCGGGTGATCTGGAATCAAATCAGTTTTGCCGGCGAGCCTCGGAACCCAGAAGCTGTGGTCGGTATCGGCCGACAACAGAGTTAGAAATGTCGGTGTCGGATGAGCCGGATCACTGACCGGCACATGGAGCTCGTTCGCCGTTACGATATTCAGCCCCGGATAGCGATACTCCCACCAATACTGGTGACCCGTGACAATCACCTCCAGCGCGTCCGCCGGCTGCTTTGTATTTTGAATCGAAGCGATCACGCGAGCCGACGCAAGAAACAATGCGATGACGATCAACACCGGAATCACCGTCCATGCGAGTTCCACCTGAGTGCTGCCGTAGACCTGCGGCGGCTCGCGCCGTTCATCGCTGGATTTGTCCTTGAACCGAATTACCACGTACACGAGCAGAGAGAACACGACGATAAAGACCATCGCTACCGTCGCCAAGACGAACATCGACAAGCCGAAGATCGATTCGGCGGGCGTAGATATCGGCGCGAAAATATTCGTCGGGCTCATATAATCCAAGCTCCTTTGACCGTTGTCGAAGAAGGCGAAACCGGCTGCCTGTCCGGTTTCGCCGTGTCGTCTCGTCGCCTACTCGCCTCCGAACTTAAAAGCCACTCCCGCCGAATACCTGATGTCGTTCTGATGGTCGCCGAAACCTCCCGGGCTCTTGAGCTGTGTCATCACGTATTCAACTTGGATGGGTTTGATCGAGACGTGCTTAGTCCAGTTGAAATCCAATCCACCGCCGGCCGCCGTCGCGAAGGCGTTCTGCGTGACTTGAGCACCGGTCGGGCCACTCCAGGCATACGCGCCGCCGAACAGAAACTGGACATAAGGCGCCCAGTGTTCGAAGTGGCGCATGTTAAAACGCGGACCGAACAGATAGGTCAGCGCCGTGTCATTAATACCCGTACGCGTGTTCGCGTACCCGCCGAAATCGGCGACGAGACCAACGGTCCCGGTGAGATTGTACTCGACGTATCCCGAACCGCCGTTGCCCGTCCGCTGATAATCATAATTCGCCGAGTTCACGTGCAACCACGAATAATCGAGACCGATTTCGACCGTCGGCGTCGTCGTCTCCTGCGCGCTGGCCGCGACTGCGGACAGCATAAACGCTCCCAGCAAAAGTCCAAATGCTTTCATTCTCTTTCTCCTTTACTCGCTCCGACCTGACTTCCAGACTCCAGACCGCCCCAGGCGCCCTGAATTCATTTCACTTGGGAGGAGCCATCCGATCGCCAGCCCTGTTTGGCATCGCCAGCTGCGAACGAAATCCGAGCGCCCCACTCGTCAAGCGGCGAGCGTGGTCTGCCAATCGGCGACTGGCTTCTTCCGCTGGTCCCGGAGAGCTCTTGCCAACATGATCCGAGCGCGGAACAGGCGCGTTTTTACGAGTGGCGGGTTCGCCTTGAGTTTCCCGGCGGCTTCTTTGACGCTCAATTCCTGTAATTCCCGCAGCTCTAGCATCTGCCGGAACGGTGCGGGCAACTGACCTATGGCTGTTCGAATCCTGTCCGCCGTTTCTTGCCTGGCGTATGACCGTTCGGGGCAGTCCGTTGCTGCCGATACCTGGTCGAGGTCGATCGCAGCCCATTTGGGTTGCGTTGCCGACCGTCGTATGAACTGCAATGCTTCATTGACGGCGATTCGCGTAATCCATGTACGGAAGCTGGAATCATGCCGGAAAGAAGAAAGATGTCTCCACGTTTTCAGTTGAACATCCTGGATCACGTCATCGGCATCCGCTTTATTTGCGATCATCGCACTCACTCTTTTGCGAATCGCGACCAAGTGCCGATCCATGAGTGCTTCGAAAGATTCTCCAAAACCTGCCAGAGTCATCTCGATCAGTTCCCGGTCATCAACGGGTCGCGGGGTGGCATCCACTGTAGCGTTTGTCATTCTGATTGCGGAGACCCGGGCCGATTGAGGAATTGTTTGCGCGTCAATAAAATGTCTTGCCAACAAGGGGCGTTGTGGCACCCTCTTCACGAATGAAGACTGTGACCGAATCATTGGACACTAACGCGTTACGCATCGACTCCGAGCAGCGCGGGGATGAAATCCGCTCCGTGCTCGCGGGGAGCGTCACCATTGACTCCTCTCCCGAACTGCGGCGCGTTCTCCTCCAAACGCTCAAAATCCGGAATTGCCGCTGGCTTGTGCTCGACTTCGAGAAGGTCGTCTATATCGACACGTCCGGACTCGCGGTCTTAATCGAAGCTCTCAGGGCGGCCCGACAGGCCGACAAGAGTCTTCATTTGAGCGGGTTGCGCGATCGCCCGCGATACCTGATCGAGTCGACCGGACTACTGCGCCTCTTCAATGAGGCTCCCGTACTCACAAAGCAATGAATCTCGCTCTACTAGATCGCGCCGGAGCTTCCACGCTGAGCCAACTTGAATACGTCGGCGACCTCGTGATCCAGTCCGGCAAAACGGTTCGCGCGTTAGGAAGGGCGTTCCCACTGATTGGGAATCGAAATCGCTGGCTCTCCGCCATCCGGCAGATGTTCGCGATCGGCGTCGGTGCAATTCCAATGGTGAGCATCATGGCCATCTGCACCGGATTCATTTTCGCGATGCAGGGCGCCTCCGAACTACGTCGCTTCGGTGCAATCCAACTCGTCACGGACCTGGTGACCATTGGTTTTACGCGGGAACTCGGTCCGCTTCTTACTGCGATCGCCGTCAGCGGACGGTCCGGATCGGCTTTCTCCGCGGAGATCGGCACCATGGTCGTCACGGAAGAGATCGACGCACTGCGAACAATGGCGATCGATCCGATAGAGTTCGTTCTCGTCCCGAAATTCCTGGCGGCACTCATCATGATGCCCTGCTTGACCATTCTCAGCGACGCCTCCGGGATCTTCGCGGGCGGAGTATTCCTGCGCCTCGCGACAGGCACGCCGTTCAATCTGTATCTCATAGCGGTAGCACACTCGGTGGTTCTTCGCGATGTAATTAGTGGATTAGTGAAGAGTCTCGCCTTCGCGGTGATCATCGTGCACGTAGGGTGCCTTGAAGGTTTTCGAGTGCGCGGCGGCCCGGACGCGGTGGGCCGATCGGCAACTTCCGCGGTCGTCAAAGCAACATTTCTGGTCATTCTCGTCGACGTTGGCTTCACCGCACTCTTCTATCTCACGGGAGCACACTGACTCATGGCAGCTCCGGCGATTTCCGTCCGTAATGTCGTCGTCAGTTATAACGGCCGCCGCGTCCTGGATGGGATCAACCTGGACGTCGAACGCGGGGAGACAATGGTTCTTTTAGGCGGAAGCGGCTCCGGCAAGAGCACTCTATTGCGTCAGATTATCGGATTGGAGCGGCCGCAATCCGGGCAAGTTGTAGTAAACGGCATCGACCTCGGGAGCACGAACCAGAAAGCGTTGAAAAAACTTCACCGCTCCATGGGCGTTGCTTTTCAAAACGCGGCGCTTTTCGATTCTTTGTCTCTCGAGGACAACGTCGCCTTGCCGTTGCGCGAGCTTACGCGACTGGATGAATCAACCATCCGTCTGATGGTCTGGATGAAGCTTTCCGCCGTTGGACTGGCACAGTTTCGAACACTGAGCCCACAGGCGCTCTCGGGCGGCATGAAAAAGCGCGCCGCGGTCGCACGCGCCTTGGCGCTTGACCCCGAAATCCTGGTATTCGACGAACCATCCGCCGGTCTCGATCCCATTGTAGCCGCCGAGCTCGATGAGTTAATTCTCGCCCTGAAACGCGCCTTCAACATTACCGTTCTGGTAGTAACGCACGAGATGGCGAGCGCTTTTCGCATCGCCGATCGTTTGGCGATGCTTTACAAAGGCTCGCTCATTACAGTCGGCACGAAAGAGGAGCTGCAAACGAGCTCCCATCCGCGGATCCGGCAGTTTCTCGATCGTGTGCCGGATCCCATTTTTGAGCACGAAAATCAGGAAATTCTTGAACGATATGTGGAAGGAGGTGCTCTGTGAGCGCCCAAGCGAAAGTCGGATTATTCGCCATCCTGTCTGCAGCCTTGCTAATCGTCGCCGTTTACTACGTCGGAAACGAGCAGTGGGGCCATCACTTCACTCCATATCGAACGTATCTTCGCTACGCGGGCGGTATCGAACCCGGGTCGCCAGTGCTTTTCGGAGGTATCACAGCCGGCCGGGTCTCGGCCGTTCGCGCCTGGAGTGAGGACCCTACCAAAATCGAAATCGCACTCGAAGTCAGGGAAGGCACTCCCATCAACGCGGACTGCACCGCAAAGCTCGGTGCTGTGAGTCTGATGAGCAGCCCTGCGATCTCGATCACGACCGGCGCCAATAACGCGCGCCGGCTGACGCCCGGAGAAGCAATCCCGTCCGAAGAAACCGTCAGCATCGACGACATGGCCCGAAAATTGTCCGGAATCGCCGATACCGCACAAGGATTGATCACCCAGGTCCAGGGTGAAATCAAGGGATTGAGTGGGCAGGCGAACACACTGCTCGCGAACCTGAACGACGCCACCGGACCCGCGAATCGCCAGCAGATCGCCGAGATCCTGCGAAACACGAACACGATGATCGCTCAGCAGGCGCCGAAGATCGACCGCATTACCAATCAGGTATTGCTCGCCACGCAAGACGCGGACGCCGCGATCAAGAGAGTCAGTCCCCTTCTCGATCACGCGGACACTACCGTCGTAAACGTGAACTCGACCATCGATCAGATTCGCGATCCGCTTCGTCAGGACCTGCTCCAAATGCAGTCGACCATGGAACAGGCGAAAGCTCTGATCGCGAGCATGCAGAGCGTGGTGCGCGGGAATGACGACAATATCCGTCAAACCATCGACAATCTGCGGGTAGCGACCGGGAACCTCGCCCAGCTTAGCGAGGAGGTGAAACAGCGCCCCTGGAGCCTGGTTAGGATTCGCCAATCAAAGGATCGCAAGGTGCCGCAGCAGCGCGCGTCCGCTGTTTCGGCGCCGTCAACGCATTGATGTAGTGCAAAACTCGGGTCATGGGAAAATTCCACCTTTCAGCTCGTCCCACTCTCGTTGAAAGATTCGTCCCTTGAAAATGTGTTTGATTTCGCGCTCCCAAGCATTCCAGATTCTGGTGGAAATATATCGTGCCCGGCGCAGATACATTAGCGTCCGCGATCAATTGGATGCAGTATAGAGTGCAGTCCGTAATCTCGCGGCTGCGAGGGGGCAGAGGCTGGGTGGGATTCAGATTGGCGAGCCATGCTTCGGTCGGAAACAATCGAAGAAGTTCCTGAAACCGTCCGAGCATCTCGATAAACACTTGCGCGTTGAGCTGGCGGCGCTGGTTGATCATCGCGACCCAAACGCCCAACGATCCAAGAACCAGCGTTCCCTCCTGCGAGACTTGAACCAGAAAATCGACCGAAAGTTTCATTCGTCCTCGAGAGATCCGCCGGATCTCTTCAGGAAAGATGCGCCGGAAGAAATGTTGGCGTTCCAACAAAACTGCCGAAAGACGTGCTCATTAGCTACGAACAGGAGCATTTTGATGAAAACCCTTTATTCTTGTCTTTTCTTGACGCTCGTCTTTGGAATTACGGCGAGCGCCGCCAATGAAACCGCAACTCGGTTGAATCGTGCCGCGGCGGTCTTCGCGAGAATGACCGAATCCGAACACGGCATTCACCCGGATCGAATTGCGAGCGCGGATTGCATCGCCGTGATTCCCGGATTCAAGAAAGGCGCCGCTGGACTGGGGATCGGGTTCGGCCGCGGATATATTTCATGCCGCAACGACAGCGGCTGGTCGGCGCCTGCGGCAATCTCGCTCGAAACAGCGAGTCTCGGTGTGCAATTAGGTGGCGAAGCTATCGACATCGTTGTGCTTTCGCTCGATAAATCCCGCCGGGCCAAGCTTCTCTCTGAGCGATTCACGATCGGCTCGGATGCGTCCGCCGCGTGGGGCAACGGCAAGAGCGCCCACGAAGATCCAAACGCTCAAATGGTGTTCTACGGCCAGACCAAAGGCGCTTTCGCCGGCTTCGGCCTCGACGGCGCGACCCTGAAACGGGATCAATCCGGCAACAAGGCCCTCTATGGCAAAGACCTAAGCAACAGCGAAATCGTGGACAGCGGCGCCGCCACACCTGAAATCGCGCAGCCCTTCGTTGGCCGGCTTGCGCAATCGAACAATCGATAGGGAACGAGTGCCGGCCCATTCGAACTGGTGTGCCGATCCGGCTACCTGCTGGTCGCATGCCTCTCTTCTCTGGCTGATGGGGAGCCGCTTGCGATGAGGTTTCCAGCGTATAACTGTCAATTCACTCTTCAAGGATCTTCCGCCAAAGTCTCCAGGGATTTGAGTACGCGCGGGAACCGGGAATCGATAGCTCGATTTCTATCCCGGAACCGGGATGGCTGCGAATCTCCAGTTTGCCGTCGAAAAGGGAGGCGCGCTCCCGCAGTCCGGGAGGCCGCCTGCTTTGAGAATTTCCGGATGGATGCCCGTCCCGTTGTCGCGGACGATTAAGCGAAACTGGCACGGCCCGTAGTGGATTTTCGCTTCGACGCGGGTGGCTTGGGCGTGCGCGAAGTTGTTGCGAACGGCTTCTACCGCGATGCAATAGACCTCGTCGCGGCTGTTCGGCGGCAGGTTGCGCGACGCACCGTCAACGGTGACGCAGATGCGGGACGAATCTGTTCCAGTCGGGCTTGCCCGGCTTTCGCGGCCAGTTCCTCTCCGATTGCTCCGATCGCCCGCGCCAAATCGTTGGTAAGGACCGTCGACGCGCAAGCCTTGAATCACGTCCCGGCCTTAGTTGACCGCATGGCGTGAGTCGGGGTCATACGACGTTTCGGATCGCCAGCCCATGCAGTCAGCTCCGATCGTGCAATGCGGGCCAGGCCGCAATCTAGGTTCAACCAGACGAAATTCTCATCGTCTTCGAGCATCCACTGCACTCCGCTGCAGGGAAGAGCATTCGCGGCCGTCAGCGTGGCGACGTGGCCGTTGTTCAGCCGGCTCAGGCCGCCTGGAGTCGTGGCCCAAAGCGCTTTTTCGCTGTCGTATCGAAGAGTTGCGATGCGACCCGCGCCCAAGCCGCCGCGAGCTGCGTACGATTCGTGCAGACGCCCTGCACTGAAATAAACAACGCCCCGTTTAGAGAACTGAGCCAAAACTGCCTCGCACCCTCGATGGCGTATAGGTACCGGTTTGGAAGCGCCAGGCCGGCCGCCCAGATCGTCCCATGCGGATCTTCCAGCAGAGTCCGAACGTATTGCCGGCCAGCTAGGCGTGGTTTTCGAGCCGGCAAGACAGGTCCGACCTTCAAATTGAGCTTGCCCCAGTCAAGACGGGGGTTCTCGCGGAACGGTGATTGTTCGCAGGCCGAACCGCCATGCGTCGATGGACCAGGCCCCAGGGCCCATGAGCATGATCGCGATAACGATCACCAGGACCAGTGTTGGCGCCAGAAATCCAGTCAAGAAGGCAGGGGCGTGGAAAGGCGTCCGGAGAAAGATGATGCCCGAAATGGTCACCGCCAGAATCGCCCCGGAGATCAACGTTCGCCAGCCCGCGATGAAAGCAATTCCGCCGACCAGTGACAACGTCGCGATAACGGGCGCCCAGGCGCTCGATTCGATCTGTTCCGCGAACAGTGCACAGGCTTGTGCGACGGCGACCGCTCCCGCGGTCCCGCGGAGCAGCACAAGACTGAGAGCGGACAATCCCCCAGGAAATCTTGAATGCATCAAAGCCGAAGTTTCCTCGACGCTACTTCCAGGCTAAACGCACGCGCCGGGAAGAGATATCCCTGAGTTGCGGTGTTCAAGAACACCACTTTCGTGGGGGAATTGGATTTGGCTAAAGGGGCATGATCCCGCGGCGGACGGCGATCACAACGGCTTCGGCACGATCGTTGGCGCCGAGTTTGTCCATGATATTTTTCAGATGACCTTTAACGGTCTCTTCGGAAATGAATAGGATTTCGCCGATGTCCCGGTTCCGATGTCCCTTGGCAACTTGCTCGAGAACCTCCAGCTCGCGAGCTGTGACAGCGGGTTCGCCGAGATGGGCCGCAAGATGCGACATGACTTCGGGAGGCACGTACTTTTTGCCGGCGTGGACCTGGCGAATTGCGTTCGTGAGCTCGCTAGGGGGCATACTCTTGAGAAGATATCCCCTGGCACCGGCGTCCATCGAGCGCCGGATTTCGACATCTCCTTCGGAAGTCGTGAGGATCAAGACGCGGGCATCCGGAAATTCGCCGCGGATGCTGTTCAAAACGTCAATACCGTTCATATCCGGCAGCCGTAAATCCAGCAGCATCACATCCGGGTGATGCTGCCGGAATAGTTGTACGGCCTCGCTGCCTGTCGAGGCCTGAGCCGCCATGGTCATGTCCGGCTGATTATCGATTATCTGCGAGAGTCCTTCACGCATGAGCGGGTGATCGTCAACACTCAGAACGCGAATCTGGACGGGATCATTCATTCGAATTCTCCCTGGGACGCTTTGGCAATCGAGAAAACACGCGGGAGAAGGCGCTGAGCCTCGCGCCGACCGGTTGCTTTCCGTTTTCCCGCTGCCGGAACACGAATTTCCCTGGAATGACAACGACGATTTCAGTTCCTGCGCCGGGGCGGCTCATCAGACGAAATTTTCCGTGGATGCGAATCGTTCTTTCCTGCATTCCCCTCAACCCGAAATGCCCCGGTTTGCCCTTCCCGGCGATACCCGGCTCGATGCCTCGACCGTTATCGCGAATCCGCAGGGTAAGATCCTGCGAGTAGCGTATGCTAACTTGGAGTTCCGTCGCGCCTGAGTGACGAGCGGCATTCCGAATTGCCTCATTGCCGATCCGGTAGATATCATCGCGCACGATCGGGTGGAGTTCCTGCGGCGTTCCCTCGACAGAAACGACACATTTCATCGAAGACGTGACTCTGGCTGCGCGCGCCGCCTGCTCGAGTGCTTTCGCCAGGTCATTTGTCAGCGCAGTGGAGGCGCGCAAAGCGTGCAATGCAGCCCGCGCCTCCACGGTTGCCTGTGTCAGCCATTCCGAGATCCCGTTGAGGACCTCGTGCAGCCGCGCCGGATCCTCCTCATGACGATCGCGGGCACTGTCGGCAATCATTTTAGTGGCCTGGACGGTCTGCAGAACCGTGTCGTGCAACTCGCCTGCGAGCCGAGTCCGTTCCGCCATGCGCTCGTCGAGACGGGCACTTATGGTCGCGGCGACTTGCCGCACTCGAAGCTGGTAAAGCCCCCACAAAGTAAGGGCCGCCGCGCTAATGCACCCGAGTTGGAATGCGAAGGTTTGATAGAAGGCGGGGACGACGCTGAAGTCCCATACCGCTCCCTGTTGATTCCAAACGCCGTCGTTGTTACAGGCAATCACCCTGAATCGATACTTTCGCGGAGGAAGGTCGTTATAAAACGCCTGCCGCCGGCTACCCGGCTCCTGCCAGTCTTCATCCAAACCTTCCAGTTTGTACCGGAATCGAACCTTCTGCGGGGCGACGAAGCTCAACGCCGTGTAATCGATTTCAAGATTCCTGGTAAGCGCCGGCAGCCGGAGATTTTCATCGACAGAGTAACTTTTTCGGTCCGCCGTGATCTGTTCGATTCGTACGGGCGGGGGAAGAAGGTTCTTCGGAAGATGACCGGGGTCGACGAACTGGAGCGTTGAGCTAGTCGCGAACCAGATGCGGCCGCCGGGCGCTTTGGAAACCACAGGCTGAAAGGGCGAGATTCCCGGCTGCGCGCCGTCGAGTGCGTCGAATGTTCGCACCTGAACCAGTGAACCCGGCCTGGCGAGCCATTTTTCGAGTTCCAACCCCGGGATCACCATCACGCCACACGCCGCATAAAGCCACAGTTGGCCCATGTCGTCTTTGATTGCGGAATAAATCTCGTTACAGGTAAGGCCGTTACCGACGGTCATGAGCTGCGGCGCGCCGTCTTTCCAGTGGGCAATCCCTGTTGAGCCCGCGCCCCACATTGAACCATCCGTATCGATGAAAATCTGCCGCGGCGCGAAAGAGGGATTCGGCCGGGAAACAATTTCCACCTTGCCGCCCCGATAAACGCCAACCCTTCCATCGTGGAATACCATCCACACGCCTGCCCGCTTAGGATCGCCCGCGACGGGAGCGCCGCCGACATTGCCGGGCAAGGGAATATGGTCAACCACCCTCAGATCGCGAATTTCGAAGAGAGTCTCCGGCGTTCCGGTTGCAATAGCGTAGACATTTCGCTCCGCATCTTCGGTAAGCGAGAAGATCACGCCTAAGGGGCCGCCATCGGGCTGGCGGACCGGGCGAAAATCTCCGTGTTCCTTCACCATCAGTTCCGAATCGACGCCGATCCAAATTCTACCCGCGTGGTCTTCCAGAATCGCCTCGGCTTGGCTTCCCGGTATTTTCGTCGTAGCGAAACGGGAAATGGGATCATTCATAAAGGAGTCGACCGAGGTCGAGTTGGACACCCAAACCTTTCCGCCTGGGGACGCAAACACCGCTGCGGCAAGCTCGCCGCTGAGTCCTTCCCGTTTCCCGACCGTCGTTACGGCGACGTCTCGAAAGCGGTCGATCCCTTGCGAGGTCGCGACCCAAATATTCCCTTCGCGATCCTCGAACATTGCCTGGATGCTGTCGCTCGACAGCCCGTCCGCCTGGGTGAATCTATCGCCAATTCCGGAGGAAACGTGGTAGATTCCGTTGCGCTGCGTGCCGATCCATAGGCCGCCATCGCGATCTTTGAGGAGAGCCGTGACGGACAATTCGGAGCCTCGCACATTTCGCGCGCGATATTCCGTCCACCTTTCGGACTCGAGCCGCTGAAGCCCTCCTCCAGTCCCTGTCATCCCCGTACCGACCAGAACAGAGCCGCCGGATTCGGGGAGCAGCGCCTGCACGCCGCCATTTCCTCCAGCGTTTTGCAGCACTTTGGGGAAATACGCAGCTGCAGACCTTTGAAGCCACCGCCACGCACCCGGCGTAGAGCCTACCCACAGTCCTCCGCCGGGATCCGGAACCAAGGTGTCGGCGCCGCTTTCCCGCCCCACCGGAGTTCCATCGGCTTTGTCGTAACACTCAAGCTCGCTGGCGTTCACACGACAGAGCGGCCCCTTGTTGGAACGTCCGATTCGAGTGCGGGCCACCCATATCGTCCGATCCCGGTCTTCGGCGATCGCATTGATTCGCCCGTGATCCTTAAAGACGGTGAGTGCGCCGTCCTTCCATCGCGCCAATGCGTCGCCGGTGCCGATCCATAAGCTTCCGTCACGGCTTCCCAAAAGAGAGACGATCAGCGAAACAGGCAACCCCTCACCGGCCGGAGCCGCCCATGCCGAGAACCTTGAGCCGTCAAACCGGATCAGGCCAGCCTCTGTTCCGACCCACAGATAGCCATCGGTGGTTTGCGCGACCGCGTGGGGAGCGGCGGGCAGAGTACCATCCTGGATTCTCCAAGCCGAATGTCCATACTGCGACACCTGCCGGACAGGACTAAGCGCATACACCGGCAACGCGACGAAAAGGCTCAGGGAATAAGCCACTCGCCGTATCGTTTGCCCTGAACGTTCGAGACTGGCGATACCCGTGCGCTCTTGGCTGCAGAAAGTTGAACGCAAGTTCAATCTTACGCTCAATCGACTCATGCGGAATGCCCAATCGGAGTCGATTTCCTATAACCATTCTTGGTGATCCCGGCGGCTGCGGGATCGGCCTCGATTGTGCGTGGAATCGCACGGTCACGCGGCATGGGTTAAATTAACCCGGAATTGTCGGCCCGGCGAAATTCACTTATCTTCGCCATAGTCGGTGAAGACGTAATCTCGACTCTTCGCCTGGCTGTGACACGTGTAACCTTTAGCGTCGTTCCCCTGCGGCGGCATGCTCGCTTGAGTGCCGGGTTTGAACGTATCGGAGGCGGCCTCGTACTCGAACACGGCCTATCCCCATCCACCGCTGTCTGCGAATCGCTTGTAGCATTCACCATGAAATCCACGTGTAACAACTCGCCCGGCACTGTCGCCTCGGGGAAGAACTGGTTCGGTTTCGGAATCCAGTGCACTTTGGCCATTTTGGCCCCATCCGGAACGGGCTTACCGTTGCCTGGAAAACCCGCCTTGTAGGCGTCTATCATAGTTAGATTCCCCACGGTCATCGCAAGCACAGGCAACTCCAATCGCGATATCGCCAGAGCATCTGTCATTTCAAGAGGAGACGGTGAAGGTCCACATCAAACATATTCTGGGAAAGCTCGGGGCCACCGACCGTACTCACGCCATCGCCCTCGCCGCTCGCCGCGGATTTATTCGGCTCTAAACAAAGCGCAGCGTAAACGAAATCGGATAGTGGTCCGAGGCGCCGATATCGGAGTGGACTTGCGGCTTTTCCGCTTCCATCCCCTCCGAGATCAACGCCCAATCGATGGTTCGAGGACTTCCGAAAAGTCTAGCCGGCCTCGTGTAAAGATGCGATTCGCCGAACACGCTGCGAAGCCCGGCTAGATCGAGAAGCTCGGGCGCGGAACCGTCCAAGACGTTGAAATTCAAATCACCCGCCACCAGCAGGGCCGTTGCGGCATGGTCGCGCGCATCATTCAAGGTTTCCGCGAGCTGCGCGATCCGCAATGTTTCGTTCCCGCGGCTTTCCAGATGGACGTTGTACACGATGAGGCTTCGGCCCACCGCGTCAACCTCGGTCACCAGTGCGATGCGGCCGCCGAGCCGTTCCTGAAAAGGCTTGGTTTCCGGTAAATACCAGCGCGGCCGCCAAAAATCGGATTGACGCCGGAACCGGATGATTCGTTCCTCTCTCAATCGCCAGCGCGACAGCGTCGCTTGGCCGTGAAACGCCGGAGAGATCCGCGAGCCTTGCGTCAACTCTTGAAATTCACGCCCGAAGACGTAATTCATTTCCAGTTTGCGCGCGATTTGCTCGGCGATGTTGAGATAGTGCGTTCGCTTGGCATGAAGGTCGGCTTCCTGAAGCGTGATGAGATCGGCCCGTTGAGAGTCGAGAAAATCGATGATTCCGGCGAGCCTCAAGCCTCGATCGATGTTCCAGTTGACGACGCGCAGCGCTTGAGGAGGCCAGAATTGCCACGGAAAGCGGGCGAAATTCCCGGTAACGATATCCGTCATGCCACGATCGGAAGAGGAACGAGTTTCGGGAAAACGTGTTGTCTGGCGAATGCCAGGTCGCCCGGATCGTCGATCTCAGCCCATGCAAGTCCATCCGTGGTCGTAAATCCGACGTGAACGCCTTCGTCGGCGAACTCCTGGACCGCGATGTTGAAGAATTCGTTTTCCCGGCCGGCGCGCAGGAAGCGATCAATCTTCGAAAACAACTGCTCCTGAATATTGGCCGCAAAGCTCGTTATGCCGATATAGGTGCCGCTGAATTCCGAACGCTGAATCTTTTTGTTCATCCGCATTATGCGATCACCCGAAATGATCACTTTCATCGTTTCGTCGCGCCACTCGGGATCAACGATCACCGTGATGGGCGCCGTTGATTTGACCGCGGCGGCGAGGATGCCCGGATCGAACACGACGTCGGCGTTCAGGCAGATAAACGACTCGCGTTTGATCCAGAACTCCGCCAGCCAGAACGAATAAATATTGTTTGTTGTGGCGAACAACGGGTTCTCGATGAAGGAGAAGTTTCGGCGA
Source organism: Bryobacteraceae bacterium (assembly GCA_035507655.1). Taxonomy (GTDB): domain Bacteria; phylum Acidobacteriota; class Terriglobia; order Bryobacterales; family Bryobacteraceae; genus Palsa-187. The sequence goes on along the minus strand of DATJNW010000031.1, from coordinate 24,674 downwards.
TGTCGCGGGTGGTGCCGCTCGACGTGCTGGATGATCTGATCCTTCTCATACCCCACCACGATCCCGATTTTCGACACGCCGGCGCCGAACAGGCTTTCGATCTGATGATCGAGAATCGTCAACCCGTCGGCGTTTGAGCGGATGAGGCATTTGGGATGATCGCCGTGAACGGAGTTGATTCGCGTTCCGCGCCCCGCTGCGAGAATGAGTGCTTTCATAATAAGCTCCTATGCTGCTTTTGGAATCTCTTGCCGTGCCGGTTCACCTTTCCTCCGGCCGAAGAATCGATAGGTGAAATAAAGCGCGCCGATCCAGGTGAGATTGCTGCCGATCGCGCCCAGCCACAAAAATACCGGCAGGCCGCCCAGTACCGTAAATAGCAGAAGGTAGTGCACCAGCACGCCTTTCTTCACGAAGATGTGGATCTGCCTCGCGACTTTTGAGATCAGATTCGACGAGTCCGCGTCCATAAGCTGATTCATCTTCCCGGCGTATTCGTGCGGCCGGTCTTTGCGCGTGGCGAGCTTCCGCTGCATTGCGATCACGACGATGGACAACACGGACCCAAGTATTAATGCGCCGCCATACTTCAGCGCCCAAACTCCATGTTCACGGTACAACCCGGCGGTGACCCCCGCGAAAACCGCCAGATAGGTAATGTTATCCACCAGACCTTCGAACCACGTGCCGAAGGCGGATTCCCGGAATTTCATTCGCGCAATCATGCCGTCCATTTCGTCGATTAAACCGGAGATGAAAAATAAGACTGCGCCCGCAAGTTGGTTGAAGTATGTCCCGCCCGCGAACCACACCGCCGCGACGATCGCGACCACCAGACCAGCCAGGGTAATGGCGTTCGGCGTCACGGACGTGTGCGCCAGCCAGCGCACGAAAGGCCCACAAAGTCGCCGGTTCAAATTGGAATAGAAACCATCCGTCGGCTTGCCGGAGTTTCTGACCAGAAACCGTTCTGCCAGCCGCACCGATGCCTCCGATTCGATGGCCACGCCGGGGGGAACGTTGTTGGAGCTCACGTGTAACCTGAATTCACTAACCAGGGCGCGCCTTTCGAGCAACGCCGGCTCGCGCCAACAAACCGGGCGAAAGGAATCCCTGGTGAGCGACAGGATTCCGCGTTTATGAGTCACCCAATTCCACGGCAGCCAAACAAAGTTCTCTTCGAGACGCGGCATCAGTGTCGTCCATTGCGACCCGCGCCTGGGATCAAAGGGAGCGGCGGTGAAGGCGTAATCCAGCCGCACACCTTGAATTAACGGCCAAGCAGCGCCCGACTCCAAAATCGAAGGGCTGGCGTCCTCCGGCCAAATCATCAGGATCGAATCGACACCGGCCCGCGCCGCCGTGGCGATCACGCGAACCAGCAGCGGCACACCCGCCACTTCCCGCATGAGAGCTTCGCCGGGACCGCCGTAGGGCCGCAGGGTATCGCAGCCGGGAATCGCTAGGACAGCTTGCATGTTGCTTCCTCCGTACTCGCAGAACTTTTCCACGCGCTCGCGCTCAGCGCGAGCCAACTCAGTCCGATAAGCGCGCCGCACAAATCCCGTGATCGCCGCGCCAGCGCCAGCGTCAATCCCGATGCGGGCGACAACCCCAGCGCGAAGAATGCCGCTGCAACTCCGCTTTCGTCGGCGCCGATCCGCGCGGGCATCCATCCGGCCGCGATTTTGATGGCTCGGCTCGATCCCTCGATTGCCAGCACGGTCGTCGCATGGATCGGGATGTGCAAAGCGGCGAGAATCGCGACCACCTCCCCCGCGAGCAGCACCTGGCAGGCCAAGTCGAGCGCAAACATTCGGCGCACGCCCGACGGGAATTCGGCTTCAAATTTCCGGATAGCAACCTCGATCCTTGCTGCCTTTGCCAAAAATCGCGGGTAGCGCGCCCCGGCGCGGTCCGCTATCGGCGCGATTCGTGGTTTCGGATGTGCCAGCACGAAAAGGACGCCAATCAACAGGGGGATGATGACGATTAAAGAAGCCATCGAAAGCTGGCCGTGCGACATCAACGTGACTGCCGCAACACAGCCCGCAATTCCAACCATGCCGGACCCGAACCAATAGACTCCTGTGTCGACCAGCGTGGCCGTCGTCGCGGAGCCGCCGGATCTTCGAAGCAGGCTGATTTTCATCGGCTCCGACGCGAGCGGCCCCAGCACCGATAGATAACCCAAACCTTGGGCAGCCAAACGGATCAGCATCAATTCTCCTGTCGAGCATCTCACGCCATCGGCGCGAAGTGCGATCGACCACGCGCAGGTTTGCAGAAGCAGACGCGAGAGGCTGAGGACGAAAACAACCGCGACTGCGAAACGAGCCTGTAGCAGCGTTTGAAACACGGCGCTCCAACCGATTTTTTCGGCCGCAAAGGCGAATAGACCGATCCCCGCAATCGCGGACAGCGCCTCCAGCTTTTTGTTCACCGGCGGCCACCAAGGGAAGCTGACAGGTCGGGCGCGTAATCAAAATACTCAATGGTGAGTTCGGTATTGCCGATGATCCTTACGTTGGTGAGTGATTGATCAGATAATGGAAACCAGAATGCGCCAGTTTTGCTATATTGGTGCACAAAATGAACGCTTTTTACCCAAAACGATGGATTTTTCGCGGGCGTACCCTCGATGCGCACGATCGCGTAGTCTTCGCGATCCACCCACAGGCGCCCGCGGATCAGGTATTTATTCTCTGTCTTTGGCGCAACGTCCAGTAGATAAGCCGCACGGCCGTCGATGACATCCATCCCGGCCAATCCGAAGGAATAATTTTCGGGGATAATGCGTGACCGGTCATGCGCGCCCGGTAGCGACGCCTCCCGTTCGCCTTCCAGAAGCTTGGGAAAAACGTGCCTGCGCACGGCGCCCCAACCCGAAGACGAAATGGTCTCGAACTCCTTCGAGCCATCCTCGAAACACTTCATTTTCACCATCATTTCGGCGCGTTTGTGATGTTTTTCATTCACCAGAACGTAGCGCCGCGTTGAGGTGTACCCGTGCAGGTCCGATTGCCGCTGATGATCGCGCTCCAGCATCCTGGTCACGATATCTGTCGCAGTCGGCAACTCTTGTGCGGAAATCGCCAGCACTGAAAGTAGACTCGATAAGATCACACGCATGAATTAGAATTCCAGAATGAATTTGCCCCGGAACGTCCTGCCGACGCCGTTGAAGAGCGCGCCGTAGCGGTCGCTATCGACGTCACTCTGTATGTCGCGGGGATTAAAATGGTTGAAAAGATTAAAGACGCTGAATCCCGCGCGAGCTCTGATGTCCTTATGCGGGAACGGCAGCTTCACTGGCCGGGTGACTTGCAGGTCAAACGAGTTGAAGCGAGGGAAACGCTGCGAATCGCGCGCACCAATAAAATCGCGGTACTGGTCCACCATTGAATAGGGAAATCCGGTATGCAGATCGAGAGTCGGCGACAGAAGAAGCTTGAACGGCGCGTTGAAATTTCCCGAGAACAAGAACCGATTGGGGGCGTCAAACGGGAGCAGGCCGAGTTGGTCGGATTGAATCACCGGCGCCGCATTATTCCCGAAAAACTGGTTGAAGTCATTGAGGCTGCCGAAAGCCCTGGAGCGGACATACGAGGCGTTCAATGTCTCTCCGTAAATTTTGTACGTTCCCGCGAACTGAACTTCACGATAGAAGCTTCGCCCGGAATTGGAGAGCGCCAGGATTCCCTGATCCGCTTGCGGAGTAAGCTCGAAATCGCGTGAAGTATTGCGTTCTTGAAACCCGGTCCGAAGGAACAGCGCGGAGGTGACCTCCCGATCCAGTTCCAGATTCCAGCCGATGCTCCGCGGGTTTTCGAGCGGCCGCGTAATTGTGTTCTGGTAGGCGATTGAAGTTGGCAATGGCGGGGGTGAAAAGAACGTCTCAACCGTGCGATCTGGCAGAAATGGAAAGGATGCGATATTCAGCGGGACTTTGTCATAAAAGACTCCGGCGCCGCCTTTCAACAGAGTCTTCGCGTCCCGAGTTAACGGGAGCGTGAAACCGGCGCGAGGCGCCGCCGTGGTCGTGTTCGTAATGGAGTCCCGGTCGGCGCGGACTCCGAGATCGAGCGTCAAACGGCGGAACGGCGTCCATTTGTCCGCCACCCACCAGGCGATCTCATTTTGGTTGATCTGAAATCTCGATGCCGGTCCGAAGGTGGTTTCTTCGATCGGCAGGTTTGACACGCCGAAGATCGTGACAGGGAGCAGGTCGACCCGCCCATTGAAATCGCTATATGCGTAATCTATGCCAGCTCTGATCTGATGAGGGCCGAGTAGATTCCTGGTTCCAAACTGATAAGTCTCCTGCCATTCCGTTCGATAAGTGTCGCGGCTCTGGCGGTTGAAGGTTCCGCCCGACGTCGTCTCGATAAAGAGCTGATAGGGATCCGAGCTGTTTGCGGTGATATCCGCGTCGAAGGTCTTGTAACTGAACTGAGAAACCAACATCGATTCGGATCCTGTAACATACCGGTGCTGAACGGAGACCCTGCAGCCGCGCTGATGAAGATCGGGCGTGGATGGCTGCGGAGTGAATGTATTCAGCCCGAGGTAGTTGTATCTTTGCGGATACAACGCGAATGTCGCCGTCAGAGATTGACGTTCGGCCAGATTTGCGTCGATTTGGGTGAAGGAATTAAAGCCTTCCAGCTTCATATCCTGTTTCAGCTGAGGAAGGCTCGAAACCGGGATTCGAATGAATCGATACTCTAGCGACTGGGTAAAGGCTATTTTCCTTTTCACAATTGGCCCCGTCAGAGTCATCCGGGGAGTGGCAGACTCAATCCCGACGAAATCACCATCCCGTTTGCGCGGTCGAACAAACAGGTTCTGAATAGTGAAGTGAAAATCGCCAAAATTGCTGGTAGTGGTCTCGATGCTCGACACGGCTCCGGAGAGACGCCCCAGCTCCGGATCGTACGGATTCGGAATAACCTTGACCGATTCGACGACATCAATGGGCAAGGTCATCGCGGGAGCGCCGGTCGCGGGATCCGTCACATTCGCGCTATTCAGCAGCGCGCCGCCCTGCGATGATCTTGCGCCTTTCATGTTGATCAGGCCATCGGGGCCTCGGACGACCCCTGGGACCAGCGGCAGCAGGCTGTCAACGCGATCATACTTGTTGGGTGCATTGATGACGGTCGCCCTCGTAAGAACGGTTTCCCCGGGGCTATCGGCGGCGATTGCGGCCGGTTCGGTTGCCTGCACCGTCACTGATTCCTTGACAACTTCTGTCGTTAGCTGAATCGGAATGTCGTAGTCCGTACCGGCTGTTACACTCACTTCGGCAGATCCCGTCAGGCCCGGCGCCTTTACCTCGATTCGATAAGCGGCGGGAGCGACAGAGTCGAAACCGAAGCCTCCCTGCTGGTCGGTAACAGTCTCGACCAAAAGTGAAGAGCCTTCAAGCCGGACTTGCGCCCCCGCCACGACGGATCGGCCTCCATCAGAATCGATTACAAATACCTCGCCTCGGACGTGTGGAGCGGCAGCCACTGGCGCGGATTGCGCCGCGGCCGAGTACGCGACCGAAAGGGCGGCTAATAACGGCCAAACTGCGTTGGCTGAGAACCACGTCATAACCCGAGTATGCGGGAGCCCGCCGCGCGAATCATCACGAAAATGAGGTTTTCTTGACTAACTCAGGCCGATGCGAAACGTATGCCACGTTCGGGGTAGCGGTGACTCGTGTAAGCACCATTTCGTTCGCAGGCTGTGGGGCAGGTTTTCAGACGCGACTGAATAAGTCAAAATCTACCCCGGCCATTATTGGCGAGGCGCGAACGAATATCGAAAATCGCGAAGTTTCCATCTGGAGCCGCCAGTTAGACTCCGTGTGAAAACTACTTTTTACCGCCGGCATCACTGCCGCGGCGGTCAGAAGTGGTTGAGCGTACATGATTGATACAGCCCCGTCAGTCATCGCGAAGGCGAGTCCGGGGTTTTCACGCGGACTCGTTATGGCTGGGTTGTTTTTCAGCAAACTTCACGCCGATTTGTAATCGGCGCAAGATTCGCTGGCCAGGGGACAAATTAAGGGAGACAGGCTATTACTTGCAATCTTCTCCCGGCTGCGGAGACTTGGGAGGAATGATGATCTCACGCCGGCCGAAGAGCCTGGAGTCTACCGAAAAACTTCCCGTGCCGAGTCCGAACACTCCAAGGAGAATCGTGAGGGCAAATACCATCGCCGGCCTGGTTTTCACTAGGGTTGCCGGATTGGCGGGAAGAACGGATAAGGCCACGCCGAAAGCCGCGGCCAGGACGGCGATACACGCGACTGGCGTCAAATAACCGATGATCAGCAGGAGGCCCGAAATAAGAGCGCCGATTCCGATCAGCCAGTTGGCCGGCGTGGTACTGCGCGTATCGACGTAAGAAACCCCCTCCAGGCACACCGCCGCCCCAAGTACCATTCGAAGCAATAACAATGCGATTCCAGCGATGCCACCCGGAAACTCGCGAGATAACCGTCTCAGCAGATTCTCCTGTGTAGCGCAATTCGTACACAAGCGCCAATCTCCACCTTAGAGGATCCAGTTCTTCAGCGAATCACCACTGGCGGGGGGAAGCGGATACGACTTTCGAGGTATCCGGTCTACAGCTGAATAATCCCGCGACGCACAGCGATGGTAACCGCCTGGCTGCGATCCCGTGCGCCGAGTTTTTCTATGATGTGCGTGACGTGGACCTTTACCGTTTCCTCGGAGATTTTCAGGATTTCGGCAACGTCGCGATTCCCATTACCGTCGATTACGTGACGCAGCACCTCCACCTCCCGCGGAGTCAATTTCTCATACCCAAGGTGCTCCGCCAGATGGGTCGCAAGTTCCGCCGGAATTCGCCGCTTACCGGCATGGACCTGACGAATCGCGTTCGCCAGCTCACTGGGAGGCATGTTCTTCAGCAAGTAGCCGCGGGCGTCGGCTTCGAGCGCACGCTGGATCTCAACATCGCCTTGAAAGGTACTTAGCATCTCAATGCGACCGCCGGGAAATTCAGCCAGGATCATCGATCTCGCTCAGATCCGCCTTTGGCTGGAAGAGCGTCTGCAACCAGTGGCGGAGCATATCCCGGGTCCACGACCAGCGCTGCGTATTCGGTTCCCAAGTGCGTCACGGCGCTCCAGGTCAAATCCTTCCCAATGGGCGTGAAGGGTTTGCTCGCAAACGGCTGGACCCACCACGTCCCGGCGCGCATTAATACGATCCGCTCTCCGCGTTTCGCGCCGATCGCGCGGCGGGATATTTTTTCGATCCTCGCGGCTCCTCCCTGCCCTGCTACGGGGATCTCGATAAATTCGGTTGCGGGCGCAGACCTGCTACGGCATCGTCCCAGGACCGCCAGTGCGAACGCGACGAGTATTGAGGTCGCGACACGGAACTTTCCAACACTCAAAGCTATCGATTTCAGTGGTGTTTCGCATCCCTCCGTGTAAGCGTTTCGGAATACCTCGATCGAGGTACCACGATTGGGGAACTCGAAAAAACCCCGATTTTGGGATGACCAACGGAAACATCTTCTCCATACTCAGATTCACAGGAGACGCTTATGGAAACGGATCGCGAGACGGTTGAAAGGGCATTTTTGACTGCTCATCTTTTGACTGCAGACGCTCGTTTGGCGGAGGACATCACGATCCAGGCGATCGAGCTTTGGAATACGCGCGACGAGTCCCGTGAGGATTTGTTTGAGAAGGTCGTGGGAGCCGCGCTGCGGACGCGCGTGAGTCCACAGGCCGACACCGGCTCCGACGAGTACCCCGATCACATCAATGCCGTGCTGCTGCTGCCGACGCGGCTTCGACGCTGTTTCGTCCTGCGAATCCTGGCTGGTCTGCCGGCGCACATCTGCGCGCGCATGATGGGAACAAGCCGGAAGTCGGTGAATGACGATACCGTTCTCGCGCTGCAGCATCTGCCTGCGAATTTCAGACATCCCGCGATCGCGGCGTAAAGCGAGTCAGGCGACTTTTTTCCAAACGGCGATATCGACGAGCACGGGAACCTGGCCCCCCGATGGAGTCGTTCTGCGTTCCCAAGGAACCGGATACAGCCGCAAGCACGTCCGGCAACGATAGTGCCCGTTTATTGGCCACATGACGGAGCTGTGTGCGAACTTGCACCACAGTCGGCCCAATTTTTCGAAGAATGTGTCGATTTCCGAGATCATGGCGCAGTCTAATGCACGCGCGGCGCCAAATTCCGGCAGTGAAATTCCCAACAAAAGATCAGGCGTTCGTATCAAGCATCACAAGGAGTAGTCATCATGAACAAAAACACGACAGCCATTCGACGCGAACTGGAATCCCATCTGAAGCGGTCGACGGAGAACCATGGCTTGCGCGAATCGATCCGAATTCATCAGCTCGCCGATCCGCTGGATATGACGCAGCAGGCGGCGGAGCGAGAGATGGTGGTTCTCAATCTGGATCGCAGCACGGCGATCGCGCGCCGCCTCCGCGCGGCAATCGATCGCGTCGATAACGGGACCTATGGAATCTGCCTCGAGTGCGAGGCCGAGATCGCGCCGAACCGGTTGGAAGCGATTCCGTGGGCCGAGTTGTGCATCCGCTGCCAGGAAAACGCGGATCAATCGCAGTCGAAGGCGGCTTAATCGAGTCCACGTGACCAAAAGCACATGTCCGGTTTTGGACAGGCGTCATTTCGTTTCGTGATACTCCGTTGATGCCAGTGGATCGTCTGGTGGCGAGCGCGTTGCCCAATAGATGAGCGTCACGCCCATTGTGGCTGTGGCGAATTCTAAAGGAGACGATTGAAAATGAATCGCAAGGTAATTAAGCTGATCCTTCTTGCCGGAATCGGAGTGATGGCCGGAATGGTCCCCCGCGCCGCCGCCGATGAGTGGGATCAGAAGACTATACTGACGTTCAACGCGCCAGTGGAGCTTCCGGGCAAAGTACTTGGACCGGGCACTTATGTGTTCAAACTGTTGCCGTCGCAATCCGACCGTAACATCGTCCAGGTATTCAGCAAGGACGAAAAACAGATCTACGGTACGTTCATCACCACTCCAGATCAGCGTCTGGAGCCGGCCGGCAAAACGGTGATCACTTTCGACGAGCGCCCGGCCGGTTCTCCGGAGGCGATCAGGTCCTGGTTCTATCCGGGCGAACTCTACGGCCACGATTTTGTCTATCCCAAGCAATGGGGTATCGAACTGGCGAAAGCCGGCGACGAACTCGTGCCCCCCGTACCGGAGCCGGTGGCAACGCCGGTAATTCCTGTTGACGAGTCCCAAATGGACGCGACGAGCACCGCTCCTGTGGTCGACGAAACGTCCGCGGACGGGGAGATCGCACTAGAAGAGCTCGTCGTCGTGACGGAAACCGCCGAGTCGACCGACGCCGAACTGCCTGCGGAACTGCCGCACACTGCAAGCACGATTCCTTTAACGGGCGCACTGGGATTGATCTCCTTGGGAATCGCCGGCGCTTTGGCGATCCCGGGGCGAGTTCGCTAATGTTCGCCTAAGAGAGAGCAAGGGCAGAGCCTTGCTTTCTTCTTTTTAACATTCATGACACTCCGATCCATTCTTGCCGCAACTGGCGCAATTCTGTTGTGCACCAGCGCAGCTGGCGTCCTCAAACAGAAAAGATTCCAGGCAAGCCAGACTGCCGCCTTCGTCCAGCAAATGGAGCGTGTGCCTTCGACGCAACCTCCCATCTCCCGGCCCGCTAGAAAAACGCGGGCGATCGCGCGGCTCAACATCCCTGACCTCGGAGTCACGGCAATGGTTGTCGACGGCGATTCGAGCGGCGATCTGAGTCTTGGCCCGGGCCACATTCCCGGCACCGCGCTTCCGGGCAGGTCCGGAAATATCGGGATCGCCGGCCACCGCGATTCAGTCTTTCGCCCGCTGCGATCGATCCGCAAAGGCCAGATCATCACGCTCACCACTCCGCATGGAAAAGATGAGTATCGCGTTGTCTGTACTTCGATTGTCAGCCCCAAGGACACCAGCGTGCTTCGACCCTCCACGCGTGATTCCTTGACGCTGGTCACGTGTTATCCGTTCGACTTCATCGGGCCTGCGCCCAAGAGATTTATCGTCCGAGCCGAGCGTGTGGAGTTGCAGCGGTGATTTCGATAGATCTCTCGTTTGCTAAGCTCTGTGGTCGCCGTTCATTTTCGCCGCGCGCAGAATCACCGGTTTGAACGAACCGCGACCACAGGGAGCGGCCACCGATCCGGTGCTTCAGCAACATCTTAAAACCTGCGCCCCGATTTGTAATCGGCGCAGGTTCGTTCGCAAGGGAACAGGGCGGATTGCAAATCCGCCGCAGGCTGAAAAGCCTGTCCCATACGCGGCGTGCCAGCAAGTTAGCCGACAGGGGGCTCGCGTTGTGGAGCCTCACTACCTGTGATTTGCTGATAATTGATGCCTGCGCCGCGATGCTACCGAGATGGCATAAACTTGGGCTCGCAACAACGGGAACGGATCGTCGGTAGGCTGGATTCCGTCGATTAACCGCATCGGGCTGAATGCCAGCTCGTTCTCCGCGGCAACGCTATCCGCGACCACCGACCTCACCGTGATCGTTCCCGTTTCGACGCTCTCCCGATTCGAGGAATTTCTTGCCGCCATTCGCGCAATGAAGTTTGTGCAGGAGAGTCGGCGGGTGCCCGGTATCAGATCGTGCGGCGGAAGGCATCAATTTCTTGGATGAAGCCGCTGCCAAGCCCAAGTCGCCACTTCTTGCGTCAGGATCTGCGGGAGCGCCTGGCTAGGAATCCGATCAAGTATCGTTTGTTCGTGCAACCTGCTGGGGGACCGGGCGACCAGACCTCGGATGGAACAGAGGTCTGGCCGGGCGAATCGGCGACGGTTGCGGTGTCGACGGATCGGTTGCGGCGGATGCTTTGAGTAGCGCAAGAAATTCTTTGCCAGTGCCGACCACGAATCCGTTATGGGAAATCGCGACAACATCCGTGCCGCCGCGTAGCTGACCGGATTCGTCGCCCGAGCGCGCCATGGGGCTCGCCTCGAAACTCCCCTGACAGACGGTGCCCTTCGGGTGGGCGAGTCGGAGACCTTGTTTGCTGCTGGGCCTCGAGTTCATCAACTCGCCCTCTGCTGCGCGAGGCTCTGCGGCCCACGTAGGAGAAGCCAATGTGACAAGAATCATGGGAACGGCCGATCGCATAGGTGACCTCAACCGATGAATCGACTCGTTCCGAAAACAAAGGCTTTTTGTTTACCTTGATCGCGTTACCGAGGCACTGAGAGCGCTGCCTCGAACGGCATCCCCAGTCTGACGGAGCGATTGAGTCAACGAGTTGCGCGAGATACGCCTCACGATCGGCGAAATCAGCCATCGGAGCGAGCCGGGAATATCACGGCTCAGCGCGATGACTTCCAGATCGAAATAAACTCCCCCATCGCGCTCCTCCAGACGAGTGAGGCTATGGAGCCTCCAGATTAAACCTGTACCTTCACTCTCCGGCAGCAGGTGCTCCGACTCGGTGCCCAGCCCCGCGATTTCCTGGATATCAGTCGAGTCCGTAACGATTGCAAGATGCCGCGGATCCATCGGGTGCAATACGGACCGGTACGTGGTTTTTAGCGCGGTTTTCGCGAGCACGGTCTTATTCACGATCACCGCCGAGAATCGATCTTCAAGGGGCTCTCTTAAAATCAGAGCCGATTCGAGCACGTAGGGCCGATAGAAATCTTTGTAACGATCGTAGTCACGGAGGATGTTGACAACTTCCTCGATCGTCGCGCCCGGGAGAAAGGTTTCCCCTCGCCAGTCGTGGATCAGCCCGTGCGAAACCTTCATCGGTGTTTCGTCAGACGCCGGTTCGACGAGGATCTCACCGGCGCGAAGCCGGGCGGCGTCACCTGGATGTTCCGCGGTGAAGGACCAGGGTCCGGGACAGTCCATGCTCTTTACATAATCGTCCCACGCGGCGATGGTTTCGAGTTTAAGATCGGCGCCGACAGCCGCTGTCAAGATCGTCAAGAAGAGTATTGTTTTCCGAAGCATTTTGTCCTCTGTTAGCCCGCCTGCGCGAATACTCCCGGAGCGATGTCGCCCGAAAGCCATGATGAGCTGCGCGTGATCCCTAACTTGCGCATCCGGGCGATCAGGGTGGTCCGCGGCAGCCCTAACTTCGCCGCCGCTCCGTCGCGCCCGCCGACCACCCAATTTGTGCGTTGCAGCACTTCCGCGATGTAGGCGCGCTCCACCTCCAGCAAAGTCCGACGGCGCTCATCTGCTTCCACCGGAGCGATGCGGGTCAGATCGGAAAGAGCGGGATGGAGCGTTCCGCCCTCCGCCAGCAGCACGGCGCGTTCAACGAAATTTTGCAGTTCGCGAACGTTTCCAGGCCACGTGTGACGCCGCAGCGCGTCGAGCACGTATTCTGGAACCGTGTCGATGACTTTATTCATGCGCGAGCCAAACTCGCGCGCGAAGTGACGAACCAGCGCGGCGATGTCGTCCGCCCGGTCGCGCAGCGCGGGAAGTGCGATCGGAAACACATTGAGCCGGTAATACAAATCCGCGCGAAACCGCCGCTCGCTCACCATCTCCGCCAGGTTCTGATTCGTCGCCGCGACAATCCGCACGTCAACGCGAACCGTCTGAGAACTTCCCAAGCGCTCGAACTCCTGCTCCTGGAGGGCGCGCAGAAGCTTCGGCTGCAGTTCCAGCGGCAGATCGCCGATTTCGTCCAGGAACAAAGTCCCATGGTTCGCAGCCTGAAGACGCCCGACGCGCGACGCGACAGCACCCGTGAACGCGCCGCGCTCGTAGCCGAACAGCTCGCTTTCAAGCAGCCCCGCGGGGATCGCGGCGCAATTCAGCTTCAGGAACGGGCCCCCTGAGCGCTGGCTGCGTGCGTGAATGGCCTGCGCGATCAGCTCCTTACCCGTTCCCGTTTCGCCCAGGATCAACACGGCGCAAGTGGATGGCGCGACGACATCCACTTGCTTCAGAGCCGCCTTGAATTTGGCGCTCTCGCCGATTAATCCGCTCTCGACAACATTGCGCATGCGCATATCTCCTAGGCAGCGATCGATTCCGCTGCTTGCCCGTCGACGACACCCTCACGCGAGAAGCTCAGGGAAGGCGCGCCATTGCGATGGCTGACGCGCACCAGATCGCCGCGATGGATCTGGCCGGACGCGATCAGGTTCGCGACGGGTTGCACCAGCAGGCGCTCAATGGCGCGCTTCAAATGCCGCGCTCCATAGCGGGCATCGGTTCCCTCGGCGAGCAGAAATTCGCGGGCGCTTTCCCCGACGCTCAGAGAAAACGTTTTTTCCTTGGCGCTGCTGAAAATTCGATCCTGCACCATGTCCAGCTCGATATTCACGATGTCGCGGAGTTCAGCGCGGCCCAGAGGTTTGAAAGTCACGACCTTGTCCAGCCGATTGATGAACTCGGGAGCGAACCTCTTCCGCGCCGCGGCGATCCCGGCGCGTGACATCTGTGTACTCCGTTTTTGATGTGTTTGCGGGTCCTCGGAAGCAGGCGGCTGGAACCCGAGGCGCGTCTCGCACAACGCGTTCATTTCCGCGGCGCCCAGATTCGACGTCAGGAAAATCAGCGACGAGGAAAAGTCGACCTGGCGATTATCGCCGAGCGTCAATACTGCTTTATCGAGAATCCCGAGCAGCAGGTTCCACAGCGAATCGCTGGCTTTTTCAATCTCGTCGAACAAGACAAGGCTGATCTTCATCTTTTCCGTGTGGTGACGATTCAAAGCCTCCTGCGAGAGAAGTGCGTGCGTCTCACGATGCCCCAGGTATCCCGGAGGCGAGCCGATCAATTTCGCGATCTCGTGACTGTGCTGGAACTCGGCGCAATCGATCTTGATCACCGCGCGCGGATTACTCAGAAGCGCCTCCGCCGTCGCCTCGACAATGCGCGTCTTTCCCGAGCCGGTGGGCCCGAGGAACAGGAGGTTTCCGATCGGCCGGCGCGCCGGGCACAAGCCAGCGACGAACGTCTGATACGTGCGGACGATTTCCTGAATTGCCTCTTCTTGTCCGACGACAAGGCGGCGCAGCTTGGTTTGCAGTTCCTGCGCTTGTCTTCCCGTCTTCGTGGGATCGAGCAGTGAGATTCGTGCCATTTCTACTTCTCCTTTGGTCTTGCGACCAGCGTTGAACTCACTATGAGGCTTTCGCGCGGAGAAAGAATCCCAAATTCAAGGATTTTTGAAATACCCCGGCTGCCTCACTGCCTGCTACCTTCATCGGGGTAGCAGAACACCCCTCGAAAACGAAAACGGCCCAACCCTTTCGGGCGGGGCCGTTCCATCACAGGGGGAGGATAATGGCTACTTCTCGCCGATCCTCCAAACAACCCCGGCCGAGTAGCGAAGGTCGTTCTGATGGCTGCCGAATCCGTTGGCGCTGTTAATCTGCGTCATGACGTATTCGACCTGAATCGGTTTGATCGCGAAGTGCTTGGTCAGAGCATAATCCACACCTCCGCCGGCCGCGGTCGCGAAGGCGTTCTGTGTCGTTGAGTAGTTCGGATTGTTCCACAGGTAGGCGCCGCCGAACAGGAACTGCACATAAGGGTTCAGTTTGGAGTGCCGCCAATTGAATCGCGGGCCGAACATATAGGTCATGAGGCGGTCGTTTTTTCCGCTGGCTGTGTTGGCATAGCCGCCGACGTCGCCGACCAGGCCGACCGTGCGATTCAGATTGTATTCGAAATAACCTGATCCGCCGTTGCCGTTGCGCGAAAGATCTCCGCTTGCGGCATTCACGTGCAGATAGGAATAATTGACGCCGACCTCATATTTCGGCGTGGCAACCTCATCTTGCGCCCAGACTGTAGCGCTCATCGCCAGAAATGCAGCGAACGCGGGAGCGATTGCCAGGGACGCTCTTTTGCGAGACATATCGATTCTCTCCTTTTTAATTGCTGCGAAGGCAGATCATTCCTGAGTCGCGCCTGGCAGCTTCCGAATGAAAAGAGCGAAAAGTTTCGCGTTGTGTTGGTCCGCTTCGTGAACCAACAAACAGGCCGGCCTCTCGGCATGCCGTGGTGTCCGGCCCGCATCCCGGCCTCGAGAAGCGCGATCCGGGCCCTTCGTTTACCCGCTCCTCCAGACGCACCAAACTGACCATTCCCGCAGCCTTGGCATACATCAATCCTTTGTCTACACCTGGGCCAGACTCATGATCGTCACCATACCTCCATTTTGGTACTCGCGTCCTGCACCAGTGGAGTTAAGGAAAAAACTCCCGATCTCGTGATTTCTTTCAACGCCCATTCCTTCATATTGGTCCCAGAGGCAATGACATGTTGCATGAGACGATCGCGCGCAAGAAACTCTTCGAAGAAGCGGCGCTGACGGACAGATTCCTCGACAGGCCCTGCGAAGAAACATTCACCGATCTGTTCAAGATATTTTCTCCTCGGCTCGTCGCCTTTTTCCGCGCGCGAAACTGCTCCTCTGCCGAGGATCTCGCGCAGGAGGTTATGCTCGCGGTCTATCGTAAAGCAGGCCAGCTTCGCAATCGCTCTCTGTTTCGCGCCTGGATGTTCAAGATCGCACGGCACGCCCTCAGTCGGCATTATGAAAAGCAGACCCTCGAAGTCGATACTATCGATCTCGCCGACGTCGCCGATACCATGGCCGCCGCGACTCATCCCTCTCCTGGAACACACGCTTTCGAATTCCACAACTGGATCTCCGTCCTCGACACGCGCGAACGAGAGGCGCTTACGCTCCGCTATATCGAGCAATGGGAATACCACGAAATCGCTTCCGCGCAGGATATCCCGATCGGGACAGTCCAGTGGCGGGTTCATAGGGCCATAAAGAAACTGGCCCCGTACCTGAAACGCCGCGAAGATGCGCAACTAATGAGGCGCGCCGCCTAGTCCAGCAGTTTGCACCGCTCCCTCTGGTCGAAGTTCATTTTCGCCCGTGCGCAGAATCAATGGTTTGAACGGACCGCGACCACAGCGAGCGGCAGCTTCGGGTTTTTCAGCAACTCCGAGT
Source organism: Bryobacteraceae bacterium (assembly GCA_035507655.1). Taxonomy (GTDB): domain Bacteria; phylum Acidobacteriota; class Terriglobia; order Bryobacterales; family Bryobacteraceae; genus Palsa-187. The sequence continues at coordinate 8,658 of DATJNW010000031.1, read as the reverse complement.
CTTCTGCCAACCGAATATGTGAACAATTCGCCCAGGGTGGGGCAGGCTCCCAACAGAGCCCGTTAGCCAGGGAGCACGTTTTCGCGTTTTTCAACAAACTTCCAGGCGTGACATCAACATGCCGATCCAAACCAGCCTTCTCTAAAGTGGATATCCCCATGAGCACTCTCCGGCCATCTACATCGACTGTCACGGTGAAACTGCAGAGCTGGCCGAATTCGCCGCAACCGCTGCGACCTTTTCAGGGTTGATGCACTTCATCCGAATCTTCGTCGGCGAAGATCGTTGTGTTGTCCACGTATCAGGGAGGACGAAGACATTTCTTGCCGACGCGGGCGCGGTCACCTACCTGTTAAAAGACACGCCCGGCGTGAAGATGATCGAGACCATTCGCCAGGTTGCTCGCGCAAGCGGCCCATCCCTCCGGAGATCGCCCAGCAGCTGACCAACCGGATGTTTCAGGCCAAGCTGACGGAGCGCGAAATCGAAGTTTCTCCGGCTTCTCGCACGAGGAAAGCGAAATAAAGAAATCGCGGCGACCCTGGGGATCAGTGACCAGACGGCGCCGGGTCATGTGAAGAACATCCTGGCGAAGCTATCGGTTCACGATCGCACGGAGGCGGTTGCGGTAGCGACCCGGCAAGGTTTCGTGCCTCGATTAGCGGTTGGGCCCAACGGCTGGCTGGCGGCACGACTCTCCTGTAGCAGAGAGGACTTTCACATTGACCCGGCATGCTTTATTCAGCACGGCTTTCTTCTGCCTGATGTCGATCGCCCACGCGCAGGAGGCTTTGAATCCGACTCCGCCACCAGCCGAGAGCAAGAGGCTGCTCGGGATCATTCCGAACTATCGCACTTCTCCGAGTATGGCGAATTACGAGCCGCTGACGGCGCGTGAAAAGATCGAGATCGCTTCCGAAGATGCTTTCGACCGGGGCACGGTCGGACTGGCGGCACTGTTCGGCGCCGAGGCACAGTTTACAAATTCCAACCGAGCTTTCGGGCAAGGCGCCGCCGGGTTCGGCCGATACTTCGGCGCATCCTATGGCGACTTCGTGATCGGCGACTACATGACAGAAGGGCTGTTCCCGGTTCTGCTTCATCAAGACCCGCGCTACTTCCGTCGGGGCACGGGCAGTAAATGGTCACGGCTCGGTTACGCGGCCGGCCAGATCTTCTGGACGCATCGCGATTCCGGCAGATCGCAGTTTAACTACTCAGAAATCGTGGGGAACTCAGCCGCAGTCGCGATTTCGAATGCGTATTATGCCGACAACAGGACCGCGGGCGATGCGTTTTCTAAGCTGGGGACGCAGATCGGCGTGGACATGGCCGCCAATGTCCTGAAAGAATTCTGGCCGGACTTGCAACGGGCATTCCGACCGAAGCACGATTCCCGTAGCGAATCCAATCGATAGCTGTGGGACGGCTTGCAGCCTGCGGCGAATTTGCCATCCGCCTGCTCCGTAGCAAACGAACTTCGCGCCGATTACAAATCGGCGCGCGGGACCCACGGTGAGAACGAAAAACGAGTGAGGTGCAACAGTTTGCTTTCAGCATTCGCACTCCACCCGTCCCTAGGACCTTACGGCGTGCTGCGATGCCTTTCCGGTTTTCCGTCCGAAGCAGTTTCCTTTCAGACTCGCATTCCAGCCGTCCCTAAGACGGTACTCCAGGTTTCCATCGATGGAAATAGAGCAATCCGGGGGCGGTGCAGCTTTCGCGAGCCGGCTGTGCGCGGGCGACGTGATCATGGACAAATATCGTGTGATGAATCAGGCTGCTGCGGTGCGAGGCATTCATGAAGGAGATAAGTTCGACGGCTTTGATTGCGTCGTGGAGTTCCAGGCCGTTCACTTGCATCGGAACAGGGTGGATCGCAAATCCGCCGCAGGCTGAAAGCCTCCTTCACAAAGCTACAAACCCGGCGTACGCCCGACCGTTTGCTCAAGCTCCGCCCAAGCGAGGAGATATCCGAGGCTCGCCTGAAGATAATCCGCTTGAGCTTTGAACGTCGCAGCCGTGCTCTGGCGACGCGCGGATAGCAACACAACGCCGTGGGCCAATTGGTTCTGCGCCAACCTCTCGGCTTCCTGCCGAAGTTTGACCACCTGATCGGCGACCCGAACCAGATTCCTGGTTTCGGTGAGTTTGTTGTAGCTCTTCTCAACTCCGACCGCGACCTGGTCCTTCAGCCGCTGAAGATTCTCCTCCGCCTGCGCTAATTGCGCGTCGCGCTCTCGCACCGCCGCGCGGCGTTTCCCGAAGTCGAAAATGTCATAGCTCAGGCTCACACCCACTGTTCCAAAATTTCGCGTCAGGAACGGAACGCCATCCTGGTAGCTCTCCCGCGCCCACGCTGTCACATCGGGGATGTAGGCCGATTTCGCCGCGGTGACTCCGGAACGAGCCTTGCGTACGGCTTCTTCCGCCGCCAAGATTTCCGGGTTATCCGACCACGCCGCCTGAACGTACTCCTTTTCCGGGCTCAGTTCAAAAGTTGCGGGAACAGCCGGATTCAGGTCCAGTTTGGTGTCGAGCGGAAGTCCAAGAAGATCGTTCAGTTCGGTGCTCAGGTCGTCTAGTTGGATCTGCGCGGTGAGTACGGACTGCTGGCTCTCCAGCAGGCCGGCGCGACCCTGAATCGCCGCCATCTTGAGCGCATTGCCGTTGCGCACGTCGTCTTCGTTCTCGCGCAGGAGTTCGCCCGCGTAAGCGGTCTGTTGTTCCGCGGCGTTCTTTTGGAGCCTGGTGATCAGGATGCCGTAGTACAATGTGTGCACCTGAAGAGCGACCTGATTTTCGGCTTTTTTCAAATCGTCGCGGGAAGCCGCCGTTTCGGCGGCCGCGATCGCATTGGCTTGGCGAATTCGAATCAATTGGGTTATAGGTTGGGAAATCTGCGTGCCACTCGAGAAAAAGGTTTTCTGGCCCTGCGGGAGAGTGACGCCAGTGGTGTTGCCGAAAGTCCCGGCGGGAACGACGATACTTTGCAGATCGGTGATATGCAGCGCGCTGGTCTGATTGGTGATCGATGGAAAATAGGCGGAGCGTTCACCGGCCTTTTTCTGTTCGTTCTCGAACACCTTAAGCCTCGCGATCTTCAGAGCATGATTCTGCTTGATTGCGAGTTGCACCGCTTCCGTCAGGGTGAGGCGCCGCGATTCAGCGGCCTGCTGCCGCTGCGCCGAAAGACCGGTGATTAGGATGATCGCCGAGATACGGAAAACTTGATTCCGATTCATTACATTTTCCTCAGATCCTTATAACTGACGTGTGCCGGACGCAGGAACAGCATCAAGAGCAGGTAAGCCACCACCGTCCAGCCCACCAGAACGAAACCGTCGGAGATCGCCATCGTGTACGCTTGCGCCCGGACCTGTTTGCTTAGAATGCCAATCGCGCGCTGCTGAGCTTCCTCGATTCCAGACGATCCAGAAAACAGTCCGGCGGTGAGCATTCGTATTCGTTCGTCGGTAATCCAACTTCCGGCTTGAACGTGGAGCCCCAGCAGATTCGAATGAAATTTTTCGCGAGCCGAAACGAAGTGCGTCATGACGGCCACTCCGACTTCGCCGCCGAAGATTCGGATGAAGTGCATCAATCCTGAAAAGGTCGCAGCGGTTGCGGCGCTGTTGAGAGCGCCTGCCTCCAAACCCTCTAGAACGATGCTGCTCACCAGACCGACGTAGGAACATGCAAAGCCCGCGGCCAGCAGCAGTTCCACTACTTCAAAATTGTTGCCTGCCCACGAAGAATCGACGGCCGAGCAGAACCAGCCGCACACGGCGACTACGCTTAGGCCAAACGCTAGTGTTAATCGCGAGGTCGTCTGAATTACGACGAGCACCACCAGCCACACCACGAGGAACATCGGGATTGCGACCCAGGCAAGCGCGCGGCCGGTGTCCAGTGGACGGTAATCCTGGATATTGCCGAGGAATCCAGGCACCAACACGACGGTCGACAGGTGGACGAACTTAAACGTGAAGATTGAGAGGGCGAGAATGATAATATTTCGCCGGTTCAGGAACGACAGGTTCAACGTTGGATTCGGTTGCAGCAGGCGCCTGACGCCCGCGGCGGCAATCAGAAACATTCCCCCGACGGACATGGCCACGATCACGCCGGAGTTCAACCAGTACAGCCTCTCTCCCTGATCCATCGCTCCATAAAGAAGAGCCAATCCGACGCTCAAGTACGCGAACCCGCGCCAACTTGGCCCTGAATCCGCAGGGGGGCGCCGCGGGATGCCGTAGTAGATGCATGTCATCATGAACGGCGTGACGATCGCGGCCGTCCAGAAGATCCATCTCCATGACAGGTGATCCACGTACCAGCCTTCCACCCAGGATGCGATGTTACTGACGAAAACGATATCGGCGGCGTATGCCGCGATCCCAAAAATAATGAGCCTCTTGGGGAGCGCCGTTAAGACGAAAGTCATCGTCAGCGAATAGAAGGTGCCCGACGCGATTCCGGCGATTACGGTTAGCGCCAGCATCCCCCAGTAGCCGGTCGCGAACGGCAAGACTGCGGAGGCCAGCGTAAAAGCGGCGGCGGCGGGCAGAAGAATCCGGCGCGGACCGTAAAACGCTCCAAAGAAGACGACAAAAACTCCGCTGAACATGGTCGCCATGTTGAGCGCGGTCGGGATCCAGGACGCTTCATCAAACCCAAAACCGAGCGTGCCGCGCAAATCCGGCAGGCCGACGCTGACCAGCCGCGCGTTCAACGTCCCGATTCCCGCTCCCAGAAAAACACCCAAGATTCCGATATAAGGATTGGTTTTGAGCTGGGGTCGCGCAGGTTGGACCAAAGCCGCTGCGGTTGTGGCTTCCGTGGCGGTCATCGAAACCTCTCCATCAATTCGCATCTCCCTCGGTGCGAACCGTCGCAATCACCGAAAGCCCCGGGCGCAAGCGTTCCAACCCGGACTGACCGCGGTCAAGCACGATTTTCACGGGCACGCGTTGAACGACTTTGGTGAAGTTTCCGGTCGCATTATCGGGCGGCAGTAAAGCAAATTGCGACCCGCTCGCCGGCGCCACTTGATCCACCTTCCCCCGAAGGTTCATTCCTGGAAACGCATCTACACGGATTTCCGCCGGATCGCCGGGCCGAAAATGGAGCATCTGGGTTTCTTTAAAGTTGGCTTCGACCCAGACGTCGCTCTCCACCAGCGAAATCACCTGCGTTCCGGGACTGACCAGTTGCCCCGCACGAACTTTCCGTTCGCTGACCACGCCGCTTGTGGGCGCCACAATCCGGGTATAACCGAGATTCGTCCTGGCGAGCGAAAGCGACGCTTTCTTTGCGTTGAGATCGGCTCGCAACATCATTTCCTGCGAATCCAGAACCGCGCGCTGGCGCTTCTGCGCTTCGAGCTCCGCCTTTGTGCTGGCTAGTTTCGCGCGGGCTCGGGTCAGATCAGCTTGTCGGCTTGCCAGTTGGGCGAAGGCAGTGGACACATCGCTCTCGCGGCTCGCGAGTTGCGCCCGGAATCTTTTTTCGTCGGCCACCACTTGCTCGAGTTTTTGCCGTGTCGCGGACTCGCTCGCGATGAGCGCCTCCTGCCGCCGCCGTTCTAAAAATGTGCGCTGCGCGTCAGCATTCGCCGCCGCCACTCCGCTGCGCGCGGTTACGATCGCCGAGTTAGCGGCTTCAATTCCAGCCTGGGCCGCAGCGATATCCGCCCCCGCGGCGTTGATTCCGTTCTCGGCCTGAACGATGCGTGCGTCCTGCAGCTCTTTCTGGCGCTGATTGTTGGTGATCGCATCTTCACCGGCGATCACAACGGCTTCCGCTTGCCGAACCTGCGCGCTGAAATCGTCATCGCGCAACTGGACCAGGAGATCTCCGGCTTTCACAGTCTGATAGTCGGAGACGGCGACGGTCGCAACGAGGCCGGCGACCTTGGTGCTGAGCGGCGTCAGATCGGCACGGAGGTAGGCGTCGTCGGTTTTTTGCAAAAGCTGCTCACTCGCCCATGTATTCCAGTTTCCCGCGATTAGAAAAACGATCCCCGCGGCCATAGCGAGAATCATCGAAGGCGCCAGCACTTCTTGTAGGCTCTGGGCAAAGCCGGTTCGTTTTTTGGCTATATCTACGTCAGCCATTCTCGGTTCTCCTAGCGTTCAAAATTTAGGCTGCCTTGCGACAAGATGCGATCCTGCATTGACGAAACCAGCCGCTCGACAGCGACGCTCACATCTCTCGACATTTCAGCGACGACGCCGGCCATCGACCGTTGGTCCAGCTTCGTCGTTTCGGTGGAACTGCCCTGCCAGAGCACTTTGCCGCTGGCAACCTCAGTCAGCTTTGCGGACAAACTGGCTTCAATCGAAACTGCGTCGCGGCCGTCGACTTCTTCCAAATGATCCAATCGGCCGGAAACGATGTAGGCTGGTGACGATCGCCCGTCGAACAGATCAACCGATTGAAAAACTCCGCGCGACTCGATCTCGCGGACCACAGCGGCGGCAACTGCGTGCCGGGGGTCCTCTGCCCAGCGGTGATAATCATAGAAACCAATTTGCTCCGGAGACGGGCGATACGCGATCGCGCTTCCGGTCAAGAACCCGGGAGCGGTGAATTCGCGAATCGCCACCGAGCCGAGAATCGGGGCCGTTCGCTGCGCGCTCGGTGGAGCAGGCAGGCTCAAAATGTAATAGTTCGGATACTGGATCTTCCCGCCGCATCCGGCGAGAGTCACTCCGAGGAGGGCTGTGAGAAGGACCGATTTGCATCTAAGCATTACGAGGAACCCACTTTTCATGAGCGACGCGCGATTAACTTGGTTGGAAACCAATTGGTGTGATCCGCGCAATATGGAAGTAGCGGATTAAGCGATGCCAATGCAGCAACCGGCGGAGCGGATAGAACGCGAAGGCTGCGGTCACGGCAAGCGTGTCGACAGTTCCGAATCGCGCAAGGTGCATCGCGACGCGGTCGAGCTGGTTGCTGAAGATGTCTCCCAGCCCCACATAGCACGCGGTCCACAATCCCGCGCCGATCGCGTCCAGACCAACGAACACAAGCGGAGAAAGACCAGTAGCACCTGTCAGTGGCGCGGACACGGCATCCAGACCGATCACGAATTTTGAAAACAGTAGCGTTCCGACGCGGCGCGACCCAAAGGCCGCGGTCGGCGATGCACGCCGCGGCGGTGGCGGAAAGTCCACCGAAGAAATGCAGGATTCTGGTTCCGAATTTGCGTCTTGCCTGGTACCACGCCAAGTCGGCAAGTAAGAATGTGCCGATCGCGATCGCGGCCCACGGTGACTTCGTGGGCGCCGTGGCCGAGACTCTGGAAGCCGAATCGCTCAACCGCGTGCTCTACCCCGACGATTCGACCAGTCCGGGTTAGGGCTTCGTGCAGAAGTATTCTCTGGTCCCCTGCTCGCTGGCGGATCTGGTGCGGCGCGACAAGCGGGAACACGGATTGGAGCGCGTTTCCGGAAGAGGTCGCGATCCAGCTTAACGATACGCATCCGACGCTGGCGATTCCGGAGTTGATGCGCATTCTCCGCGACGACGAGCATCTCGGCTGGGACGAAGCGAGAGCTCCATTTTGATTCTCAATCCGAAAACCAGATCCCCACGTTCTCGTAATACTGAATTAGGGGCTATATAACCAGCATCGGCGCGACATGTAGGAGCGTGTTAAGTTCGAGGCTCTGCTCCGCCTTCCGTGGCAGTGTGCCCTACGGGAGGAATTGTTGACTCAGGCCGTTTCGGACATAGCCGACCGAGATCGTATTGTGAAGGCGCAGTTTTGCGGATCGCGGCCCCCGCTCTAAGGACTCGCGTGGTTTTGCATTACCGCTTTGTGGCGGTTCCCCCGGCTGAGACGTCTGAAACAGCTCTTATCTACTGGAACTGGTCAACTGCGCCGGAGCTTCAGCCGTTTCCTGTTTCGTTCGGTCGGGGCCATAGTGATTTACGATAAGCCTCGATCCACGCTGACCCGTGATGTACGTCCAGACCCATTGGACAAACACGCTCAGGCGCAGACTGGACTGCGCCAAGAACTGAAGGTGGATTCCAGCCCAAGCGAGCCACGCCACGAACCCGGCGAGTTGAACCTTGCCGCTCTGCAGGATGGCAAAGTTTTGACCGACGATGGCCATGCTGCCTTTGTCGAAATAGCGGAAGGGTTTCCGCATTGGACCGTCTGTGACACGTTTATGAATCAGATCTCCTGCGTATCGTCCCTGCTGCATCGCAACTTGTGCGACACCCGGCAACGGCTTGCCGTCCTGATCAAGCGACGACGTGTCGCCAACGACGAATATTTCGGAGTGGCCAGGTACCGAGAGGTCGGGTTGAACGCGAACGCGTCCGGCGCGATCCGTCGGGACGTTCAACCATTTTCCCGCCGGAGACGGCGTCACTCCGGCGGTCCAGATCACAGTTTTGCTGGCAATTCGTTCGCCTCCCACGACAACACCGTCAGCATCAATCTGCTCGACTGCATGACCGAGCCGGACTTCGACGCCGAGTGCTTGCAGTCGGTTCCTTGCGGACTCGGAAAGCCCCTCCGAGAACGTGCCGAGAACACGCGGGGCCATATCGAGAAGTATGATTCGTGCGGTGCGCGGATTCACTCGCCGGAACTCGCTCTCCAGCGTGTTGCGAACGAGAACCGCGATCGCG